>NZ_JAMXSE010000038.1:0-34819 GCF_024124685.1 Pseudoalteromonas sp. OANN1
CGGTCAACTGCTGATATCTCATGGTAGTACTGCTTGTTTCTTTGGCGAGAAGAGCGTACCACTTTCAGCAGTTGGCTTCCTCTTCTACGCGATCCCATGAGTGTCGCACTTATTATCTGAAATCAGGCTCTTGTTATTTAATATTATATTGTATTTTTTTACGGACGATATCACTAATGAAGGGTTAATTGATCTTTTTTCTGGTCGATTTTTATTTAACTTAGTTATTTCGCTTTTTTTTCTGAATATTTATCCATACTTTTTAAGAATGTTGGGGCATAAATATGCCTACTTCGATAGAGTTAAACAAACCGTTAGTTTTAGTTTTGATGTTGGCTCAGGCGAGCTGGATGAGTTTGGCAATCAGTGTTTTCCATGGCTGGATATAGAAGCAGAAATTTTTGAGCAAATTGGCGATATGGGAGTTCCACGTTTTTTTGTCCGTTTAGTGCACAAAGATCGTGATAAATACCCTATGGTAAACCTTCGTATGGATGTTGTGGGAATACAAAATTCAGCTATGTACTGCCATTTAAGGTGGGAGCTGATAATTCGACATATGGATAATACCAAACCACTACCAGATATTCCTATCTATGAGCTTGATAGAAGCAAAGATGATTTGACGAGGGAGTTTGATAAGCAAAACAATCGACCAAAGCTTTTTTGGGCTGGGTTTAGTTTGGGAGAGCAGAGTCGATTAAAACGACTTTATGAAGAAGACGCTGCAGATTTTAACTTCACTTACGGCCCTGAACGTGAGGAAATTGTAAAGCCTTGGTTAAAGTGGAAACCAGATCTGACTCAAGAGCAGGTCAACAAAAAGCAAAGCTTTATAAAAGTCTCGTTAATACAAATTTTAACGGGGTTGCCTTAACAGCTGTTACAGCTTTTTCAGGGAGGAAAATAGTGAATACACTTCAGAAAAATAGTTTCTTTAATCGATTTTTTAGCGAGCATAGCTTCAAAGGTGGGGTGAATAGAGAGCGGTGTGGGCTAGCGTTTTATAAAAAGTTTTACGATCCTAAGAGTGAAGTTTTCTTCAAGTTAAAGTCTAGGTATTTATATAAAGCAAAGGGTGGTGATATTCTTTTCTTTTTACTGTGTATACCAGGCGGGTTGTCTTTTTATTTTTGGTTTATCCTTGTTCTTAATTCACTTGTTGCATTATTTTCTGAAGAGGATTTTACGTGGTATATTGTCTATCTAATTCCTATATATTCTTTCTTCGTGGTTAACTTATTGGGGCTGTTCTATGACCGAATGCCTATTAGAGGCGCTTATTTTGACCGTATAGAGCAAAAAGTAAGTTTTACATGGAAAATAGGAAATGCTGAAGAGCTTGATGAGTTTGGCAATCCAATATTTGATTGGGATGACATAGAGTGCATAATTAAAAATGAGCTAGGTGCTTTAGGTTTGATGAAAGCGTTTATTGAAATCAGGCATAAAGATGTAGAACGTTACCCAAATGCGAAGTTGACATTATCAGTGAATGGAGATACATCAAACCCAGTACGATGTTTTATGGAGTGGGAGTCGATTGTTAGGCACATGGAGCAAGATAGAGCTTTACCCGATACACCGGAGTACGAGCTGTATCGAGAGTTGGATCCACTAACTAAGTCTTTTGATGAAAGCAATGGTCGACCAAAAGGCTTTTGGACACAATTTAGCCTTGAACAGCAAAGAGAAATTGAAGAGCAAATATTTCGAGAGGCTTTAAAATTTGACTGGTCTGAGGGCAAAGTTCAACCAGAAATTACAAGGCCATGGGAAGTATGGACCCCTGATCCCAAACGGCCACCCAAGCCAAGAGGTATGTTCACCATGATAATGTTACAGCTAGTATTTTGCTATCCGGAATAGGGTTTATAGTTATAGCTGGCTTCAAACTTGATGCCGACGACTGCCAAGTAAATCGCATGGAAGTGTGGTAGGGCGTTAATCATTACAAGTGCTTTCTAGTGGTTGACTAAAAGGAATTGGTGATGAAAAAGATTGAAGAGATGACTCAAGAGGAGTTAGATAAATATCTAAAGGAAAGAGCTAAGGAAAGAGAACGGTATTATCGAGAAGAAGCCACAGAAGAAGAGAAAAAAGTAAGAGAAGAAATACGTGAATATGTTGATAGAGAGAGCAAATACCTTATTAGTGGTATCTATTTTGAGGAACTATCAAAAGATCATCTCCATAACCAAAGCTATAAGGAACGCTTAGCCAAGGCTGAAGAACTAAACGGTTGTAAGTTTAAAGACGCAAAACCCTGTAAAGACAGATTTGCGCCGAGAGATGACTTTAGTGGTGTAAGTTACCCTAGCCAATGCGATGGTCGGGTTGTTTCGGTACCGCGCTCACCGGGATTATGGTCCCTTAGGCTACATGGGTTGGTATTGGGCCCTATTATTGGTATTTGTCTGCTAGGGGTAAGTATGACAGACGACAGTATGCCAGCTTGGCATTCATGGTTGGGGCTGTTTTTACTGACTGTATTCCCTTTAATAATGTACAAAATAGGGAATGCAATTCGTATTGTGGATGCAATCGAGTTTAACCGCCATACCGGACTGGTAAGAACGCCCTACACCTTATTCAGAAAGCCATTTTATATCCCCATAGAAGACCTAGAGTATGTTGTTGGTCCAGAAGTAAAAAATATGCGAGGCAGCGCATCGATGCAAACGGGTTACTTAAGTTGTAGAAAATACCCCGAGCACTATTGGTTTGGAAATCGTATTGGTATTGCGGGAGGTGGCGATACTCACGATTGGTCACAAATGAATAGGTTTATGGATATTACTCAACCAATCAACCGCTATTATTATAAAGCTATGGAGTATACGTTTAAGAAGAATAAGAATGCTCACGGCAATGGTCCATTTCCCGAGGTGATGAAAAAGTACTTTGATGCAGATGACTGCCAAGTAAATCGCATGGAAGTGTGGTGATACGAATTCTAAAAACTTTCATCTGCAGCTGCGCGGGTCTCATTAAGATAGTTATTTCAACAAGCAAACCAATTTAATATCAGTCTCCAATTAGGTGGATACCAAGGTACCAGTAATAAAGCGGGTATTCATTTTTGGCCGTCTAGAGTGCATGTTAAGTTTTTGTGGCAAAGCAGCTGCATGTACTAAATGAGCCAAAAATTTAGGAGATTATGTAATGGATAGAAAATGGTTATTACCATCATTATTGGCATCAAGTAGCCTTCTGGTCGCGTGTGGGGGCGGTAGTGATGACGATCCGCAACCTGGCGATAACACCGGAGCCAAAGGTTCAATAAAAGTCATTGTACAGGGCTTACCCGCTGGAGCCGAGGCAGACCTAACGTTAACAGGTCCATCAAGCTATAGCGAAGATATTTCTACTACCACTACACTCAGTGCGCTTGCTACAGGTGAATATAAGCTAACCGCTACCTCTCGCTCTGTAAATCAGGCGCTTTATCAGCCCAATGAAGAATCAATTACCGTTGATTTAAGCAGCAATGAGGAAGAAACAATCACCATTACCTACCGTACATCAGTAAGTGCACAGGGAACCGTAACTGGATTCGGCAGTGTGTACGTAAACGGTGTGCGTTATGAAACAACGCCAGAACAACAAGCAAATCTTAAAGTGGGTATGCAGGTAAATCTGCAAGGTAAGCAAGGCGCAGATGGTGATTTTGCAGTAGCTGATTCTATTAGCTACGACGCAACCGCTAAAGGTGTAGTGACGGCAGTCGACTACGCCAAACAAACAATCACTGTGTTGGGTCAAGAATTTGGTGTTGATAAGCGCACAAAGCTAGATATCGCATTTATTGAGTTAAATACGGGAGACTTCGTTGAGATCAGTGCGCTGCATCAAGGGCAGGGTCAATATATCGCTACCCGTATTGATGTTGAAGAACAAAGTGGCGAGTTTGAGGTTGAAGGCAAGGTTTCTGAACTAAATCTCGATGCCAAGACATTTAAATTAGGCGCGCTTATTGTCGACTACAGCCAAGCGTCAGAGGTCGAAGGCACGATAGAAAATGATGCAATAGTAGAAGTAGAGGCATCGAACTTGCCTGTAGAGGGCGTTTTACTTGCTGACAGCATCGAAGTTGAAAGCGCCAATTCAGCGCCTTCGGGAGCGGTGGCTAAATTCGAAGGAATAGTAACGCAAGTCAGTGATGAGGCTTTTGCAATTGGCGGCCATAATTTTACATTGAGCGACGAGACTGATTATAAGAAAGGCGACGATGACGACTTACAAGTCGGTATGCGTGTATTTGTACTTGCCGTTGTTACAGAAGATGATGGTTTGATTGCGAAAAAAGTACGCTTCGATAAACAGTCAGAAATAGAACTAACTGGTGTAATTGACGCAATTGATCTTGAAGCACAAACACTAACGGTATTTGGTAGCACCTATTTTGTGGATAGCTATACCCAGTTTGAAGATGAGTCAGATGCTGAGGACAACGAACTTAAACTTGAGAAGCTTAATATTGGCGATGTCGTTGAGATTGAGGCTTTTGGCTTTGAAGATGCTTATGTCGTAAGAGACTTAGAGCGCATCTCTGCGAGTGATTTTAATGCTCAGCAAGAGCATGAAGTTGAAGGAAAAGTTACTGCTGTGAATGCAGCTGAGCAGACTATCACTGTTGGTAAATTGGTCTTTGCCATCAATGGAGCAACCGAACTTGAGCTGGAGAGTGATGTTGATCTAACTGTATTTTTTGAAAAAGTGGCGGCAGGTGATATCGCGGAAGTTGACTATGTGATCCAAGGCGATGCACTTATCGCAACTAAAGTTGAGGTTGACGACAAGGACGACGACTTTGATGACCGAACTTTTGAATTAACAGGTAAGGTTTCGGACTTTAACCCTGTCGATGCAACTTTTAGCCTCAATGGTAAAACCGTATTTTTTGATGAAAACACCGAGTTTAAAAACGGCATATTTGTCAATGACGACTTCGTTGAAGTCAAAGCGATTCAGCGTGCCGACGGCTCAGTTTTTGCGCTTAAAATTGAAATCGAATCTGAAGACGGCATTGAGCTTGAAGTTGAAGGTAACGTCACCAACTTTGTCTCAGCGTCAGAGTTTATGGTGAATGGCATTTCAATTACCACGGATAACAATACTGAGTTTAAAGATGGCAGCCGTGAAAACTTAGCTGATGGCGTCTCTGTTGAAGTCGAGGGAGTGTTAACCCAAGATAACGTACTATTGGCTAAGAAAGTTGAATTTGATGATGACGATGCCGAAGAAGTAGAGATTGCGGGGTTTATCGAAGACTTAGTTAAGGGCTCTCCGTTTGATTATCAGTTCAATCTCGGCGCGCAGCGTGTTCAAGTTACCGCAAACACAGAGTTTAAGCATGGTAATTTTGAAAAGCTAGACAATGGTTTAGAAGTGGAAGTCGAAGGATACACCACAGATGGCGTGACAGTGGTTGCTAAAGAGCTGAAGTTTCAAGCAATAAAGTACGTAGAAGTTGAGGGGTCAATCACGCAAGTTGATTCAGCAACCATGTTTTATGTACTTGGCCAAAAGATTAAAGTGTCTGAGCAAACTCAGTTTGAAGATGGTGATCAGTCTGATATTGCAACGGGTAAAAACGTTGAAGTGGAGGGCTATTTAGTAACCGAGGATGGTGAAACTTATATTCAAGCAGAAAAAGTAGAGTTCGAAGACTAAATACTACTAAATGTTAAGCAAGCAATTAAAGCCTCCAATATGGAGGCTTTTTTGTATATTTATCACTTTAAAGCTAATTCACTTCTCCTGACTTAGTACCGTCATATTTCTAGCATTTAACTGCCATAAAACCTTAGCTTTCTTGACTTTTTTCCCTCGTATAGTGACACCCGCCACGCAAAACGCAACGGTTTATACTAACTCGCTGTGCTTCTTGGTTCGCTTCTATGAAGTGGAATAAGAAGAGACGTGAATTGGTATTACTGAAATAACTAAAGCATGCGCACGGGTATGCAAACAAAGTAAAGAAAGGACTTATGAAAACAAAACTACTTCCAATCGCACTACTGTGCGGTGCCACAAGCATTATTACTGGTTGCTCAGATTCAGATAACGATGTTGATATAAACGTGCCGAAAGGACCTGATATACCAAAAGAGGGCACAGCGGTGTCTTTGCGTTTACTAGAAACCACAGATTTGCATGCAAATGTATTGAACTACAACTACTTCTCAGACAAGCAAGATGACAAAGTGGGTCTAGTGAAAACCGCGGCGTTAATCCATCAAGCGAGAAGCCAAGTTAAAAACTCCATGCTAGTAGATAACGGCGACTTGATCCAAGGTAGTCCGCTTGGCGACTATATGGCGAAGATAAAAAACCTCAAAGAGGGAGAAGTTCACCCTGTTTATAAGGCAATGAACACACTAGAGTACGACGTCGCAAACATTGGTAATCATGAGTTTAACTTTGGTTTAGCGTTTTTAGACGAAGCAATTGACGATGCGAACTTTCCCTATATTAGTGCAAACGTATTTAAGGTTGATGGCGACGAAGATGAAACAAATGATGTTCCGTTGTTTAAGCCTTACCTAATTCAAGAAAAACAATTCTTTGATGAGAATGACAAACTTCAGGTGATTAAAGTCGGCTTTATCGGGTTTGTTCCACCGCAAATTATGCAATGGGATAAGGCCAATCTTGAAGGCAAAGTGATCGCTAAAGACATCGTAAAAATGGCAAAGCACTACGTACCTAAGATGAAAGCTGAAGGCGCGGATATTGTCGTTGCTATTCCGCACTCAGGCCTAGACGTGTCAGCCGATAAGCCAATGGCTGAAAATGCATCTTATGCTTTGTCCAAGGTGGATGATATAGACGCCATTATGTTTGGTCACGCGCATGCAAACTTCCCTGGTTCGGGCTACGCAGACTTAGCGGCACATGGTGTCGATAACGACAAAGGCACAATCAATGGCGTTGCGGCTGTAATGCCTGGTTTTTGGGGCAATCACCTTGGTGTAATTGATCTAGATATCCAATTTAAATCAGGTAAATGGGTGGTGGTTGACTCACAGTCTACGCTGAAAGCTATCTATGAAACGGATGAAAATCGTAACACCGTATCTTTGGTAGAAAGCGATGCGGCAATTGAAGCAGCGGTACATCGTGAGCATGCTGAAACTCGCGCATGGGTGAATGAGCCTTTTGCTAAAATTACCAACACAGTGAACAGCTATTTTGCGTTAGTGAATGACGATCCCTCAATCCAAATCGTGACAGACGCACAAGCATGGTATACAGCAAAAATCGTGCAAGGTACTGAGCTTGATGGATTACCTATTCTGTCTGCGGGTGCGCCTTTCAGAGCAGGGCGTGGCGGGCCAGATGACTTTACCGCAATACCTGCAGGTGATATCGCCTATCGTAACGTTGCGGATATGTACATTTACCCGAACGTACTTAAGGTGTTGAAGCTCAAGGGCAGCGAAGTGCGCGAATGGCTTGAAATGTCTGCAGGACAGTTCAATCAAATCACACCGAATACTGAAGGCGTTCAAGCGCTGATCAATCCAGACTTTCCTTCATATAACTATGATGTACTAGATGGTGTGACGTATCAAATTGATGTCACTGAGCCTGCACGCTACGCGGCAAACGGTGAAAAGGTGTCAAACGGTAACCGCATTAAGGCATTAAAGTATCAAGGTGAGTTAGTTAAGGATGACCAAGTATTCTTGGTAGCAACGAATAACTATCGTGCATCTGGTGGCGGTAATTTCCCAAATATTAAGGGAGATAAAATCGTCGTTGACTCGCCAAATGAGAACCGTCAGGTCGTTGCTGACTATATAACTTTTGTTAGCGACCAAAATGGTGCTGAAGGACTTGATCCGTCCGCCGATATGAACTGGTCATTTGCACCTGTGGTTGGCGCTAATATTGAATTCTTTAGCTCAACCAGTGCGAATGCTGAAACTTACAGTCAGCAATTTAATCATATTCTACCTACCGGCAAAACCGACGAAAGAGGTTTTGCACTTTATCAGCTGGATTTAACACAACCGCTGAACTAATACACTACGCCGCCATATTTTGGCGGCTTTTTTATTGCTTCTTTTTATAATTTTCAACGGGATTTGACGAATGAAACAAGTAAACTTCAAGCTTTGCAGCGTAGTTTTGGCTGCAGCTATATCCACATCTGTATTTGCAGCGCAGCCGTATGACTGGAATAACCACATTCCAGTCAAAACACCAAGCACAAACAACAATGGTAAGACAGTATTATTTGATGTGTCACACGGTGGCGTCGAAGGAAATGCCGACTGGGTTATTGATGGTGCGTTTTCAGACTTTGCGGATGCATTAGTTAATGAAGGATATACCGTAAAAGAATATCGTGGTGTTGATTTAAACAATGACGGCAAGATTAGATTCTTTGACGACCGAACCTCTCAAAGCAATCAAAATGAAGCGGTTATCAGCTACGATGCGATTAAAGATGCCGATGTCTTTGTATTGGCAGAAACTAACCGTCCTTTCACTCAATCAGAGCAAGCGGCGTTATTGCAGTTTGTAGCGGATGGAAAAGGGATATTTTTTATTGCAGATCATTATGACGCGGATCGTAATCTAAATACGTGGGATGCCACTGAAGTCTTTAACGGCTACAACCGCTCAGATCTGGCTAAGTATAATCTAGGTGGTGAGTACGGTGACTGGCGTAATCCAAAATCAGCAGACATGGGATGGCTTGCAGAAAATTTTGGGGTCCGCTTTCGCTTTAATGCCGCGGATTACAAACAAGGCGTAAGTGGTATTGAGTCTGCGAGCAAAACAGAAGGGATCACACTCGGAGTTACTCCTGTTTTGATGGCCGCCGGCGCGACGCTTGCGATTGTAGATGAACAAAAAGCGAAAGGCTTGGTTTATTTTTCACCTTCAGACACACCAGCTAAGTGGCGTCATGCTAAAGATGATGGACTTTACTTTGGTGGTAGAAATGAAGGCCCGTATGTTGCTATCTCAAAAGCTGGGTTAGGCAAAGCCGCATTTATTGGTGATTCTTCCCCAATTGAAGACGCTACACCTAAGTACAAGCGTCAAGATAATGGCAATAGTAAAAAGACGTACCCTGGCTGGACAGACAGTGGTAATGCCGCTGTACTTTCGGTCAATATCATCAACTGGCTAGCGACTCCTGAGTCGTATCAGTACTTTGATGGTACTAACGGTCATGCAAGCGGTGAAGTAACACCTGTGCCAATGGCGCCGCAAGAAATGTCTGATCCAAACAATGGTCAGCCATGGGGGACGCCTGCATCGGGTTTTGATGCGTGGAATACAGATAGCTATAAAAATAACTCTTTCAATGCGCCTTATGGTTCAGGGCAAACCAACCCAGATCCTAATCCCGATCCAGAGCCAACTCCTGATGGCACGATTTCTGTAGCACAGGCCCTTGCTGCTTCTACTGGGTCTAAATTTGCTGTGTTAGGTAAAGTGACAGCCGAAGTAAACGGCATCTATGGCCTACTACTCTCAGATACTGCCAATGCATCGTTAAGTATCAACGTAAAGCTTGAATCTGCTCAGCGCAGTGACTTTAACCCGCAACTCAATCCTGAGATCCTTGGTCAATCAGTTATAGTGACTGGTACTCGAGACAGTTACATGGGTGAGGCTGGTATTCGTTATGTAAGCGATATTCAGATTGCACCAGTGGCATTGTCGGTTGAGCAGGCGATTGCAACCGCCGAGGGCAATGAAATTGAGCTTGTTGGGCGTGTTAAATCTGCACTTAATGATATCTATGCTTTAGTACTTGAGGACAGCCAAAATCCAAATCATACGATAAATGTTAAACTTGAAAGTCACCAGCGTGCTGCATTTAGTCCGCAGCTTAATCCATCCATTCTTGATTCTACTTTAGTTATCAAAGGTGTTCGCTCATCGTATATGAGTGCACCGGGGATACGAGAAGTCAGTGAAATACAAACCGTTGGTACAACGACAGAGCCATCAAGTGATATGAGTGTTGCTGACGTATTAGCGCTGAATAATGGCTCTGCAGTGGTAGTCAGTGGCAAAATCACGGCTGCTGTAAACGATATCTATGCGCTTGAATTAAGCGACCCAACAGTTGCTGGCAACAAGCTATATATTAAGTTGGAATCAGCTCAGCGCGATGCATTTAGTCCCAAGCTTAACCCGAGTTTGATTGGTAAATCACTGAGAGTTGAAGGGATTAAAAATGACTATATGAGTCATCCCGGTGTTCGCAATGTTACTTCACTTGTATTGTTAAATTAAATCATTGTAATTGACCCTCCTTAAAGTAGGCATAGCGACGTTTATGTCTACTTTATTCTAAGCGTTATTCCTGTATATTCTTTGTTCATTCATTATTTCACAAACTACACTTTTGAGGTTATTTACCTAGTTTGGATGGTAATGATTTTTATTTGTGTTAGTGTGTCGGCGTTATAGTGACATAAACTCGCCAGCTGCAATGCTTCGTCGAGATCAGTAGGTGCTATTGCATAGTGTTTACTGAAAGGAATAGTGTTTTTAACTTTGGAACAAACTACATGAAATGCGTTTGCTTAATACTCTCTCTTTTATCCTTTAACCTTTATGCTGCAGCGGTCAACGTTGTGGTCACTGATGTAAAGCAACAACAGCTCGAACGAACATTGTCTTTAACCGGCTCAATTAGTGCAGCACAACATGCACAAGTGTCAAGTTTAACCGATGGTGTAATCACTAAGATTTCAGCTGAAGCCGGTGATATTGTTGAGGTAAATGCTGTACTACTGAGTCTCGATGCAGCCTTAGTAAAAGCTGAGCTAAAAAGTACAGAAGCGGCACTTGAGCGCGCCAAGGTCGAACGCAACAATGCGATAAGGTTGGTAAAAGAGGCACAGTCGCTGTCGCAGCAAAAATTATTTGCGCAAACAGAGCTTGCTGACAGACAGGCTAAGTTACAAGCATCAGAAGCCTCTCTTTTAGAAGCACAAGCTAAGATAGCTTATCAGCGAGAGCTCGTTAACCGCCATCAATTAAAAGCGCCTTTTTCGGGGATAATAGCAAGGCGCACAGTTAATTTAGGTGAGTGGGTGACGCGCGGACAAACGGTGTTTGAGCTAGTGAGTAGCGATATTCTGTGGCTCGATTTGCAAGTACCACAAGAGTACTTTCAGCTTATTAATCTCGGCCGTGTCGTTAATTTTAGCGTTGCAAGCGCGCCAAGCGTGCAGCATCAAGCGCATGTATTGGCAAAACTTCCCGTCGTTGACAAAACCAGTCGCTCGTTCCTATTAAGATTGGCAATCCCAAAAGGTGCGCAGTTGCGTGTCGGCGCATCGGCTACGGCAAAACTGCCGCTAATTCGAGCACAAGACCAAAGCGTGATTATTCCTAGCGATGCGATTTTGCGTCATCCCGACGGTGGGTTCAGTGTCTTTGTGGCCGTTGACGGTCAAGCAAAGCGGTTAAACGTTGAAATTGGTGAGCGAATTAATGGTCATATTGAAGTTTTATCTGGTTTAGAGATAGGGCAACAAGTGGTGGTTGAAGGCAATGAGTTACTGCAAGAAGGTCAGGCATTAAACATTGTACCGGGATTATAGGAGCGGGTGATGTTAAGAGCCAGTGTAAATCACGCCATTTTAGTTGCTGTCACGGTATTGATCTGTTCGATCTTGGGCATTGTTGCGGCGTTCAAAATTCCGGTGCAAATGATCCCAGATCTTGAAGTAAGAACCATCACTGTGGTGACCAATTGGCCCGGTGCCACGCCACAAGATGTTGAAAAAGAAATACTTATAGAGCAAGAAAGGTATCTTCGCTCACTTGCGAATCTAACTCGCATGTCAAGTTATGCCAATACTGGTGAGGCAGAGATAGAACTTGAGTTTCCATTTGGTGTCGACGTCAACGAAGCGCTTATAAACGTGAGTAATGCGTTATCTCAAGTGCCAAATTATCCTGAAAACGTTGACCAGCCGGTGTTATACAGCAGCGCGTTTTCGAGCAATGCCTTTATGTTTTTTAATCTAAAGCCACAACCGGGAAATCCACTCAATCTTGATATCGATATGCTTCGTGATTATGCCGAAGACTTTATTCGTCCAGAAATGGAAAGAGTCAGTGGAGTATCTCAGGTTGGTGTGCGCGGTGGTGCACTCTATCAAGTACAAATTTTGGTAGATCAAGAACAATTGGCGAGCCGTGGAATTAGCTTAGTTGACGTTAGAAATGCAATACGCAGCCGTAACCAAGATGCCTCAGCGGGCGATATAGACAGTGGTAAACGGCGTTATTTACTGCGTATGGTTGGCCGTTTTGAGTCAGCTAAAGCGCTAGAAGAGCTGGTAGTCAGCCACCGTGCGGGTACCACAATTAAGCTTAAAGACATCGCTCAGGTAAAGCTTGATCATTATGAAGTGCGCGATATTGCCTATAACAATGGCGAGCGAGCTTTAATGCTCTCGGTGAGACGAGAAAGCGGCTCTAACGTGATGGCGATTAAAGAAGAAATGATGGAGGTAGTGGCTCGCATCAATCGTGACATGCTCGCAAGTAACGGACTACAACTGACGCTATTGAGCGATGATGTTCGTTACGTTAAAGGATCTGTTGAAAATGTTTGGACTAATTTAGCGCTAGGTGCGGTGCTTGCGACTCTGGTGATGTTTTGGTTTTTAAAGAGCCCACGCTCGACCTTTATTGGTGTGATGGGCGTTCCAATTTGTACCATCGCGGCATTTTTGGGTCTGTTGCTATTTGACAGAACGATCAACGTTATCTCCCTAGCCGGTGTCGCGTTTGCCATTGGCATGACGGTTGATAACACCATTGTTGTACTTGAAAACATAGAGCAAGCCAGACGCCGAGGTCTCGACAAACTTCAAGCAGCTATTACCGGAGTTCAAGAGGTATGGCCTGCGGTGCTCGCTTCAACCCTGACCACAGTGTTGGTATTCGCACCTATTTTATTTATTCAGCAAGAAGCCGGACAGCTTTATTCCGATGTAGCAATAGCTATTTCAGCTGCAATTATCGCTTCTATGTTGGTGGCCTTGTTTGTGGTGCCTGCGGCAAATGCAAATTTTGCCTGTAAGGAGATCTCCAGTGGCATGTTGTCTACGCCAAAGCTGCCAACGTTTATTCCGGCGATGTTATCAAGTCCACGTGCTCGCATAGTGTGTATTGTATTCGGTAGTGTGTTGTTACTCGGTGGGGCGTGGTTATTTATGCCTAAAGCCGAATATTTGCCAGAGGGAGAGGAGCCAAAAGCGTTCTCTATGATGATAGCGCCTCCGGGCTATAACCTCAGCCATATGCAAAAAATTGGTGATGAACTACTTCCTTATTTAAATAAGCATTTGGAAAACGATGACAGCGATTTTGTATCAGGTAAAACGTCGTTGCCACCTTTAAAGTATTATTCGATGTCTGTTGGTGTTGGTAGCATTTGGCTATTAAGTGAACCATACAACCGTGAATACATCGATGAAATGATGGAGGCAATCACGACCAAGTTTAGAAGCTACCCAGGAATGCGCGCATTTTCTTCACGAGGCTCGATTATCTCAAGTAATGATGGCGGTTCAAGAGCGGTGGCTTTGGATATTAGCGGTACAGATCAAACGGCGCTCTACCGCGCGGCAGATGCAGTGTATCGGTTAGCGGGGGAGGTCTTTGATAATCCACAAGTGGATTCTGCACCATCTTCTCTGACACTTGACCAACCGCTAATAGAAATCCAACCAAGGTGGCAACGGTTGGCTGAAGTGGGTATGAGTGCTGACGAACTCGGCTATACGGTCGCAGCCTTGAGTGACGGCGCTTATGTTGACGAGTTGATTTTAGACGATGACAAAGTAGACGTCTTTTTATTTTCTGAGTCGGGTAATCAGCAAAGTCTTTCGCAATTAGCGCAATCTCCGGTTGTCACTAAAGCTGGTCTGATCCCGCTGAGCGCTTTGGTTGATCTACGAGAAAAAGCAGACAGTGATAGTTTGCGCCGAGTTGATGGTCGCAGAACCGTGACTGTATATATTATTCCGCCAAGAAATGTTGCGCTAGAGGAAGCGCAGGAATTAGTAAGAATGGAATTATTACCGCAGCTTCAGAGGCAGGGCGATCTGCTTCCTGGTGTCAATGTGAGTATCGGTGGTGCTGCCGATCAACTAGACAAAACCAAAGAAGCGCTGGGCAGTAATTTTATCGTTGCATTAGCGCTGTGTTACTTATTACTTGTCGCAATCTTCAAGCATTGGGGCTATCCGCTATTTATTATGGCAACAGTGCCGCTTGGCATGGCTGGAGGCTTACTTGGACTAATTGCTATTAATGGCATTGGTAGCATAACAGGCACTTTCCACCAGCCTTTTGACATGATAACCATGCTTGGCTTTTTAATCTTGTTAGGGACTGTGGTTAATAACCCTATTCTGATTGTCGATCAAAGCCGAAGAAACCTTGAGAGTACCGCGATGAGTGTTTACGAGGCGGTGATCTCAGCACTACAAACGCGATTAAAACCGATTGTGATGTCAACGATGACAACCCTATGCGGTCTTGCGCCATTGGTGTTTATTCCAGGAGAAGGATCTGAGCTTTATCGAGGCGTTGGCATGATAGTGCTTTGTGGTATTGCTATGGCAACTATCGTCACACTCACCATTTTACCCGCGCTATTAGTCAGCTTTTTAAAACGGCCGGTAGAGAGTTCCGTAAGCAAACTTTAACCATATATTAATCACACTGTGGATATTATGAATGCCTTGCTTGAACGTTTCTGTTCAGCAGGGCATTTTTTATTGCTAAGTTGTATGGAAGCTTGAATTTCTAGGTTTTGCCCTCAGTAAAATAAGATGCGTACAGGTTTATATAATAAAAAGAGCACAACATGACAAATAACATACGCTCTGCAATTATCGCTGAGGGCGGAGGTCAAAAAGGCATTTTTACAGCGGGCGTGCTGGATGCTTTTCTTGAGAAAAAGTTTACGCCTTTTGATTTAAAAGTGGGTGTCTCCGCGGGTGCACAAAACCTCGCGGCTTATTGTGCTCGCGCAAGTCAATATGCGCAAACTGCTATCGAATCTCTGACGACGGAGCAGCAGTTTTTCCGTCCCGCGCGATTTTTTACCGGTGGTAATGTCATTGACTTGGATTGGTATTTTCAACAAGTAGAGCACAGCGGCAAAGTACGCTTTCCAACTGAGCCTAATCACCTCACGCCGGAAAGTAACTTTTATGCGGTTGCAAGTCACTTAGACTCGCTTGAGCCACATTATTTGCATACCTGGCACGATAACATGTTTACCCATTTAAAGGCTTCTAGTGCAATCCCTTTTTTATATCGTCCAGGCGTTAAAGTTGCGGGTCACGGCATGATGGATGGTGGTGTAGCCGATCCTTTACCCGTACGCTGGGCACACAGTCAAGGGGCAAAGACGATTTGGGTGATCAGAACCATTGAGGCACATGACGATGGCAAAATGCCAGTGCTTGAGCGCTTAAAGCCAATCATGCGACGCGTTAATCAATCTCCTCGAATGTTTGAAATGTATCATCACTATCAAAGTCGTTATGCCGATGCGGTTAACTTTATGAATTCACCACCAGAAGATGTTAACGTCATTCAAATAGCGCCCAATAGACCACTGGAATCTATGATTTTAGGCTCAAGCCCAAAGACCTTAAAGTCAGATTATAAATTGGGATTTGAACTTGGATTAAAAGCGGTAGATAAATGGCGAGATATGCTTGAAGTAAGTGTAATGTAACAAGCAAGTCTCAGGTTGAGACTTGCTAAGTAACCTGAGCTGCGGATAATTAATGCCTTTCTAGCAGCCAGTTTTAGCGCTAACTGCGTTGAATTCACTTCCAATAGCCAGCTATTGGTGCGTAAATTCGCCTTGTTTTCCCTAAAACTCTCTGGCTAGACAAGGAAAAAACTAAGTTGTTCTTTAGCAACAATGAGTTGGAACATTCCTTATCCAAACCTCAGGTTAAGTATTATGTGCGTTTAAGACTTGCGAATTGAAATAGAAGTCGCTTCGATATCAATTCGGCCATCTTTAAACAAACCACCGATGGCTTTTTTAAAGTTAGCTTTAGAGGTAGAGAAAGTACGCTTGATTGCGTCAGGATCTGACTTATCGCCTAGCGGTAAATAGCCCCCACTTTCTTCGAGCTTGCTATAAATGATTTCCGCAAGGTCTTTAACCTTACCAATACCCGGCTTTTCTAACACGATATCAATCTTATCTTCGTCATGGACTGCTTTTACAAAGCCCTTCATGCGCTGACCAATATACATCCGCTTAAATACATCATTGAAAAAGACCAATCCAAAGTGTTTTTCATTGACTATCACTTTATAGCCAAGATCGGTTTTTGCCGCGACGATTAGGTCTACTTCTTCGAATTTTTCGTACTCGGCTTTTGATTTACTCAAAAATTTACCCAACGCACTAGACGCACAAATACGCTTACTGGCGTTGTCTAGGTAAAGCCTAACCAAATAGCTATAGCCGTCGCGCATTTTCGGTTTTTGTTCATTGAAAGGCGCTAACACGTCTTTTTCAATACCCAAATCCATAAAAGCACCAACCTTATTGATCTCTTTTACGCGAAGCAGGGCAAACTCACCGACTTGTGCAAGTGGCTTTTTGGTTGTTGCCGTTGCGTGTCCCAAGTTATCTAAATAGATAAATACTTCAACAGAGTCACCTTCTTCGGTGTGCTTTGGCACCTCTGCTCGAGGAAGAAATACGTCACCAAGCTCACCACCGTTTAAATAAGCTCCTTCCGCGGTAAGCTCTTCAATGGTTAACATTTTGATTTGACCTAACATGATTATTCCTCGTCAGTTTGTGGTTTTGGTTTGCGACGCATCGGCATAGTACCGTCAATATCAATCGGTGGCGGGACCACTTTTCTCGGTTGTGATTTTTTCACCGGCTTTTTCTTAGGTTTACTTGTTTGCTTTGGCGCAGACTCTACAGGGCGATTTTTACTCTGCTGCGGCTTTTGCTTAAGCCCTTTGAATTTACCAACAAGACCAGGGACTTCTTCAAAACGTAGTGGTTCATCAAGATAGTTTTTGATTGCCACATAGCTATCCCAATCTTTAGGACCAACAAATGAAACCGCTGTGCCTTTAAACCCTGCACGTCCCGTACGACCGATACGGTGGACATATTCTTCTGCCTGCTTAGGCAAGTCAAAATTCATAACATGGGTAACGGAGAGCAAATCGAGACCACGAGAAGCAACGTCTGTGGTAACAAGTACTTTATAGATACCACGGCTGAAGCTTTCCATAATGTCTAACCGCTTATTTTGCGGCATATCGCCCGACAGCGATACCGCCTTAATCGACATTTCATTTAGCAGTTTGCTTAATCGGTCTGTGTCGCCACGAGTTGCGGTAAAGATAATGCACTGTCCTACGTCATCTTGTGTGATGAAGTGCTTAAGCAGCGCTTCTTTATGATCTAAATGATCGGCAAAGTAGAGTGCTTGCTTAATGTCTT
Source organism: Pseudoalteromonas sp. OANN1 (assembly GCF_024124685.1). NCBI lineage: Bacteria > Pseudomonadati > Pseudomonadota > Gammaproteobacteria > Alteromonadales > Pseudoalteromonadaceae > Pseudoalteromonas > Pseudoalteromonas sp. OANN1. Next base: position 17,516 of record NZ_JAMXSE010000038.1, read on the forward strand.
CATGCTGCTGGTGGGCATTGCTTAACATAATGCGCTTTGGCGATTTAAGTAATTGACGTGACGATGCTTCAACTTGGGTATGGTCTAGCGTGGCTGAAAATAGCAGCGTTTGTCTTTGGCGGTGATCCGCAGAATCATTAATGACGTCCAACTGTTTTTCAAAGCCAAGGTCAAACATACGATCTGCTTCATCAAAAATAAGCAGTTCAAGACCGCCTAAAAATAATGAACGATTTTCAACGTGATCGGCAATACGACCAGGAGTACCCACCACAAAATGCGGGTCGCGGCGTAGCGCTTTTACCTGATCATTGTAGTTTTCACCACCCAAAATCTTACAGACTTGAATATTAGTGCCAGCACACAGTGCACGACACTCAGAGAATACTTGAGTCGCGAGTTCACGAGTTGGAGCTACGATAACAACGCGAGGATCGCGTTTACTCAGCGCTTTTTGTTTCATTACACGCTGTACGGCAGGCAGCAAGAAGGCTAGGGTTTTGCCAGAGCCTGTTTTAGACTGCGCAAAAACATCGTGGCCAGCTAGAGCCGTTGGGATGGCATGCGCTTGGATCTCGGTCGGTTCCGTGATCCCTTGGTGAGCCAGTTGTTGTTCTAGGCGCGTATCTATCCCAAGTTCAGTGAATCTCAAGTCAATTTCTCCAAGTCTTGAATTTTAAAAACACGAGATTATACCAAAGCATAGACGCTATCGGATATAGAATTTGTGTTTTTTGCATTTTAATCAAAAATCCGTAAAATACGCGCCTCAGCGCCGGGTTTGCGACTCGGTTTTCGTGCTTTACACATCGTCATGCTTAATGTGTAAGCTAATCAAAGCTTAAATCTAGGAAAATACAATGTCAGAACAATACGTTGTTTGTGCTATGTACAAGTTTGTCTCTTTACCTAACTATCAAGAGATAAGACAGCCACTTCACGATGTGATGGAAGCGAATGAAGTTCGCGGTACGTTACTACTTGCCGAAGAAGGCATTAACGGTACCGTTGCCGGTAAACGTGAAGGCATTGATGCGCTACTTACATGGTTAGACAAACAACCGGGCCTTGATAACATCGTTTATAAAGAGTCGTTCGATGAAACTTGCCCTTTCTACCGCACTAAAGTAAAGCTTAAGAAAGAAATCGTGACCATGGGTGTGCAAGGTATCAACCCTAAAGAAGTGGTTGGTACGTACGTAAAACCACAAGATTGGAACGCATTGATTTCAGATCCTGACGTTGTGCTAGTTGATACGCGTAACGACTATGAAATCGAGATCGGTACGTTTAAAAATGCCATCGATCCTAAAACCAAGACTTTCCGTGAGTTCCCTGAGTGGGCGCAAAATAACTTAAACCCAGAAAAACACAAAAAAGTGGCGATGTTCTGTACTGGCGGGATCCGCTGTGAAAAATCGACAGCGTATATGAAAGAGCAAGGCTTCGAAGAGGTTTATCACTTGGAAGGCGGCATTCTAAAATACTTAGAAGACGTGCCAAAAGAAGAAACCATGTGGGAAGGCGAGTGTTTTGTGTTTGATAACCGTGTTGCTGTCGATCATGATTTAAACAAAGGGTCTTATGATCAATGCCATGCTTGTCGTATGCCAATCACGGAAGCAGAGAAACAACTCGAAGAATATATGGAAGGGGTGTCTTGTCACCACTGCCACAAAGACTTAACAGAAGAGCAAGTTGCACGATTTGCTGAGCGCCAAAAGCAAATTGAACTGGCGAAGCTACGCGGCGAAGGTCATATCGGTCATGAAGCACAGGATGCTATTCGTAAGCGTAAAGAAGAAAAGCTAGCGCAAAAAGAAGCGCAACGTCAAAAGCGCTAAAGGTGCATTGTACTAAGAATACATAACAAGGGGACCAGATGGTCCCTTTTCTCTGCTAAACTTTCATTGCAAGCTATTTGCGCAAGCGCCATTCGCTCTGCAAACTTTTCATATTAGGTGTGTAGCCTTTTCTAATTCACGTATTCAAATTCTTTTAAATCTAATTCTGAAATTAAATTAATTCATAATAATCAATGGGATATTCATTATTCTCAGATTGGTGTCTTCCTTGCTTATTTAAAGGCTATCGCTGTAAATCTAAAAATTGATTTACGCCGTTAAATTTTTGAAGGAGCTTTATGATGTCAAATACGGTAACCACAATTAATCCTGCGACAGAGCAACCCGTTAATGAATATACGTTAATGAGCTTGGACGAGGCGCAAAAGTCGGTGGACTTAGCCAATGATTGTTATTCATTTTGGAAGAAAACCACATTTACGCAAAGAGCACAAAAGCTAAACAGGCTTGCTGACTTAATCGAGGAAAATAAATCCAAGTTAGTCTCACTGATGACCGAGGAAATGGGCAAGGTGACGGAGCAGGGTGAACAGGAAGTTTCTTTGTGTGCTGAAATTTGCCGATATACCGCTGAACATGGCGAAAAAGAATTACAGGATGAGCATCGGGTATTTGAGCAGGGACACGCCATTATCACTTATCAACCAATAGGCGTGATCTTAGGAATACAACCTTGGAACTTTCCGCTTTATCAGGTTATCAGATACAGTGTTTCGAACGTGATGGCGGGTAATACCACGGTAATGAAACATGCCTCAAATGTATTTGGAATGGCTAAATTAATTGAAGAGTTGTATTTAGAGGCCGGTTTTCCAAAAGGTTGCTATCAATCACTGTTAATTGATGGTGAGACAGCAAGCGAATTGATAAAGAATCCATATATTCGCGGGGTTACGTTTACCGGAAGCGATAAAGTAGGTAAACAAGTTGCAAAACAAGCTGCTGAGCTCTCTAAGAAAACCGTCCTAGAACTTGGCAGTAACGATGCCTTTGTGGTGCTGGCAGATGCTGATATTAATAAAGCGGTGTCCGCGTGTATTCAAGGTCGTATTGTCAACAACGGTGAAACCTGCGTTGCAGCAAAGCGCTTTATTATCGTTGATGAGATTTATGATCAATTTAGAGAGGCTTTTGTGGCTGGCTTTAAGCAGCTTAAGGTGGGAGATCCAAGCGCAGCAGACACCGACTTAGGTCCAATGGCGCGTAAAGATCTACGCGATGAATTACACCAACAAGTCGAAGAATCGGTTAATGCGGGTGCAAACTGTACACTTGGTGGAGAAATTCCAAAGCAACAAGGCTTTTATTATCCAGTCACCATTTTGGAAGACGTTAAACCCGGTATGCCAGCTTATGATGATGAACTATTTGGCCCTGTAGCGTCGCTGATCCGTGTGAATGATGAGGCTGAGGCAATGATGGTAGCCAATGATTCACGCTATGGTTTAGGTGGCGGCATTTTTTCTGAAGACACTCAACGTGCAACAGAGCTTGCTATCAAAGAGTTTGATACTGGCATGGTGAACATCAATGGCTATTCGTTGGCACAACCAAATTTGCCGTTTGGTGGTGTTAAAGACAGTGGTTATGGTAGAGAGCATGGTGGCTTTGGGATCAAAGAGTTTGTTAACGTGAAAACCGTGATGGTCGCAAGCGCTGAATAACGCTAACCGCTCCTGATGTTAGCTTTTACGCTGGAGCCAGTAATACTGGCTCTTTGCATTTTAAATTGGTTATAATTCGCGTCCATTTTTTACAGCGAGAAAGACACGTGGGCGAAGCAAGCTTAACTACCTTACATTTACTGGCAACCGATCCAAGCGCAGTGGCGCAAGCGGCTGAACTTGCACGTGATGGTCACCTTGTTGCGGTTCCAACAGAAACCGTTTACGGATTAGCAGCAGATGCAAGGCAACCCGATGCGGTAAAAAAAATCTTTGCAGCAAAAGGACGCCCAGCAGATCACCCGTTAATCGTACATCTCGCAGACAAGTCTTTGGTCACTGAGTGGGTGGAAACATTGCCAGACTATTTTGATACTTTAGCTGATGCGTTTTGGCCGGGACCACTGACGATCGTTGCCAAAAAGCAAGCACATGTGAGCGATATAGTGACAGGCGGCCACCCAACCGTGGGTATACGTGTGCCAAATCATCCTGCAATGCTAGCTTTATTGCAGCGCATTAACTCCGGACTTGCTGCGCCTTCTGCCAATCCTTACAAAAAAATTAGTCCAACCACCGCTGAGCAAGTGTTGTTTGGATTGTCCGGCAAGATAGCGGCTGTGTTAGACGGCGGTCCGTGTGAAGTAGGACTTGAATCGACGATTGTCGATATATCTTCAGCTACACCGAGGATCTTGCGAGCAGGTCCTATTACCAAAGCTGCACTTGAAGCGGTGCTCAATATTGAAATAGATGAGCCTGATGTACACACTGTAGCCGTCCCAGGTAACGTAAAAGCCCATTACCAACCAAGCAAACCGCTTACCCTGTTGTCGACGGAAGAATTAGTTGCTCGCCTAAGCGGCCAGTGCGAAGCGAATACCGGCGTGTTGTATTACTCATCGCAAATAGAGCAAATGATCTCTGAGAATTCAGCAAACAACGAGCTGGTGGATCTCAAACTCGGTGCTGACAAAGCCAAGTATGCGCAGGGCCTTTATCACGGTTTACATCAGTTGGATCAATCAAGTGCAACCGAGATTTTGTTAGAAGCACCACCAACTGCCCCCGAGTGGCGCGATGTTAACGACAGACTGATGCGCGCGGCCGCACAATAGTCATGATTTGGCGCGGTAGTCTATCGCGCCTCACTCTGCCTCAATCTTTACATAACTTTACCTTACTTTACATGGGCTTATCTTGCCTTTAAAACGCTGCAAGGCATACTGCATCTTATCGCACTTATACTGTGTGTTATCGAATAGTTTATCTTGATGTGAGTGATTAACTGTTACACTCAAATATAGCTAAGAACAATGGAAATTATTAAGGTTAATATGTGTAAAGTAACGCGCTTGGTGGTTTTTACGGCCACTATGCTAATAACCAATATCGCTTTGGCCAAACCTTCGCAAGTGATTGCAGAGCCTATTCAATTTGAAAGCAGTAGCCAGCAAATTCAGGCTGTAGGTAATGCTGAAGCTATTCAATCAGTTATTTTGTATCCCGCAATTGGTGATAGGGTGACTGCGGTACATTTTAAACCGGGCGATCAGGTTAAAGCGGGTACTTTGCTATTGGAGCTAGACTCACGCCGCCAAAAAGCGGCGCTTGAAGAAGCTAAAATTCGTCTTGCAGATGCGCAGCGTACCGTTGACCGTTTAACCGATAGCCAAAAGCGCGGCGCCGTCCCAATTAATGAATTAGATAAAGCGGTAACGGACAGAGATTTAGCAAAGGTCGCCTTGATCCAAGCTAAGAATGAATTAGAAGACCGCCAAGTGATCGCCCCTTTTTCTGGCGTAATGGGACTCACCGACGTTGAGGTTGGAGATCGCATTACCACCCAAACCGCGATTGCGAGTATCGATAACTTTGACAAGTTGTATGTTCAATTTGCGGCACCGGAATCGGCGTATGGCATGCTTAAATCGACCGATAGCGTGCTGCTGACACCTTGGAATGATAATTCAACACGGATCGACGCAAAGATAGCGCAAATGGACTCTAGAATAGACCCAACAGCCCGCACACTAAAAATCAAAGCCATCTTTGAAAACCGCAATGACCGTTTTTTGCCTGGAATGAGCTTTAGAGTATCGCTAACGGTATTGGGTGAAGAGTTTGCCGTTATTCCTGAAGCCGCACTGCTTTGGGGCGCAACAGGTCCTTATGTATGGAAAGAAGTAGATGGCAAAGCTAAGCGTATTGATGTCAAAATCCAACAGCGGTTGCCGGGTAAATTGCTGGTATCAGGCGATTTGGCTGCAAGAGAGTTATTAGTTGTAGAAGGGGTGCAACGTCTTCGTCCTGGGCAAGAAATTGCGGTGACGAATGCACTGGCGAAGGAATAAATCGTGACTAAACCGGAGTTACCACAGTTACAAGATTTACCGTCGATGGCCATTCGCCGTCCGGTGTTAATCGTTGTATTAAATTTATTGATTATTATTGCAGGTATTGCTGCACTGGCCGGCATTGAAGTTCGTGAACTGCCCGATGTAGATAGGCCGCGTTTAACGGTGTCCGCATCGTTTCCTGGGGGCTCGCCTGAGACCGTCGACACCGAAGTAACGAGTAAGTTAGAAGGCGCAGTCGCGCGTGTCAGTGGTGTAAAAAGCATTCGTGCACAAAGTGAAGAGAATAATGCACGGATTGTTGTTGAATTTCGTCCGGGCATTAACCTAGACGATGCAGCAAACGAAACACGCGAATCCGTTTCTCGAGTACAAAGAGAGCTACCTGAAGAAGTTGAACGGGTGTCCATTATTAAAGCGGATAATGACGCAGAAGCAGTGGTGTCTTTAACTGTAAGTAGTGCCTCTTTAACACTTGAAGGATTGACCGAGCGAGTAGAAAAAGACTTAGCGCCGCAGTTTTTAACTATTCCAGGTGTTGCCGATGTGCGCCTGAACGGCGATAGAGAGCGGGTGCTGCGCGTAAGACTTGATCCGTTAAAACTGACAAGCTTTAATCTAACCGTTCCGGATGTTGCTGCGGCGCTTAGACAAGCACCGTTTGATGTACCCGCAGGCAGTTTAAAGTCAGACGATCAGCAGCTGATTGTCCGTGCCGATGCCACTTCTGTAACCGCTGAGCAGGTGAGTGATATCATCATTCGTGGTGAGACTCGGGTGGGGGATATTGCCTCTGTGTATTTTGGACCGGCTGATCCTCGCTCTATGGTGAGACTCGACGGAGAGCCTGTAATTGGGCTTGAGATCATTCGCCAAGCACAGTCCAATACCATTGAAATCTCAGATGAAGTACTACAGCTCGTCGATAAGATAAAAGTACGCTTTCCAGATCTGGAGCTATTCGTCACCTCCGATGATGCACAGTTTATTCGCTCATCCGTAGATGAAGTCTTGAGCTCTTTGGTGATAACCATATTGCTGGTGGTATTCACGCTTTGGGTATTTATCGGCTCGTGGCGTGCGACGCTTATTCCAGCTTTTGCAATCCCGGTTGCGCTTATCGGCTCTTTGGCGCTGATCTGGGCGCTTGGCTTCTCTGTTAATATTTTAACCTTGCTAGCACTTGTGTTGGCCACTGGACTTATCGTCGATGATGCGATTGTTGTTAGTGAGAATATTCAGCGTCGTCGTGGCGAAGGGATAGGTCGTCGCGCTGCGGCGGTTCTTGGGACAAGAGAAGTCTTCTTTGCTGTAGTCGCGACAACCGCAGTACTTGCTGCGGTATTCGTACCGATTGCCTTTTTACCGTCAACTGCGGGCCGACTGTTCAGGGAGTTTGGTGGCGTGTTAGCTGGTGCCGTGATTATTTCTTCATTTGTAGCACTGTCATTGGTGCCAGCATTAACCTCTAAGTTAAAAGTAAAGCAAGATAGCAAAAAGCATCTATTTTCGAGTATTGGTGTGAAACTCGCAGAAATGTATCGCGGTACGATCCATTGGGTGCTTGACCATGCATGGCTAACCTTTGGTGTATTTGTGGTTATTGCGAGCTTATCTGGTGCGCTCTATTCGCAATTGGATAATGAACTTTTGCCATCTGAAGACAGAGGCAAGATCCGGATTTTCGCAAGAGGGCCTGACGGTGTTGGTCTTAACTTTATGGATAGACAAGCCAAACAAATGGAAGACATTTTATTACCTTTTGTGGAAAGCGGAGAAATAGAGTCAATCTATACGGTTGTTGGTCAGTGGGATCCAAATATTGTATTTATCACTGTGCCATTAAAGCATTGGGATGAGCGTCATTTCTCGCAACAGGAAATTATCGATAAGATCAGAGGACCGCTTGGTAACATACCCGGTGCACCTGCTCGTGCCTTTGGTGCAAACAGCTTAAACCTAAGAGGCCAAGGTGGCGGTATCGAGCTTGCGCTACTTGGTAACGACTATTTAGAGATATTTAAAGCAGCGCAACAATTTGCAGCTTTGGTTGAAAAAGAAATGCCAGACGTGGCGCCGGTGCAAATCTCTTATCAACCCTCACAACCTCAGCTGCGCGTAAACATTGACCGTAGAAGAGCAGAAGAGCTTGGCGTTAGTTTGAGTGATATCTCAACGACACTTAGGGCAGCCATTAATGGCGATGATGTTGCTGATTTGAATGTTGGCGACCAATCCATACCAATTATGCTGCAGGCTCAAAACCATACCATCAGAGATCCAAGTGATTTGGCTAACCTTTATGTTGGCAGCCGCTCTGGTGCATTAGTTCCGCTAAGTAGCCTTGCCGTTATTGTGGAAGAGGGCGTAGCAGCCGAGCTTGAACGCCACGCTCAGCGTCGTAGTATCGAGCTGGATATGAAACAGCCAGAAGACATGCCTATGGCTGAAGTGGTCGAAAAATTACGAACGCTGGCAGATCAGAGTTTACCCGACAGCGTGACGCTGGCGTTTAAAGGGGAAGCCTTAACGTTTGAAGAAACGGCCAACGAAGTGTTACTTACCTACGTGCTGGCGTTTTTGATTGTGTTGCTCGTACTTGCTGCACAATTTGAAAGTGTAAATAGTGCCGTTGTAGTTATGATCACAGTTCCGTTTGGGATTACTTCTGCCATATTGGCGCTGTATCTTACAGGTACTTCGCTTAACATATATTCGCAAATCGGTTTAGTGATGTTGATTGGTTTAATTGCTAAAAATGCCATCTTGTTAGTTGAGTTCGCAGATCAGTTACGTGATAAAGGACGGTCAGTAAGACAAGCCGTTGAAGAAGCCGCAGTGATCCGTTTACGTCCTATCATGATGACCTTAGTGTCCACATTGCTTGGTGCTTTACCGTTGATTTTATCGGTAGGTGCAGGTGCTGAGTCGAGAAATGCAATCGGTTGGGTCGTATTTGGCGGTTTAGGCTTGGCGGTTTTCTTTACGCTTTACCTCACACCTGTCGTTTATCTCGGTTTAGCGAGATTTACAAAACCGAGGGCGGATGAAACCAAATTATTAGTGGATGAACTTGATAAAGCTGAAAGTTAAATTCCTCGGGTAAAAATAAAGTGGGGTGAGCGCAGCAATGGCTGCGCTTTTTTTATACAGTGATTAATGTTGTGGTAACACATTCTTTGATACTTTTTGTTGAACTTTTCATTATTTAAACTGTCACAACCGATGTGGTTGTTTTATAGCCAGTATGTTTGCTACTCTAAGACAGTAAATCCTGTTTTCTATAACAATAATAAAAATAACAAGCTAATTGAAAGAAGATGTGTCATGGGTAATTTATTTTTAAAAGAACGGGAAAATTGGACCGCCTGGATTATTTGGAGCTTGATAGGATGCACGGCAACCGTCGCATTATCGAGTTATACCAGTGAGATATGGATGGGGCTATTAGCGCCTATTTTGGTATTAGGATTACTAACAACATGGATGAGTTACACCAAGCGATTTGATTTTTCCAGAGCATTTAAAGTGCTCAGTACCGTTGTGTTGTTTTCATCTATTCCGGTTATCATTGAAAAAGTGCTGCCTGCAAAAAACGCGGTCATTGGTATGATTGACTCAGGGATCATCGTGATTGCAATGGTTATCGCTAGTTGTATTTTTGCTTACATTGCCAAAAGGCCAAAGCAATATTATTGATTATTCGGCTATTATTTGCGCTTTTGAATGCAAAAATCGAAATAGTGCTTTACAACCGATGGATAACTCCATAAAATGCGCGCCAACAACGGAGAGATGGCTGAGTGGTTGAAAGCACCGGTCTTGAAAACCGGCATACGTTAATAGCGTATCTAGGGTTCAAATCCCTATCTCTCCGCCACCTCATTCCCAAAACCGCCTCCAAATGGCGGTTTTTTTCGTTTGGAGGCGTGTATGTCTGCGGCTAGTAACATGGCAATAATAAAACATAGTTCTATTTGGATTGTATTTAGTTATTTTTATCTTAGTGGCCTAAACATGGCGCTTACGTTGTCGATTGATTCGCAACAAGACCCTGATATTACGATGACGCTACTGCATATTTTTTTATTCAATTGCCTTGTTGGTCATCTGATCACTAAATATGAAAAATCCTGGCCAGAAATCGCCAGTGTGGTTATTGCATTATTTGGTGTGGTTGGATTTGGACACTACTTTGTTGGTAGCTTGGGAGAGTACAGTGATGAGCTTAATATTGGGCTTGTATTATTGCTGCCATTTGCAACCTTTGTAATGAAAAAACTCAAACAATATGCCGAAGAGAAAGCCGCTAGTTAGCGGTTTTTTTGTGTCCGACGAATAGCTCGACTGCTTGATAATCAAGCAGCTCCGGTATCTTGCCTATTTTGGCTGTGATACAATCTAAGATTCTTGTTAATAAAAAATATGGAAAGACTATGTCTCAATTCAACACAGACGCAGATAAAGCGAGTTACGGTATTGGTTTACAAATGGGTGAGCAACTTAAAGCAAACCCTTTTGAAGGTCTAAACCTTAACTCTGTATTCGAAGGTATGAAAGACGCTTATGCTGGTGACAGCTTCCGCGTTGAGATCCCTGAAATTCAAGCTGCATTTGAGAAGATCAATGCTGAAATCCAACAGCGTCGTGAAGAAGAAGCTAAAGTGTTAGCAGCAGAAGGTGTTGCGTTTCTAGAAGAAAATGCAAAACGTGCTGAAGTAACAGTAACTGAGTCAGGTCTTCAGTATGAAGTAGTTGAAACTGGCGAAGGTGATAAGCCTGTTGAAGATTCAAAAGTACGTGTTCATTACCACGGTACACTAATCAACGGTACGACTTTTGACAGCTCGTACGAGCGTGGTCAACCAGCTGAATTCCCAGTAAATGGCGTGATCAAAGGTTGGACTGAAGCACTTCAAATGATGCCTGCAGGTTCGAAATGGCGTCTATACGTACCGCATGAGCTTGCATACGGCGAGCGCGGTGCAGGTGCTGCAATCGCACCTTTCTCAACGCTAATTTTCGACGTTGAGCTACTAGAAGTTTTATAATAGTATCGCGTGATCAAAAAGGCCTTCTTAACGAAGGCCTTTTTCCGTTTAGCCAAAGCTGCTGAAAATACAACTTTGGCTGTTCGACAAGACTTTAGTAAGTCGCGCTGCCTTTAGTACGAGGGAAGGCAATAACGTCACGTACGTTGCCCATACCAGTAACATAAGCAACCAAGCGCTCAAAGCCAAGACCAAAACCTGAGTGAGGCACCGTCCCATATTTACGAAGGTCGCGGTACCAGCTGTAATCTTCTTTGTTTAAGCCCATTTCTTCAAGACGCGCATCTAGCACATCTAAACGCTCTTCACGTTGTGAACCACCAATGATTTCACCAATACCAGGCGCAACGACGTCCATAGCGGCAACGGTTTTACCGTCCTCGTTTTGGCGCATGTAGAATGCTTTGATATCACGAGGGTAGTTTTTGATAACTACTGGTGCGTTAAAGTGTACTTCAGCAAGGTAACGTTCGTGCTCTGATTGTAAGTCGACGCCCCACTCAACAGGGAATTCAAACTCTTTATCACATGCTTTTAGAATTTCGATAGCGTCTGTGTAATCTACCTGAGCAAAGTCTTTATCGATGAATGATTCTAGGCGAGTAATGGCATCTTTTTCGATGCGCTGTGCGAAAAACTCCATATCATCACGTCGTTCGTCAAGTACTGCTTTAAACACATACTTCAACATGTCTTCTGCAAGCGCTGCGATGTCGTTAAGGTCGGCGAATGCCACTTCAGGCTCAACCATCCAAAATTCTGCCAAGTGACGAGAAGTGTTTGAGTTTTCAGCACGGAATGTTGGACCAAAAGTATAGATTTTTGAAAGGGCACTCGCGTATGTTTCACCGTTAAGCTGACCTGATACGGTCAAGAATGCTTCTTTTCCAAAAAAGTCTTCTGAATAGTCTACATCGCCTTTGTCTGTGCGTGGTAGGTTGTTCATATCAAGTGTAGATACACGGAACATCTCGCCTGCGCCTTCACAGTCACTTGCGGTAATGATAGGCGTGCTGATCCACTGGTAGCCACGCTCATGATAAAAACGGTGAATAGCTTGCGCAAGACAGTTACGTACACGCGTAACCGCGCCCATAACATTAGTGCGAGGGCGAAGGTGCGCATGTTCGCGTAAGTATTCAATACTGTGGCGTTTTGCAGCCATTGGGTATGAATCTGGATTCTCAACCCAGCCTAATACCTCAACACTGTTCGCTTGGATCTCAAAAGATTGACCTTGACCTTGTGATTGTACAAGCACACCTGTCACCGCTACTGAACACCCAGCAGTAAGACGAGTCACTTCGTCATAATTATTCAGCGAATTAGGGACTACGGCTTGAATAGGGTCAAAACAAGAACCGTCATGAACGGCTAGAAATGAAATACCTGCTTTTGAATCACGTCGTGTACGGATCCAGCCCTTTACTGTTACTTGGCTGTCAACCGCAACGGTGCCTGCTAGTAGCTCCGTTATCGCTGTGTGGCTCATCTTTACTCCAAATGATTTATTTTTTATTTGTGAATTAAAAGACAGAGTGTCTTATCGTCATGTAAGCCGTATCTTACCTGCGATGGACAAATAAAAAAACACTGAAATGCAAAAAACTGGGCTGAAAAGAATGAGTAAAAGCCATGAAAAAACAGTCGGGCTGTGGCATTATGAATGTTCGATGATAAAAATAGCTTTATTAATACTAACAGTGACGTTCAAAACTCGATGAAACAAGTTTTTATTTTGAGGGGTCTACCTGGCTCTGGAAAATCGCATTATGCGCAAACGCTAGCCGACGATCTCGTCTCCGGCGATGAAACACAGTATTTTATCTGTTCAACCGATGATTATTTTCTTAATGAAAACGGCGAGTATCATTTTGAAAAACAACGCCTTTCAGAATATCACAACTTAAACTTAGCTCGGTTTATTAATGCCTTAGCTGAAGGTATCCCTTTGGTTGTTGTTGATAACACCAATATCAAGAAATGGGAGTTTGTTGCTTATGCATCAGCTGCTGTGGCAATGGGCTATCAAGTGAAAGAAGTCATTGTTGGCGAAATTAAAGATAAATCCCTACAGCACTTATATGCCAAGCGTAATAGCCATGGCATTGGCTTGAAAACAATTTCAAAAATGGCCCACCTTTTCGAATGGTGATAAGGCTTAGGGTAGAGTAACCCTAACAACGCTTGTGCATGGTAAACAGGGTAGTATCATCTCCGATCTTACAGTTAAAAAGAGCGGGTTTAGACTTCGCCTTCGAGCAAACAAGAGACGGTCATCAATGTTAGCTTCATTTTACATAGCGGCCGTTTAGTCAACTCATTCCTGCCCCATTTCGATTCAGCAGTGGAATGTGCAACCAACTTTTTTAGCTTCAGTTGACCCAATTTTCGTAATGCTACTGAGTTTCGAAAGGGCTCTGACATTTATAAGGGCTCTGACATTTATATAGTGTCTAACGGGCTAGTTGTACCTGCAAAATGTTGGCCAAGTACATGTGTATAGATTTGTGTGGTACTAACGTCATTGTGGCCCAGTAATTCTTGAACACTTCTTATATCACGACCAGCTTGAAGCAAATGGGTTGCGAAGCTATGCCTAAACGCGTTGGGATACTTGCGCTCTACTGCATTTGGCAGAGATGGACCTATCCCGTGAAAGTTGTCATCCTGTTGAATCTTAATAGCCATTTCAATATAGGTAAGTTTTTTCTGTTCTAATGCTGTAACCACGCATACACATTTCTTCCTAAGGCCTTTCAGAAATGGGCTTTTTAGACTCATGACAACTCCTTGCCTTATATTTCTGTGTATCTATACAGTATTATCTGAAGTTCTCGGATATCAAGGGAAATAATGAAAAATTTTTTGCGCGTTTACGCATGAATAAATTAAAAATATTATTGCTTATCAGAAGGTTATTTATCTGGGATTTGAGATAATAGGTTTGGGAAACGCGCATGCGCATTTTTCCAGATGGTATATTTAGCAGAATGCTGATAAATTATTTGCATACAGATAGTTAACTGTGCGCGTTTTCACTGGCCCAACGAGGTAAGCGCGCATGCGCACGAATAAAATGTTAGATGCACAGAAAGAATCAATATCGGAGTAATTGATGTCGAATATTTTGAGAGCTTACGCTTTCCCAACGTTTCAACTCATAGGAGTTATTGGGATCTCTGTTTGTTCTTTATGGTTTAGTGGCTGGTACAGTCAAGGAGAAAAGGACTACATCTCTAACTTTAACTCATTGCCAAGTAATCAACACAGTCCCATAAGTACAGCCTCGTTTTGGGATGTTACATCACATAATGTATTTTCTTTTAGTAAACCAGTTCCTTACACCGCGTTGGCGTTAGTGATTGGGTTGGTTGGTGGATTTGGTGGGTTTAGAAACCAAAATAAAATTAATAAATACGATGAGTTGGAAGCGAAATATAGGGCTGAGAAAAGTGACCATGGTGAAACTCAAAGAAACTACTATGAGGCAATTGGTTATATTATCCAATCTATTTTTGTGTCCACAGATGATGCCTATGATCGTACCTGCCGGGTAACTATTTATAGGCATACAAATGACTGTCATTTACAGCGAATTTTTAGGCATGCCACTCAATCTCGATTCGAACATGGAGGTAGGCTTAGAATTAAAGATGATGAGGGTATTGTAGGTGCAGCGTGGCTAAATGATGGTGTCGCACATATATCATTACAGCATGGTTTTTCTACGCAGAGCTATAATCAACAACTTGAAAGAGAGTTAGCTCAACATGGTGCCAAGTTACCTAGTTCTAACACTAGAATGCCAACTAGAGATTATTTTGCGATGGCTGTTCGTGGTCCTGACAGAACCAAAATGGCTGTTATAGTTTTAGAGAGCACGGAGCCTGATAAATTCAGTCGGGAAAGGCTTGAGAATCTCATTTCTCAAGAAAATGGGGATATCGCAAAATACATCCTTCACAAAGGAAAGCTAGACGAGATTCTGAACCCTGATGGAGATTTGGAAAATGGCTAGAATTAAAGATGTCACCGCCTATATATGTGCAAAATACCCGCACAAAGATGAATTATCTAAAGCTAGGGTAACTAAACTTGTTTACTTGGCTGACTGGAAGTCCGCCCAGAAAAACAAGAGGCAGCTAACCAAAATAGAATGGTACTTCCATAATTACGGGCCATATGTTGATGCCGTTGTTGATGCCGCGCTAAAAGACTCTAGATTTAATATAGTCTCAACATCAACTATGTATGGAGATTCAAAAACTCTATTTTCAATAAAAAACAATGCAGATTTTGAAAAGGGGCTTAGTGAAGAAGAGCGAAAAATTATAGATTGTGTAATTGTCGACACAAAAAACCTATATTGGGATTCATTTATAAAGCATGTTTATGATACTTACCCCATTCGTGTCACTGATAGGCACGAAACATTGAATCTAGTTGCTTTGGCTAAGCAAGAATCATCTAACAAGCAAAGGCAGTCGGACGCGTAAACGCGCCGCTGCTTTGGGCGTTAGTAGTCAAGAAGTGTCCAAGGAAGTTGCGATGATCGAAGACCAAATTAGTCAGCTAGTGGCTTCAATAAAGGGGCATCAAGAAGATTTGGATGCTACTGCGAAACTTTTCCGAACCCCAGAAATAATGGATTCGTTCGATAGATGGAACTACGATTGTTGGCGTAGTTCAGTTTTTGGGGATGGTTTAATAAAGTTGCGCCTGTTTACTGAAAATAACTTTAATTTTGTAGAAACGGTTGGTGTTATTTCTGTTGCTCGCTATATATTCGAGTTAAGTCTTTGGCTGCGTCTTTTGGACCTTGATCCACGCTACGGCCTTGTATACTACGAACAACTTATAGACTCACAGCTTCGTTACTGGAAAGATTACCGTTCGCAACTCAACAGAGAGATTAGTCTTCTTAATCAGTTTGCAGAAGAAGAATCATCCCTACTGAATGACAAGATGGCGGAGTTGAGCCTAATTTCTGATGATCAAGAAAACCAGCAGGCCGCTATGTCGGCCCCTAGAATTGTAGCCGAACTAATCGACAGGAAAGCGGCTCGGCAATTTTCAATCTATGCCGAGCAAGCGAAAATTAATGGTTACGGATTTCAAGCATATATGGTAGAGAAACAAGCTCTGCCAGAAGTCGAAGGTTCCATAGCTAGTTTGGAACAAGAAAAAGCCACATTTAATGCTACGATTTCAGAAGATCTACAAGGCTTGATACCTAAGCGTTGGAATTGGCGTCAAATGGCAGAAAAAGTCAGCTTGACTGAGGAGTACGATTTCATCTACACGTTTAGCAGTAAGCTACTTCATGCTACTCCAGCAAGTATCACGACTAACCAGAAAAACCTTGAGCTAGAAGAAATGCTTGTGTTTCTAAAATATATTGACGTGAAAATTAGAGACTTGCTTGAACTAGGTCAGAGTCATGCGCAGGTAACTGCCTAATCGGGTAGCCGAGGGTATCTAGCCCTCAGCCCCCACAACACCCTGCATGCGGGTCCGCACAGGGCGTTTCATCTAACAGATTACCCGTTTGGGTAATGCACTTTTATCCATCCGTCTCAGTATAATTGATGACACCCACCGTTATTTGTATCTAAGCTGGCAAAGTGAGATGAAAACGTGCGGAACCACTTAAAGAATATGGACAAAAAGCGTTCTTAGATAGGGTGACCTTTGGCGGATAAGCGTATCGCTGCACTAAAACTGGGTTATCGCGCACGACAAAGCGCTGTAAATACGGAAGTAAGAAATTCTAAAATTGAGAAAAGCGGGATCAGAGACACCCACCTGAGGGGATCTCGTCTACCTTTGGGAAGTACTCAATGGATAGGAAAAATAAGTGACATCCATTACTATTAATATCCAAGCTGAGGAAGTGAAGTAAAAAAGTATAAAAATACTTAAATCACTGGGTACAGAAACGCTCACCTATAGGCCAATTTTGAGCGCCCAAGCGTATCTCCGCACTAAAATTGGGTTATCGCGCACGACAAAGCGCTGTAAATACAGCAGTATGAAATTCTAGAGTTGAGAATGTGAGTCTTGCTAAGCCAACAAGCGCTCGCAGTTTGTTAGGTTTGTCCGTCGTCTTTTTTGAAGTGTTTCGCAGTAAGCGGTTATTGTTCGCTCTCGGCCAACGGCACCGTGAAATACCCTTGAAAACTGCGTGGTGAGTTTTATCCAGTTCTCCGGTTCGATATTTAGTCGAGTAAGAATGGTTTGTGACTCAAAGATATGACCTCGCTTGTCGGCGCGAATACATTGGCCTGTGAGTTCAACCAACTCAATATAGGATTTGAGCTCAAAAGGCAGTCCTTTCGGCATATGTTTTCTTGGGCTGCCAGCA
>NZ_JAMXSE010000039.1:0-32220 GCF_024124685.1 Pseudoalteromonas sp. OANN1
TGGATTGTTAGTATGTAACATGAGAGTTACTCCTTAGTTGTTTTGAACAAAGATTCGACACCTTTATCAAAACGGGTAACTCTCAATTTTTCAAATCGAATTGTCAGGTCTGGTCAGAACTAATTCAGTTAATGCCTTTCTAGCAGCCAGTTTTAGCGCTAACTACGTTGAATTCACTGCCAATAGCCAACTATTGGTGCGTAAATTCGCCTTGCCTACAGGATGTAGGTACCTTAGCGAGAGCAGGACGCGGAAGCGGTGTTTTCCCTAAAACTCTCTGGCTAGAGAAGGAAAAAACTAAGTTGTTCTTTAGAAACAATGAGTTGGAACATTCCTTATCCAAACCTCAGGTTAATTAACTATTTGACCTCTTAACTCACCACTTGGATTTGCTGGTGTATGCACATTCACGTAGTGACCACCGCCTGCCAGAATCGCAAATATTTCCGCTGTCAATGCTGCATTAGCCGGAGCCATCCAGCGATTGGCATCACTACTATCTTGCATTAATGCCAGTAACACAGGGCCGTTTTCACCAGCAATACCGGTATGTATATGCGCAGCCGTTGCATCGGCGACACCTGAGGTGAGGACTTGTAATTCAAGGTCGAAGCCGTTTCGATTTACCAAAGCATATCCACTACCAGTGGCAGTGGTTGTAACGGCTGGGACTTCTTGCTCGCCACTCAATGGAAACGCTACCAAAGTGTAGTTGTCAGTGAGGATCTGACCACGGAGCTCCCCACTCGCATTCGCTGGTGTATGCACATTAACATAGTGACCACCCGATGCGAGCACCGCAAAAATCTCAGCGTTGACCATGGTGTTGTCTGGGGTCATCCACACATTCATATCATCGGTGCTTTGCTCAAGGCCAACTAAAACATCACCATTCATGCCGATCCGACCGGTATGAATATGTGCCGCCGTTGCATCTTCAACACCGTTAGTGACAACTCTGAGCTCTACTTCATAATTATCAGTGTTAACAATGGCATAGCCATCACCAGATGCCATTGTTGCTACTGCTGGCACTTCCTGTTTGCCGGATAAGTCAAATGTAGCAACCGCGTAATTGTCCGTCAGAATTTGGCCGCGGATCTCACCATTTGGTAGCTCTGGCGTGTGTACATTGACGTAGTGTCCGCCCGAGAGCAAAACATTCAACGTCGCTTCGTCGATCATCGTGTCATCAGGCGTTACCCAGTCTGTCATTACTTCGTCGTCCTGCTCTAACACCACAAGTACATCGCCGTTCATACCAATGCGGCCAGTGTGAATATGTGCAGCAGTGGCATCATCAACGCCCATAGTGACCGCGCGAAGGTAGAGCTCGCCATCGGTGCTGTCGTATGACGCATAACCATACCCCATAGCACTACTTTCATTCATTGGCACCTGTTGTGAGCCATCTAATTTGAACGTGATCACGCTTACCGTGTCAGGCACAATCTGAGCGCGTAACTCGCCGCTTGGAAAGGCTTCGGTGTGTAGATTAATATACCAATCACCATCCAACATATCGTCAATTAGATCCTCAGACAGATCTGTGATTGGAATACTGACCTTATTGTCATCTGATGCTTCAAAGGCGAATGCCACATCGCCATTCGCCCCCAAATCACCATCGTGAATATGTGCAGCACTAAAACCTTCGACGTCGCTGTAGTCGAGTGTTGCTCTGAATTGCATCAGATTTTCATCAAGCTCAACTGTTGCAAAAGCGGTTTGCATTGACGTATTCATCGGTACTTCTTGCTTTCCTGATAACATCAATTCAAAGGTCTTAGTCGCTGAAAACTCTTGGACTGGCGGCGGTGGTGGAGGTGTAACCGTATCGTTATCGTCGTTATCGCTACATGCCATAAGAAGCATGAGGCTGGCACTTACTATAAACTTTTTCATTATACTCATCCTGTAGACTCGGTTAAAAAGAATGACTTTTGTCACCCATAGCTAACCCTTACGAACAGGTTTGAATAAAAGTTCATCAAATTTGCAAAACTATTGTATATTTTTTGTCTGTACCTAATTGCACCAGCCGCAATACCAACTTTTGCCTAATCATCCTTTGATATCGATGGTACTAACGCTTGAATGGCATTACATTCAGCTCAGTGATATCAATGAATTTCTCACAATAATTGTGAAACCTCATTGCCATATAAGAGTCATCTTTTTGTGATTAAGTAGCAGCTTTAACAATAATAATCAGGATATTTTATGTTTAAGCACTCACTTATCGCGCTCTCTTTGCTTTCTCTTCTCACTGGCTGTTCACTTGATGGTGACGATGGCGCCACGGGTTCGCAAGGGCAACAAGGCGTTGCCGGACAAGATGGTAACGATGGAGAAAATGGTACAAATGGCTCCGACGGCCAAGATGGGGCAAACGGACAAGACGGAACCAATGGCACTAACGCCAATAGCATGCTTGAAATAAGTCTTGTAGGACGCGCAGTGCTTAATGCAGAAAGCCCTGAAGGCGCCGCTGAAATTGTCGCTTACCAAGCGTCCAAAAAATGGATATATGCCATTAATAGTTCAGGCAGTGCCGCTGTGGTTGAAGTTATTCCAGCAACCAGCTTTGATACGGCCGCTCTGGTCAGAAATAATGAAGGTGTTATTACCACTACAAATTTAACATCAGCCATGACAATCAACTTAAACGACAATACCCCCGGCGACGCAAACAGTATTGCAGTTGACGAAAACAACCAACTATTGGCGGTTGCAATGGCTGCCAAGACGACGGGTGATGCAGGACAAATCGCTTTTTATGATATCTCAGGTGCAACTCCGGCCTTTGTTAAAAATGTAACGGCGGGTGCACTACCTGATATGGTTACCTTTACTCATGATGGCAGCAAAGTCGTGGTCGCAAATGAAGGGGAACCCGCAGGTGACTACAGCGTTGATCCTGAAGGTAGCATCAGCATTATCAACATTAAAAATGGCGTAGTTGCAAATACAGCAACACAATTAGACTTTAGCGCATTTAACACCAAGCAAGCTGAGCTAGAAGCACAAGGCATTGTCTTCGCCAATCCAACTGGTCGCACTATCAATAGCAAACTTATTAATACGACAGTTGCGATGGATTTAGAACCGGAATATGTCACCATCTCTAAAGACAACCGCTTCGCTTATGTTTCAATTCAAGAAAACAACGCACTCGCTATCATAGATCTTAGTGACAATAGCCTTAATTTAGTCGGTTTGGGATTCAAAGACTGGTCTAATTACACCATGGATGCCTCGGATAAAGATAAAAAGATTAATTTTCAAAAGTATCCCGGCCTTTACGGCATGTATCAGCCAGACACTATCTCTAGCTACACGTGGAAAGGCGCGAACTTTATTGTCTCTGCCAATGAAGGTGATGGTAGAGAATACTTTTTTGATGCTGCCGATGAAGCCGACTGCACCACGAAAGGTGGCCTAGATTACGATAAAGACGATGGCTGTTTAGCGTACATTGATGAGAGCCGTGCCGAAGATCTTACCTTAGCAAGCAACTTTGCTTATCTTAATAATGACGATGACGACATTGGTCGCCTTAAAGTTACAACGGTGAAAGGCGATGAAAATAAAGACGGCCAATATGAAGCGCTATACACCTATGGTGCTCGTTCATTTACCATTTGGGATAGCAACGGCCTTGTGGTGTTCGACTCTGGCGATCAAATCGAGCGGATCACTGCCTCCGTGCATGGCGCACAATTTAACAATGATGAAGACACCAATGAAGGCGATACGCGATCCGATGCAAAAGGCCCTGAACCGGAAGCACTAGCGCTAGGTCAAATTGGTGAACGCACTTTTGCATTCGTTGGCTTAGAGCGTATGGGTAGTATCATGGTTTACGATATCACCAACCCTTACGATGTTAAGTTTGAAGATTATTTTTACAACCGCGGATTAGTTGAAGATGCCGAAATCAGTGGCGACTTAGCCCCAGAGGGCATGGCATTTATTCCTGCCGACAAAAGTGCAACTGGCGAAGCCTTATTGGTGATCGGTAATGAAATTTCCGGTTCAGTTGCGGTATGGCAAATCGCTGAAAAATAAAGCATTCACATTAGTCGCTGTGGGAGGCGCTCTATGCGCCGATCTTGATGAAAAGATCGCGGGGTGAACCCGCTCCTACCACATATTTAATCCCTTGGTGGGAGGCGCTTTTCGCGGTGATTATTGGGAAAAAGATCGCGGGGTGAACCCGCTTATATGGACTCCTCCAATTGTACAAGCCACTTTTAGCATTATTAGTGTGATTGCGTGCTTATATCCGGGCTCTTGATGAGGTGCTACCTCGGCCTCTTTGATGTATTCGCGCCCTTGTGCCTTCTCTCATAGGTTCGCGTTTCATTGGCTTATTAAATTTGAGTTTATTGCCTTTCAGCTGTGCCACCTGGAAAATGTTTTTTGCCAAGTCGATAGCAATTAAATTAGACTGTGTCATGTATGGACTCCTTATTTGGTAAAAGTGTTTTGCAATATCTTTATACCGTACTCTCCCGTTAAGGGGGAGGAGTCCATACATCTCCCACAACATATTCAAGCCCTTGGTGGGAGGTGCTTTACGCGCGATTATTGGGGAAAGCTCGCGGGGTGAACCCGCTCCTACACCATATTCAAGCTCTGGGTGGGAGCCGCTTTATGCGGCGATTTTGATGAAATGATCGCGGGGTGAATCCGCTCCTACACCATATTCAAGCTCTGGGTGGGAGCCGCTTTACGCGGCGATCTTTAGGTTATTCTGACAATCCTTTAACCGTATTTGTGAGGTTTTCTGCGCCTTGCTTTATTTCATTCATCACTTTATTCACTTCATCGATTTGTGCAAGACCAAGGTCGGTGCTTTCAGACACTGTATTCATCAGTGCGGTGGCTTCTTTAGTTAACACTTCGTTCTGATTGACCACATCATTGATTTCGTTAGTCGACTGCGAAGTACGTGCTGCTAAGCTTCTTACTTCATCGGCTACCACCGCAAACCCTCTTCCTTGCTCGCCCGCTCTGGCGGCTTCTATCGCTGCATTAAGAGCTAACAAATTGGTCTGCTCCGCAATCGCGCTGATGGTAGACACAATTGCCGAAATCCCTTTTGACTGTTCATTAAGCTGCGCTATTGCGGCCATTGCACTTTGCACTTGATTAGAAATAAGCCCTGAGGTGCTAACAGACTCTTGCAACAGCAAGCTCGCACGGGCCGCTATTTGCTCAGTTTGCTCAGATGTCACCTGCGCAACTTCGGCAGCTTGTGCGACTCGATGCGCTTTTTGCACCCGCGCTGTGATATTTGTTGCAAACTTTATCACTTTAACGACTTTGCCATGTTCATCAAAAATAGGGTTATACGTTGCTTCAATCCAAATATCTTCGCCATGTTTACCTAAGCGATGAAAGCGACCACTTTTATGCTGGCCTTTTGCCAGCTCTTGCCAAAAATGTGGCTGCTCTTTATAAAAGCTATCGTCACAGAAAATTCGATGATGCTGATCTTTAATCTCACTGAGTTTATAGCCCACAGTTGCGGTGAAATTTGGATTCGCATCTAAAATAACCCCCTCAGGTGTAAACTCTATGGTTGCCATGGATTTATTGAGTGCGTTAGCTATCGCTTCTTGTGCCTTTATGGTGAGTTTTTCTGCTGTGATGTCATTCGCAATTTTAACAATACGGGTGACTTTGCCATTTTCTTCAACCGGAAAATAGGTAGCGTCAAGCCAAACCACGTCACCTGTTTTGGTAAAGCGCTCAAAATTACCAAACTGAGCTTGGCCACGCTTAAGGCTTGCCCAGAAACTGCGATATTCCGAAGAATTTACGTAGTCCTTGTGGCAAAAAATACGATGGTGCTGTCCTATCACTTCAGCCTCGGTGTAACCCACAACAGCAAGAAAATGTCGATTGACTGCTGCTATTTGACCATCGGGTGTAAATTCAATTTTTGCGACCGCTTCATCAATCGCAGAAAGTAATGCCCGAGCACGGTTGAGTTCAGCGGTCAAATTTTCAACTTCTTGATTTGGCTTTCGAAAAAAGTTCATAAGCTATTCCGTAACAAACAATATGCATGACTGCATTATTATCATAGTTTTGGTAATAAAGTATGAATTATAGATAAGAAAGTGGAGTTTGGCGTTCTAACATACGCACCAAAACAAGCCGCGCGCCTACCACACAAGCAACGCGACTTGGCATTATATCAATTATATTGACTAACCAGTGCTTTGGATAACTACTTCTGTAACGTTAGACGGTAGTCACCCGCACCGCTATATGAGTAAACCAAAATGCGGTAATAACCTGAATTTGCCGTATAGTTAATTGACTCTTGTGAGGTTGGCGTCTCCGAAATAGCAACTTGTTGCCATGTACCACCTTGCCAAGCTTCGAGTTTCAAGTCGAAGTCTGCGTTCGCTGGTCCCTCTAAAGTAAGTGCTATTGTGCCACCGCTGTACTGAAACCAACTGCCGTCAGGTTGTATGGCTTGTTGCTTGTCTGCTAAGTATCCAGTGTAAACATCTCCCGGTGGTGGTGGGGTTGTACTACCGCTTACGGTAAATTGGATCTCTGCAGCGGGATCAGAAATATTGCTGATGGACAAGCCAGAGTCGCTTCCATTCCACCATAGTGCATTCGTCCCTTTGCTACTCAACGCATTCGGCAGTGTGGCGCTAAACTCTCCTGCCACATCAAATAAATCGCCATTATCCCCACGGTTGCGACCATTTTCAGGATCTCGTTTGGCATCACCATGCTCCATTTGGATATATGGATACCATTCATTCGAGTTATTGCCGGCAGAATCAACGTGCCAAATAGCCAAACCTGAATCGAGTTGCTCTGAGTTTTGTCCCGATTGATGAATAGCCTCAATGTAAAATGCTTCATTTGTATTGCTTGGGTTGGTCCATTTATATGAGCTATTAGCGCCCGAAATATGACTGAGCCTTCCCGTTGGGGCATTGGCATTTACGGCTGGATTAAGTTCAGTTACCGTATCCCAACCAGCTATGGCCCTGAAGTGTGCGACAGGTGGCGTCGGCTTAAAACGGTTGGAAGCACCAATCGCGCCAAACCCCATAACGCCAAAACTTGCGACTGAGCCCTCTGAGCTTCCGTCATAATCATAAAGATCAGGCCAATTTGTGATTAAGTGACCAGACTCATGTACAAAGGTGCCAATTGCAAGGCTATTTCCCATATCAGTGATTTGATAGCGATCGGTACACACGCTGTCAGCACAAAAACGAGGACTGAGTCTTGCCATATGTGGCCACAGACCTTTAGACCATGCACTATCAGAGTTACCAGCATAAAAAATATTTAACCCACGGATCTGCCCACTACTATTTGTAGTAAGCGAACTAAAATCAAATCCCTGTTGAAATTCAAGCCAATTTAGCGCTTCTTTTATGAGTTCTTGCGAGCGTACTGTTGAGCTTAATGCGCTATCCGCATAATACGCTTTGTTTTTCTTTGCGGTGTAATAAGCCGTTACTGTATTGGTATAATCAAGCTTGCCTCCAGAGACCGACGAAAAATACCCTCTTACTGACTGCGCGTTACCAAATTCAGTGTAATTTTGGTCATTTAAAAAACGCTCAACTTGCGCTTTTGTGATAGTGCCGCGCTCATCAGGGAAATCAATGATGATAGTTAACCCTTTTACTTGCCCGCTGATCTCAGCATTCAACGCCATTGCATTATCACTACGCTCAAACTGATGCGTATGTATCAAGTCGACTGATGTTTGGTTTTGACCCAGCATTACCTGCTGCGCTGCTTTTACCTTTTTTGCAATAGCAGTAGAGGATAACCCTTGCTGCATAGCATCTACTGAGTGACGTTGAATGCCCCGCTTACTGCGTTTGGTCACAAGCTTACCTGTTGATATAAGCTGCTCCCCATCGACTGACACCTGTGCGTAAGCCATGCCTTTGAGCGAGGCATCATACACCACAAGCTCGCCGTCAGGGGTACGCTGCTGTGCAAAGTACGTATTACCATTAAGAATAAGAGTGATCACCTCACCACTTGGTTGAGTAAATTGATACTGTTCATTTTTATAAGGTATAGCCGCGTTTACTGCGACACTGGTTGCCAATAATGACGTTGCGATAATTGCTGATGTTAATTTCATTTTTCCTTTCCTAGGTTACATGTTGTACAACTCATTAACATACAGAATGGATACAAAATTGCAACAACCATCAGACCATTAAAGGTACAAAACTTATCAACCAGATAAATAACAAATAGTTACACCGGTTGTAATTCCATCATTTTAGAAGCTTTATATTTCAAAGTGAGCAAAAAAAATCCGTTTAAACTATTTTTTTCAATTTTTAGTTTACAAGTACTAAACATTACATTAGCATTGGTCTCGTTCCTTTGGGGCTGCACCTTTTTACCTGCGTATCTAGGCGTGCCTAAAGTCACAATTGAACTCCCGAGAAGTAGAGCTTGCCGACTGGGATGTTGGCATTATTGGGATTTCCTTGGCACAGCTTGTTGCTATTGGAGTTTTTATGCAGGCCAGATGGCCTGCTTTTTTTTGTCCAAAATTCGCCATCTACGCTTTATACCAATTGCCGAGTGCAACTCAACTGGTTAAACTCAAAGCACATGTTCCTGATTTGATGTAATCCATGTCGGCACTACGTAAACCTGTTTCGGTATTGGTCGTAATATACAACGAGCATAATGAGTTTTTGCTATTACAAAGAGCAGACGATAAACACTTTTGGCAATCAGTCACTGGGGGAGTAGAGCTCGGTGAAACTCCAATCACTACCGCGTATCGAGAGTTAAAAGAAGAGACCGGTATTGACGCCGCGGCGCTTGGGATCACCATCCACTCGCATAATAAAACAAATCAATACACTATAAGACCGCAGTGGCGCCATCGGTATGAGCCGGGTGTTACCATAAACACTGAGCATGTTTTTAGTATCCAAGTACCGTCAGGGATCAGTGTGGTACTTGCTGATGATGAACATACAGACTTTATTTGGCTTAACAAAACACACGCTTGTGAACGCGTCTGGTCCCCAAGCAATCGACAGGAAATAGAACTCATAGGAGTATGATTGAGCTATGTTTACGACATTAGGATCTTTACAAACACCATGTTTAGTTGTTGATAAAATTGCTTTTTTACATAACCTTTCGCGTATGGAAAAGCATCTTGATGCTTTTAATGTGGCCCTTCGCCCACATTTGAAAACGGTAAAATCCATTGCAGCCGCAAGCTATATTTTGGCCGACAAACAAGCGGGATGTACGGTTTCCACTCTAAAAGAGGCAGAAACATTTGCAGCACAAGGTTACACCAATATCACCTATGCGGTAGGGATCACAGAAGATAAGCTACAACGCGTTCTTGCCCTAATCAACCAAGGTGTCAATCTAACCATACTGCTAGACAGTATGGAACAAGCCATGCTTGTCTCTCAATTTTGCTCGGAAAATGAGTGCACGATTCCTTGCTTGATAGAAATAGACTGCGACGGACATCGCGCAGGACTGCACCCTAAAAACAAAGAAATCGTGACCATCGCAACCATACTGGAAAGCAGTGGTTTATATCGGGGTTTACTAACGCATGCCGGTGGCTCATACGCGTGTAGCACAGCTGAGCAACTAATACAGTTTGCTGAGAAAGAGCGCTTAGCCGTTGTGACTGCTGCATCCATGCTGGAAGAGGCTGGGATCACAACAACAATGCTGAGTATTGGCTCTACCCCAACGGCACTGTCAACGCAAAACCTCGATGGGATCACTGAAGTGCGAGCTGGGGTCTATACATTCTTCGACCTTGTGATGGCTGGTGTCGGCATATGTGACATCGAAGATATTGCACTAAGCGTGCTAACGCGTGTCACTGGTATCAAACGTAGTGAAAATAAGCTCTTTATAGATGCAGGCTGGATGGCGCTTTCAAGAGACAGAGGTACCGCGAGTCAAGCGTTTGATTGTGGCTATGGCCTCGTTTGTGACCAAGAAGGTAATTTGTTGCCTGGACTCAAAGTAACCTCAGCAAATCAAGAGCATGGCATTATTGAATGTGAACCCGGTTTCACCTTACCAGACATGAAACATGGTGACCTACTACGTATTTTACCGAATCATGCATGTGCAACAGCCGCTCAGCACTCGGGCTATCATGTGTTAAGTCATGATGACATCGAGTTTTGGCCAAGATTTGGGGGGTGGTAGTTTTTACCTTACAGCCTTCAACAATACAAACCCGACACTCTCAAGCATAAAGTAAATTTACCAATGGTAATTCACAAATCATTCATCTATATTGGGAACATGCATTTGATGCGAACAATTCTTATGTAGTAGGAGAGCTAACATGGATCCAGTCACACTTATTTTTGATTACCTTTTTACCATTCAAGCGTTTTTATTGATTTTCGTTATTGTGGTACTAAAAGGGAGTATCAAATTTGTCCCGCAGAACCGTGCGTGGATTATTGAACGCTTCGGTAAATATCAGTCCACTAAAGAAGCTGGCCTTAACTTTATTCTGCCATTTATCGACCGCGTAGCCTCCGATAGAAGCTTAAAGGAGCAAGCCGTTGATGTGCCATCTCAGTCAGCCATAACCAAAGACAATATTTCATTGATTGTTGATGGTGTACTTTATTTTAGAGTTTTAGATCCGTATAAAGCGACTTACGGTGTTGACGATTATATCTTCGCGGTAACTCAGCTCGCGCAAACCACCATGCGTAGCGAACTGGGAAAAATGGAGTTGGATAAGACCTTTGAAGAGCGAGATTTACTTAATACCAACATCGTCGCTGCGATCAACTCAGCTTCTGATCCGTGGGGCATTCAAGTACTGCGCTACGAGATTAAAGACATTGTGCCACCAAACTCAGTAATGGAAGCAATGGAAGCACAAATGAAGGCTGAGCGTGTGAAACGAGCTCAAATATTAGAGTCGGAGGGTGACCGTCAAGCCGCAATCAATGTCGCGGAAGGTAAAAAGCAAGCACAAGTGCTTGCAGCTGAAGCCGAAAAAGCAGAGCAGATCCTAAGAGCTGAAGGTGAAGCGAAAGCGATTATTGCCGTTGCAGACGCACAAGCCGAAGCCCTTCGTAAAGTCGGTGAAGCTGCAAATACCGAAGAAGGTCAAAAAGCTATTCAGCTTGACTTAGCAACAAAAGCCATTGCAGCAAAAGAAGCTATAGCCAAAGAATCTTCTGTGGTATTACTACCAGACAATGGCACAGATGCAAGTTCGCTTGTGGCACAAGGCATGTCTATTATTAATACATTAAATAAAAAGCAAGGGTAACGCCTATGGCCTTTTTACTTGAGCATTTAGCACAAACCTTAGTAGTACTAGGAATTGCTTGCCTAATTGTTGAGGTTGCGGTGCTTGGTTTTGCGACCTTTGTACTGTTCTTTTTAGGTTTGTCGCTGGTGATCAGCGGCGGCCTAATGTACGCAGGTATGCTCGACCAAACTTGGCTGACCGCACTTTGGTTTAATGCGTTAGTCACGACATTACTGGCTGTGTTTTTATGGAAGCCACTAAGACGCATGCAAGACGTCACCGACAATAAAGAAGTAACCAGTGATTTTGCTGAGCTTACCTTTACGCTAGAAAAGGATTTGAATGCAGATAGTCGTATTTTTCATACCTATTCTGGTATTGCGTGGCAACTAAAAAGTAAACAACCTATTACAGCAGGAACACAAGTCAAAGTGGTTAAAAAAGAGGTTGGAGCGTTTTGGGTAGAGCCTAATTAAGCAAATTGGTATAACCTTGCGAACAAAGTGCCTAGCAGCCAATTTTGTTAGGCACTTTCAGTAATCCTCAGTATTCAGAAACAACTTTTTACCTTATTCGCTTTTCGTCTAATACCTTCTCGGTTTACTCTATCCTGCACAACAGTTACACTCAAATTTAGGTACAAGGTTAAACACCTCTAAACCAAAAATAAAATATAATAAAAAACAAGGGATTATAATCTACAATGATTCGGGTCGAAAACTTAAGCCGAGTATACGGAAGCGGAGAGACACAAGTGCATGCACTAAAATCAGTTTCTCTAGAAGTAATGGAAGGTGAATTTGTCGCAGTAATGGGGTCTTCTGGCTCTGGAAAGTCTACATTAATGAATATACTTGGCTGCTTAGACTCTCCAACCTCCGGCTCTTACTATCTTGCTAATCAAGAAATTCAGGCCGTTGAAGATGAGGCCTTATCACAAATTAGAAATCAAAAAATTGGCTTTATCTTTCAAACATTCCACCTACTTACTCGCCTGACCGCGCTGGAAAATGTCATCTTACCGCTAAGGTACACCGAGACTTCTCCATCAGAGGCAAAAAGTCGCGGACTTGCCATGCTAAAGAAAGTAGGTCTTGATAGCAGAGCACATCACAAACCCTTCGAAATGTCTGGCGGACAACGCCAACGTGTTGCCATTGCACGGGCACTCATTAATGAGCCAAAAGTCATTTTTGCCGATGAACCAACTGGTAACTTAGATAGTAAAACCTCGCATGAGATCATGGAATTACTATGTCAGCTACACCAACAAGGCCACACCATCGTAATGGTAACGCATGAAGACGATATTGCAGCATATGCCGAGCGTATCATCAGAATGAAAGATGGTGAGAAAGTGGAGGATAGCCAATGCGCAGCTATATTATAAGCATCGCCCTACTCACCTCTTTGCAGGCTTTTGCCAAACCAATTATCGTCTCGGGTGTTATTAAAGCAGGTGAAACTCAGATCTTTCACGCGCCGATGAGCGACTCGTGGAAAATTCAAATTCAATGGATGCTGCCCGAGGGTGAAGTTGCTAATGAGGGTGACATCGTCGTCGTCTATGATTCCGGCTCTATCGCGACCTCAATCGACCAAGATAAAGTGGCGCTCGATGCTGCAAAAGATGAGTACAAACGAATTGAGCAAGACGGCGCCCAAAAGATACTCGAAGCTCAGTTTCAGTTGAAAAAAACCATTTTGCTCGTCGAAAGAGCCAAAATAGATGCTAGCGTGCCAAAAGCCAATATCAGCACCTACGACTACGAGCAACACCAGCTGACGTTAGAAAAAGCGATTATCGAAAACCATAAAGCCGAAATCAGTTTAAGCAAGGCCGAAACTGAAGCAAAGGCAAATACTCAGAAACAGCAACTGGAGATAAGGCGGTTAGAAGCAAGTCTCACGCACAACCAAGAGCAGCTCGAGAAAATGAGTCTAACGGCTAGTAATAGCGGCCCTATTCTGTATGCTGATCACCCTTGGAATGGCAACAAGTTGTTTGCTGGCGCAACTGTACAACCGGGTTGGAAAATAGCAGAAATCCCTTCTACAGCGGGTCTGTATCTAGAAGCATGGATCCATGAAGTAGATGCTATTGGTATTAAGGAGGGTCAAACTGCCGATTTAAAGTTTGACGCCTTTCGCTCCTCATCAACGCCTAGTACGCTCACTGAGCTATCAACACAACCTGAAAAGCGCCAAGACTGGGGCCAAGGCATGTATTACCGAGCTAAGTTCACATTCAACACCGATTTGCCACTACTACCGGGCATGAGCGGAAGCATAACTTTGCCAGGAGAGAAAAATGAAAGTTAAGTTACTGGCAGTCATCATTCCACTCTATTTACTAGGCTGCAGTCAGGCCCCCAGCGATATACATATCGTTAAGGCACAGCCAATCACTATCACAGTAGAAGCGAATGGTGAATTGGAATCAAAAAGCCGAGCGTTGATAGCCCCTCCTTCAATCAAGCGTATGTGGCAATACAAAATAAAACAGTTAATGCCTGAAAATACCACGGTTCAAAAAGGCCAAATTGTTGTTTCATTTGACGATCAAACCGTTAGAGATCGCTTAATGGAATACAATTCGAAGCTAAGCCAAGCGCAAAAAGAACTGGAAAATAAGCAAGCTCAAGTCGAGAAGCAAGAAGAAGAATACAAACTCGCACTCGCTGAAGCGCAAATGAACTTCGATAAGGCAAAACGCCGCGCAGAGATCATAGATAACTCACGCTCAGACAATGACCGAAAGAAGGCGCAAATCGATTTCACCATTGCAACCAATGATTTAGAGCTTGCCCGCAGTAAACTCGCCTTTCACCTAAACAACAAAGAGCTGAGTATCCAAATGGCAAGAAGCAAGGTTGCGCGAACGGATGCTGAAGTAAAAGAGCTAAAACGTGATATAGAGCGTTTACAAGTAAAAGCGCCAATGGATGGGTTAGTTGCATATCGAGCAAACTGGGAAGGTGAAAAGCCCAGTGTTGGCGAGTCCATGCAATTTGGTCAACCTGTTGTTGAGCTATCAGTTATTGAGCAAATGCAAGTAAAAGCACAAATTAAAGAAGCCGATTTTGGACGGATTACATTGGGGCAAAAGGTCAAAGTTACCATAGACAGCGCCGACGGTTATGTTATCGGCGGAACACTCGTTGAAATAGGAAAAGCTTTTAGAGAAAAGTCGCATCAAGATAAAAGCCGCATTGTTGATGCTATTATTGAGCTGGACAAAGTCGATCCCGAAAAGCTGCGGCCAGGCTTGAGTGCTCGTGTAGAAATAATGACAGCACAACTTGATAACGCCTTAACCGTGCCATTGAGCGCCTTAAAACAAAGTGCGGGTAAAGTGCTTGTAAACACAAACAGCGGAGAGAAAGAGGTAACCGTCTCTTATACCACACCGACACTTGCCGTGATTTCTTCTGGAATTAGTCAAGGCGTGGAGGTAAAGCTATGAGAAAAACATTACTCGCAGTTATTGTCTCACTATGGTTACTTGGCTGCCAAGAAGCACCTGAGCAGCCAGCGCAACTCCTATATACCGTAGAGTCAAAGCCATTTTCGATTACTGTGGATGCAGAGGGAGAATTACAAGCCGCAAGTGAAACTGTTATATCCGCCCCAACCTCAGCAAGAGGGGCTCAGACCCTTGCATGGATCATGCCTGAGTACACTCAGGTGAAAAAAGGCGATATTATTGCACGCTTCGATGGTAGCCAATTAGAAAGACGAAAACGCTTTAGTGAATTCGACAAAGGCAAAGTCGCACAAGATATCACAGTCACCGATAGTGATTTAACCACGAGAAAGTCCCATTTGGATAGCGACAAAGTTATCGTCAGTGAAGAGAAACACTTTGCCGAGACCTTTTCAGTTGACGATGAACGGATCCGCTCAAAGCTCGACATTTTAGATCAAATGCAAAATGTTGAATATCTCAATGCAAAAGAGGCTTATTTTGGCTGGCAGACAGAGCAGTTTTCATCTTCAGCTCTTGGAGAAATGGAACTGTTAAAACTGCAATCAAAACAGCATGAAAGCAAAATTGCGATGTACAACGCAAACTTAGCAGGTCTTGAAGTAATCGCGCCACACGATGGCTTACTTACCCTCAGTGCCGATTGGCGTGGAGAGAAACCCAAATCAGGCCAAGCGCTATGGCCTGGGCAAAAGATCGGGGGGTTACCAGATATTTCATCTCTGCAAGCTAAGCTTTTCGTTCATGAAAAAGAAGCGCTTGGCCTTGCGATTGGCCAAAAGGTTATGTTTACCCTGCTCTCCAATAGCGATGAGCGCTTTGATGGTAAAGTCACAAAAGTATCACCTTACCCACAATCTATTCGCCGCGGAGATCCACAAAAATACTATGAGATCATAGCGAGCCTTGATGAGACTCCAGCCCACTTTAAACCTGGTAATAAGGTGCTTGCTACGGTATTTGTCCAAGAAAATAAACAAGCGTTACTCGTGCCTAAACATAGCGTGATCAATGATAACAACGCATTTTTTGTTCAAGTTAAAGACGGTAGCCAGTTTAAACGCGTAAAAGTGGAATTAGGCCAAAGCAACCTAAGCCATACTGAAGTACTGGCAGGCTTATCTCCCAAGCAACAAATTGCACTCGTCGCGAATAAGGAACTGTAATGAAATATTTGGATTTATTTACCGATGCCATTGTGCAATTAAAGCAGCATAAGCTCAGAACCTTATTGACCTTGCTCGGGATGATTTTTGGTGTGGGTGCCGTTATTGCCATGTTAAACATCGGTGAAGGTGCAGAACGCGAAGCGCTTAAAATGATCGATTCTATGGGGATCAATAATGTTATTGTCAGCGCCAAAGACATTGAAGAAAATGACCTAAAAGAACAACGAAAACACTCGCAAGGTCTTAATCTATTAGACGGCCAAGTGATTGTCGACGCCCTGCCATTTGTGACCGACTTTTCGGCTGAGCGACTGGTGGATACCTACCAGATATTTAGCGAATTCGGCAGCTTTGAAGGCGAAGCCGCAGGCGTAACAGCAAACTATTTTAGTCTTGCGCATTATGAACTCGCGGCTGGTCGCCTACTAAATACTGAAGATAGCAAGGAATATAGGCAGGTTGCATTACTCGGCGCAAATACCGCAAAAACCCTATTTCCCCTCGGGAGCGCTGTTGGGCAACAAGTAAAAATTAACCATTTATGGTTTGAGGTTGTTGGCATTTTGCAAGCACCGCACCTGAACAAAAAGGAGTTTCAAGGCGTTGCTCTAGGTGGTGAACAAAGCCGTATTTTTGTTCCGCTAACAACCGCCATCCATCGCTTTAATAAAGGACTACTTGAGCCAGAGGTTACCGAACTAAAACTTGCCATCGACAAATCTCAGAGTCCAATTTTGGCATCTCAAGCTATCACTAACATATTAACCAATCGCCATAGCGATATTGATGACTATAGGCTAACCATTCCCGCAGCTTTGCTTGCTCAGCAAAAACAAACACAGGCTATTTTTAATATGGTCATGTCTTGCGTTGCTGGTATATCGCTCCTTGTTGGTGGTATTGGTATTATGAATATCATGCTCGCAACCGTACTTGAACGAACCAAAGAAATTGGCTTATTACGCGCAATAGGCGCCACTCGGAAAAATATTCAAGTCCAGTTTATTACAGAGAGCTTTACCATCTCGATATTAGGCGGACTACTCGGTGTGGTGTTTGGTATTTTACTTTCAGAGATAATTGCATTTTACTCAAATTGGGCGGTATCTTGGTCTCTAAGTGCTATTTTCCTATCTTTTAGTATTTGTGCTTTAGTCGGTTTAACATTTGGGGTATATCCGGCCATTAAGGCTTCAAAGCTAGACCCAATCGAAGCACTGCAAAGTGACTAACCAATAAAGGAGGCACTAACACCTTCTTCATATTTCAAGTCTAATATACTTTTTCGCATGCTGTTCAATGACTAGAGTCATTAACTACCCGGAACTCGGGATAACAACTTGTTCTCTAGCAGCCGTTATCCCTTACTACTGCGTTAAATTTGCTTGCAATAGGCCAGCTATTGACGCACAAATTTGCCTTGTATTAAGAAATAACTCCTGGCTAGAGTGATATTATGCTTTTGAACTTAGTGATTTTAGTGGATTAACTTACTTCTTATCCCGAATTCAGGTTAACTAGCATGCTTTTTGTTGGACTTTTTTTCGCCACAAGGTAAACTTTTATGCGATTTAAATCAAAAATAACTGGAAGCATTGTATGAGCAAAGAATGCTCGTATTGCTTTGTGTTAGTTTTACAGCTTAGTAAGTCTTTGAATATGTTACTTACTAAGCATTGAAGAAAGCAGCTAACATTAAGTAAAAATGCTGATGCGAATGGAACTTCAAGGACAAATAATGAAAAAAGTAACACTTATCGCACTTTCACTTATCTCTCTTACCGCATGTAAAAGTAATGATATCAATCGTGTAGTTAACGACGGTGTAGACGGCGCCATTAATGGTATTTTTGGCAGTTCAGGGACCGTCGTTTCAGCAACTGGTAGTGGCTCAAGTAACGATTATTCAGTCGAAAAAGAAGACGTATGGCCTCATCAAGCAACGAAAACGGCTCGAGACTATGGCTCATTGGCATTTGTGAAAACGGCAAAGAATCCAAGTGGTAAAACCAGACTTAAGTTTAATGAATGCAAACATCCGCGAATTGGAAAAATAAGGTGTGAAGGCTATCTATACGAAGTTTCACCCGAGGGCTGGTTGGTCAAAGGTGATACTATTCACTTTGGCACACGCCATTACTCTGACATTGTTATTCCAGCTGGCCAATACTATATAAAGATAAAAGGTGAAGATGTAGGTAAAAAAGTCTATGCGACAGGAACTATTGAGATATCGCCCTTTGTTACTAACTACATTAATGTAACCGTTCAATAAAGATCACAAAAAGTACCTAGTACTTGTATAGCAGCTAGGTACTTTTTACCAGACCAATTTCCTCTTTAATCAAGCAACCCCAAACAACGCTTCTTATTCATTTTATTTCATCAATATTGCGCAAAAGCTCCTAATAAAGGAACGAACAGTAAATCTGCCAGCATTAAAATTTACCTTACATTACAAAATGATGACTACCTCCCCTAGCGTATGAGCTGCTCTTAGTTTTTTATAAGCTCTAAAAAAATTTAGATTTATTCAACAATAATAATTAGTTAGATAAAAATAACAAAAATAAAACCTCCCCCTAAATTCCCAACGAAAACATAAAGTTATTATTTTGTTTATTTTTTGTTATTTATTTATTTGAAATTCTTTATTACCTTAGAGTTTGTGCTCAAAGTAATAGCACTAATAATCAGCCGCACTCATTCGCTCTTTTATCTCATGTACTGAGTAGTTGCGTTTTAGTGGGAAGGAATCTTCAAAATAATTATGGAGTTAACATGCAAGGGTTAAAGTCTCTGTGCGTTTTAGCATCAGCGATAAGTATGTATTGTCACGGCGCTGAACGCGTCTCTTTATTCAATGACACGCAGAAAATTGCGCCAACTTTACAACAAAAACAATCCACATTTGGTGATGATTCTAATCAAAACTATCTACTCACGCTGAAAACATTTGCAGCGCAATACGCAGGTCACACGCTTACGTTTCATAAAAGCCAAGTAGGTCAAACGAAGCAAAGCCATACCATAACTCAAAAATACCAGAATATTCCAATCTGGAATCATGACCTTGTTGTGCTGACAGACGAGAACGGAACTGTTGAGCAAGTTTATGGTGATCTCATTGTTAACGTCGCTAAAGATATACCCACGCTCGCATCTGTTTCTGAAGCACAACTTAGCGCAGCTTTAGACTCAGTCATTTCTCAGTTTAACAGTGAACGCCCTAGAATTTTTAGACGTTCATCAGTAGAAGAAGTAATTTATATAGATGCTCAGGGCAAAGCCCGACATGCTGCCAAGCTTGCTTTTTTCACCGACTTTAAGTCTGGTCCTTTTAAGCCACAAAGGATCCTTGCTTTTGTAGATTTAACAACAAACGAGCTTATCAGCCAATCTGATGTATTGCAGCGCGTTGTGTATGAAGGCGGAAGCGGGCCATCTGGTAATGACAAGGTTTCACGTCCAGATTATCAACAAGCTGATTACGTTTCCTACCCACCAAAGACCTTTGTTGTCGCCATGGAAACTGATGCTCAGCAAACCAACTGCTTATTTGATGCAAAAAACGTTGAGACCAGAAACTACAATCACGGTACAGCCCAAGTTAATACGCCTTATAGCTATAACTGCTCAGATTCAACTCGCAATGACTATAAAGAATATCACGGTGCTCGCTCTGCCTTAAATGATGCTCATCATCATGGACAAACAGCAAGCTTGATGTTCGAGGCGTATCTTGGACATAAACCCTACTTTAATAAAAAGATAATTCAAAATGTCCATTACGGACTAAACATGGATCAGGCATTTTATGAAAATGGCGAGGTCTATTTTGGTGATGGTGACTACCTCTTCTACCCTATGGTTTCCTTGGATGTAGTTGCCCATGAAATCGCTCACGGTTTTACCGAAGAGTATGGCTCAAATACGCCAAAATCAATGCTGACAGGCCAAGCTCGTGCCATCAATGAAGCCTTTTCTGATATGGCGGGTGAAGCAGCTGAATTCTTCTACTCTGGCACGAATGATTGGAAAAGTAATCACGAAACGTTCCGCCTTGATGATGCACTACGTTATTTCAAAACTCCTACGCTAGATGGAAATTCAATTGATCATGTTGAGGACTATGACGACTCAGTCACTTCTCACCATGGCGCAGGCGTATTTAACAAAGCTTTTTATTACCTCACTACTGCTGATCTAGACAACGAAACCTCACCGTGGAATACAAAGTACGCCTTTATCTTGTTTGCTAACGCAAATAAAAACTGCTGGACCAGCAATAGTACTTATCTTACTGGTGCTGATTGTGTAATGAGACAAACTCACACGGTAACTGATCAACTGACTCAAGATGGGGTTAAAAAGCAAGATGGTAGCCACTGGCAAGCTACTCAATTACAAAACCACGTACGTAAGGCATTTGCACAAGTCGGTATAGGTTTGAAGGTAGACCGTGGACTCGAGAGCGAACTTGGCTTTGATCGTCAATTCTTAGCTTTTGATTTTAAGAACTTAACCCGTCGTGACGGCCAGCAAGTTTCGGCTAGTAGCAGCGAAGGCTGGCAATGGCAGTGGAATTTTGGTGATGGAAGTGCACAAAGTAGCGCCTTTGAGCCCACACATAACTATACTACTGCGGGCGAATACAATGTTGAACTGACCGCCATCGCCCCCTCTGGCCAGTCTGATACTTTTATGCTGCCTATTGAAGTTTTTGAAGACTATTGCCCCGCGCAAGGCATCAATCATAGCAAGTACTACTTATCATCAGTTTCGTTGAACAGCTACAAAAACGATTCTACATCAAGTAATTATAGCGACTACTCATATGATGTAGTCGAAGTTAAGGATGGTAAAGCACTCAATGTAACGCTAACCGCAGCACCCCATCCAGATACTCAAGACAAGACAAAGAACTTTTATGTCTGGTTAGACAAAGATAATGATGGCTTATTCCATAAGACGGAAGAACTCGTACTTTTTGGCAGCAGTAAAACGCAATTGACTGGCGAGATCTCATTGAGTGGTGAGCTAAACCAAAGCTACCGCCTTCGAACTATGGTGTCATTTGGTCTAGTGAAATCCGCGTGTGGCGACATGTCTTGGGGCGAAGTTGAAGACTACACAGTGAAGCTCATTGAAAACACAGATCCTGTTGATTTAAGGATCAGCACAAGCCAAGGTGTCAATCAGATTAGCTTTGAAAACAATACTGTCGATGCACGTGTTAAACGTTGGCATTGGAAATTTGGCGATGGCACAACCAGTAGTGAAAAGTCGCCTATTCACCAATATGCGCAATCTGGCAACTATGCGGTTGAGCTAAAAGCATATGACAGATTCAACAAGGTAATTGGAAGCTGGAACAAACAAGTTCAGTTTAACACCACTATCACGGCAAGATTCACACCTCGTAAATCCGGTAGCACAGTATATGTAGATACAAATCAGAGTGTTATCCCTAAAGGTAGCACGATACAGTGGCAATTTGGAGATGGTGTCACGTCTTCAGTAAGAGACACTCAGCACACCTATCAAGCCGATGGCGAGTACACGATCACACTCACAATTAATCATGCTGATGGTACACAATCTACCACTGAAACAGTGAAAATTGGCGAAACGAGCTTTACTCCTGAAGTGAGCTACACGGTAAGCGAACAAGCAGACGGTACGTTTAAGGTCAGCTTTAGTAATACCACCACAAAACCTGATAATGCTGCAAGATACCCAGATGTAACATTGGAATGGAACTTTGGAGATGGCTCAACACTTACGCAAACTGGTAATTTTGGCCAAGACACCGAACACACCTATCAAGCCGCAGGTAACTTTAGCGCAAGCCTAACTATTAGTTACAACAAACCTATTTGGGATGATTGGGGAAGCCGAGTTACAGGTACCAAAAATATGCTGCTAGAGCTTAAATCAACACAACCTGTTGAATATTGCACGGCTGTAGGTCTGACCGATTATGAACACATCAGTAACGTGACTTTCAATCAAGATGGTCCATTTAGCAATGCACAGCAACCTGGTGTCGTTAATCCTAACAATCCAATTAAGCTCTATGCCACACAGAATAATACTTATCGTATTGAGGCAGGTTATGCAGGCAATGAAGCCTTCGCTGAAAACTACCACATCTGGATAGATTTAAACGGCGACGGTCAATTTGGCGATGGCGATTGGAGAAACAACAAATCAGAGTTGCTGGTTATGGATTTTGACCAAACTAACCAAGACTACGGTAAAGGCTATGTTGAGGGTGAATTTAGCATTCCAAGCAATAAGCTGTCACAACCTGTCACAACGACTCGAATGAGAATTTTGCAGTATTACGGATTTAGCAGAGTAAATAGTATCGATCCTTGCTCTGACTATAGCAGTGCCGCGACCTCGGGGAGCGGAGAAATTGAAGACTACCTTGTAGAAATCTATAAGAATTAAGGAAAATAAAATGAAAAAACTAAACAAAAAGGTGCTCATGCCGCTTGCAATCGCGTTAGCAGTCAGCAATGCGGTTGCTGCTAGCAACAGTGTTAATGAACAACCGACTACCACGGCGTCGAAACAGAAGTCTGGTCCTGCTGCAACCCAGGGTATCGCAGTAACTCAGCCAGACCAATTCGGGATCCGTAAACTCGATATGTCCAATCCGCAGCACTATCAATTGGCGAAGTCACGCTTAATAAAAGCAAACCGTATTGAGAGCGAGTTCCCACAGCTACACAAAACGCTAGATGTAGCAAAAGGACAGCACTTATCAGCCAAAATGAATATGACCACCTCTGAAGTGCCGCCAGTTAGTGAAACTGAAGTGGATATCATTAAAGAAGCACATTTCTTCTTGGATATGAACTTAGCTATTTCGTCTGATACAAACGAGCCTTATCTCATTGTACGTGCAAAAAGCTCACGCTTTGGTGGTACAAAGGCGACCTACATCGACTTGTTGTTAGAAGATGCAAATGGTAATCAGCTTGCGCCTTTAGGTTCTACATTTAATGTACTAGATGGTAAAGACACACTTGCAACTTCGACTATTTCACTGAAGTCATTGAAAGCAAACTTTCCCAACCTAGATACCATTTACGCAAGTTCATACGTTGAACTAGAGCAAGAAGATGGCACTATCAGTACGACGATGAAGTACACTGAATACCCGTTCTCATGGGAGCACTTTGAAGCGCTGTATGGCTCTGCTACACCAGCTGCAAAAGGTGAGGCTTCTGCACTTAACGTAGGGATCAGCTCATCTTTGGATACACGTCCGAAGTATAATGCGACTGCGCCAATCGATAAAAACAACGACGCGGTTATTAAAATCTGTTTAAACCGTAGTCATACTGACTGTGATTACGCAGCAGATCAATACCGTGAACCGAATGAAATTACCGATGTAAATATCCCATTCAACGGCGAGTTACGTGTTCCTCACGAAATCACTGAAATCTATCCAACTGTAGGCGATTTGCCAAACGGTATAGATGAACCAACGAATATCTATCTACAAGAAGGTATCTATGGCGGCGCGACAAAGCAAAGCTATAAAGGGCTCGAAAACGCGGTTAAGCAATTTTCCGATTACTTGGAGTTCGAAGTTGATACAGTAAACCAAGAGTCGATTATCCGTTGGAATATTCCACGTTCTGAGGGCCGTTTTGGTAATGCCAAACTGTTCTCAAACATCGCTGAAGCAAACTGGTATATGACCTTTGCTGTTAAAGGTTATCCGTACTTTAAGAAAGGACGTGGTGGTGCCGTTGCATTCCAAGTTTCACTAACGTCAGAAACATCAACGCGTTTTGGTAACTTCTATAGTGAAGTATTACCTATGATGAAGTTAGGTTATAGCTGTCTTGCTACAGGCACAATGATCACCATGGCCGATGGCAAACAACTTGCTATTGAAGACATTGCGAAAGGCGATTTGGTATTAGGTGCACTTGCTTCGAATACCCAAGTTAAAGAACCAATGCAAGTTATTGATGTGTCGGTTGGGATTGAAGCTATCAAGATGTATCGCGTAAAAGGCGCAGATGGCTCTGATATCTTAACTACCGAGACTCACCCAATTTCGACCTCAAATAAAGGAATTATTTGGGCGAAAGAGCTAAAAGTTGGCGATCGTATCTTAACTGAGAATGGATCGGTGCTGGTAACAAGCGTGACTAAAGAGAAGTATCGCGACAAGATTTATAACCTAAAACTTGCTCCAACAGCAGATTCTAAACTAGCTGAGTCACGTAACTTTGCCATGTTTGCCAATGGTATGGCGGTAGGCGATCTTGCTACACAAGATGAGTTTAACTACAAAGATCAGGACGTACGCATGTCAGAAGAAGAGATCCTCCAACGTCTTCCTGAAAAGTGGAAAACAGACTACATCAACAGCCTGAACTAATCGCTGCATCTGGCCTCTCCTATTGAGGGGCCATACTTCTCAGTAAGGAATTCAACATGAAATTTATATATTCTCCATTGGCACGTGCCATGGGGGTAATGGGACTTTTTGCCTGCAGTTTTTCAGCTACTGCTGATCAAATTGCTAATCCAGAGTTCACTACCCAAGCAAATAACTCTGATTTAGACTCAGTGACACTCGGTACTGCTTACCATAGTGAAAAAGAAGGTTTTTATGCACTGCAAAGTGTGCTTGGCCGAGTTGATGAAACCTATGGCAATACCGAAATGGATTTTGTCGTCGGTGTAGATATGAGCTATAGCCAACTATCTAGTATGCTAGATGGTAATTTAGGCGCTGCACTTGATGTTCCAGTCATAAAAGTTGGCGTTGGCGCAAGCTACGCAAAACAAAACGCCGCAGATAACTACACTGGCACTTACACCCTATTTCTCTCCTTAAAACCAAAAAAACGGCTGTTAGTTGCGGATCCTCAGACCGGATTTAAACCTACACAAGCGGCGCTTGATCTGGTCAATGCTAACCCTGGAGATAAATTCAATAATATTGGTAATGAGTTTGTATCAGCGATTGAGTACGGCTCTCAAGTTATGATCAACCTCAAGTTCCAATATAAAAATGACGAAGACAAAGTCAAATGGGGGGGTCAGCTTGGTGTGGACTGGGCGGGTAAAGTCAGTGTCAGTGGTAAACTGCAAAAAGTAGACGAAAATGTGAAGCGTAACATCAAAATTACCGTTTCTGCACTACAGCTTGGTGGTGATCCAACTGAACTATTGAAGGTGATCCCCAATCAGCTCGTCAACTGTACGATGGAAAACCCAACACCATGCTTTGACGTGTTTAAAAACAGCATCGATTACATCAAAACTAACTACGTTACTCAGTTTGATACCTTAGATAAATACAACGTTGGTCGAGTCTTAACACAAAGTTATACCGACTCTGGACCAAGCCTATCTCCCTTAGTACCTGATGATGTCTATCCTGCCAAAAGCATCTTGACTAAATTGGCTTTGAAAAACATGAGTGATGATTGGGTACAGGCAATTCTCGACAATCGTCGTGCCGATAACCTACTCAATTACTACGCCAGTGAGCTGAATAACTCACATCGAACTGCATTAGAAACCATTCGCGATAATGCGCTCTTTAACTCATTTATTCTGGCAGACGCCGTTGATTATTGTAAGCGTAATCCAATTGGTAATTACTGTCGCGATAGAGAGCTACAGACTCGTGGCCGCGTTCATCAGTATGACCGTAAATGGCTAGAATTATAAGGAATAAGACTATGTTAAAAGTCATGCTAACCAGCACATTAATTGCCTCATTCGCTGCGACAGTAGCACCATCAGCGCAGGCAAATACGACTTTATTTGAATCTCGAGATGTACTTACGCCACAGCAAGCGTTAGGACGCTTTCAATGGTTGGAAAAGTGCTACCCAGGGTTGTTGGTTGAAGTCTCTGATAATATCTTTGATCCCACAACTCCCATTCCAAATGATGAGAAAATAGCAAATCTTAAAAAAGTAATGCTATACAAAAATAGTACCCTCAGGACTGATGCAAAATACCTTACCTTTGGAGATGAAGACAATGCGAATCCAAAGAACTGGTTTGCGGGTAAATCACCAACGACTTCTTGTTTGCAGATCCCATCAGATTATCGCATAAGCGCGGTGATGGTTACACCTGCAATGCCGAACTACTGCGCCACTAAGTCTCGTGAACGTGCCTATGAGTTTATCCAATCAGTCAAGTTTTCTAATCTTGAAAACACCAGTAGCAACACCTTTTACAGTAACTATGTTGGTGATACTGCGAAAATATATGCCGATAGAAGCTACCAGTTAACGTTAACCCCAGGATTTAGTAGTGCAGAA
This sequence comes from Pseudoalteromonas sp. OANN1, assembly GCF_024124685.1. Classification (NCBI taxonomy): domain Bacteria; kingdom Pseudomonadati; phylum Pseudomonadota; class Gammaproteobacteria; order Alteromonadales; family Pseudoalteromonadaceae; genus Pseudoalteromonas; species Pseudoalteromonas sp. OANN1. The sequence goes on from NZ_JAMXSE010000039.1 coordinate 26,287, forward strand.
ACATATCCGGAAACTTGGCATGTGTTTATTGACTGGAACCAAGATGGTGATTTTAACGATACAAAAGAAACCTTATTTGCAGGTGTCTCAGAACAAGCAGTTCAGGTAGAAATTACACCGCCAACGGGCGCCAAAAAGGGCATGACGAAAATGCGCGTTACCATGGATTACTTGGGTGGCAGCAATGACGCATGTAAAGAAGTAGACTCTGGAGAGGTAGAAGATTACCTCCTTTACGTGAAGTAATAGGTGGCAACATGAACTTATACAAACAGACTATCGCGGCACTTATTGCCGGCACTACACCTTTCGCATTCGCAGATTCCAATTTTGTGAACGAAGCGGAATTAATGCAAAAAGCACAAAATGTGAATACCTTTCAAAGCGAAATTCCCGGATTGATGAACGATCACATTGTGCTAGGTACGGCTTATAACAGCGACCAAAAGCGCTTTTTGAATGTTCAAACTGTCGCAGGAGAAACTGTTGAGACTCTCGGCAATACCCGTGTGCAATTTGAACTAGTAAACAATGGCAGCTATGACGAAGTACTCCGTCAACTCAACGGTAATGTTGATGTTGATGTTGGCTTTCCGGTCATTCGTGTCAAAGCTGGCGGCCACTTAGCCAAAGAAATGTCCTCGACTGAGTTTTCTAATACTTATACTTTCCAAGCATCATTAACACCGAAAAAGCGTGTACTTATGCCAGCGGATGCCAACATTGGTTACACCTTGACCCCGTCAGGTAATACGTTAGCGAATGAATATCAAAGTAAACTAATGAGCATGGCAGGCGATGGATTTATCAGTGAGATTGAATACGGTGCACAGCTACTCATTAACATGAAAATTGAATACTTAAGTGAGCAGCACAAAAGTGAAATTGGCGGTTACTTAGGGGTAAGTTACGGTGCTGGTAATATTGGCATTAGCGTCGATGGTAAGCTTAATTATATCGACGAAGACCTTAAGAAAAGTGTGCGCATTACCGTCAGAGCTTTACAAAAAGGCGGTGATCCTAAACAGCTTCTCAGCATAATCCCTAACAATATTATCACCTGTTCACTCGATAACTACGAGCCTTGCTTTACTTTATTTGAGCAAGCGGTGAACTATGCGAAAAACGACTTTGGTAATCAGTTTAATGCGCTATCTGATTACAACGTAGTGCGTTACAAGGCAACGCCTTACGAGATCAGCTCACAAGATGTACGTCGTTTAGATTCAGGTAATAAAGATATTCGCTTTGAAACCACTTACCGTACTTTATGGCTTGAAGATCAATTCAAAAAGTCGGTTAATCATGAACACCGTGCGCGTGGTGTACTTGCGCAATACGCTAGTTGGATGACGGATGTACAACGTCAAAAAGCAGAAGGCGTACAAGAAGCCGCTTACAACAATGCATGGATTTATGAGCAATATGCTCGAGTTTGTCGCGATAATCCTTATGGTACAGCTTGTACAGATGCGTGGAACGATTATCTAAATACCTGTAGTGGTAGTGGTGTCGGCTGCATACAAAACTACACGCTTGCCGATCTGAATATACCAGCTGATAACATGACGCAATACTTCAAATGTGAAAATGCCCGAGAAGCAACAGCAAACTTTGGTGTTGAAGAAAATCATGTATCACTTGGGTTTAGACAGTTGGGCTGGGCGCCTTCCTTTGTTGATGCAAATGACCCAGCTGCGGGCGTGATGGTTTGGCTACCATGTAAATCAGCCCTACCAACCTATGGAACCGCTTTTGAAAATTAGTGAGTAGTAAAAACGCTAAGACTCAATTAGTCCAATTGAGGCGTGGCAAGTAATAAACAGTCGCACATTGAATTATTACTTCTTCGCCTCTCCCACAGTAAACCATCTACAGGAATTTATGTATGCACTTAAGAACCATATTAATAGTGCTCTGTGGCCTGTTAAGCTTTTATGCAAATGCACATACCTATTACTCTTTAAATACTGAGCATGAACAACTCGGGCAGGGATTTGAACAGGAATTAGGCATACCGCTTGAATCGTGCCTCGATGGTCAGTGGCAATTTCAGGGTGGTAGCATGGGCGACTTGGCTTATCGTGGCGATTTTGACTCCGACACCATGATCAATACCATTACAGGTAGTGTAAAGGCTGGTATCAATTTAGTTATTTTTGGTGGTTCAGCCAAATTTTCCATGCGCAGGAAAGTAACCAAAAATAGAAATTCAGCTGCCTCGGCGGTCGAGTTAACCTATGAAAAAGGAAGTTATAACTTTGAAAATCGAACCACCAAACCCGCTTTTGTCGAGCTGCTCAGTACAGATCCGACTCAGGTAAGAAACCGCTGTGGTGACAGCTTCATCCACAATATCAAACTTGGTTCTCGTATCTATGTTACCGCCAAACTCCATTTTAAAGATCGCACAAAATACGAATGGTTTCAGACCAAAATCAAAGTGAAATTTCTTTTTTTCAGTAAAACTTTTACTAAAACCAAAGTATTTCAAGAGGCAACCAAAGATGCCGTTTATACGATTCAGGTGAATACCGATGGGGGTATGACGCCAGAACTCGCTAGACTCAGTAAAAATGGCACCATACACTGCAAAACCGATAATCTAACTCCCTGTATTACATACGCCGACAATTTATTTAGCTACTTACTAGACGGTGGAGAGTATGTCGACGACCTTAAAGACGAACATTTAAACGTTTTAAAGTACGAAGTCGAAAGCTATGAAGACTCTGGCCATTATGACCTCGCCTATGCTGGTCACACCGCACTATCTAACCGCTATATTGCACTGTCTGCCAGACTCAGAAGTTATCAAGATTTAGTTTATGACGAAATAGAAAGGTTAAGTGCATTTAAAGCTGTGTCTGAAGACCCGCTTGAAATCGAACAGCTTACAGCTCGTATTTCTGCCCGTAATACGCAGCGCATCGGACTCGAGCAAGCTGGCGAATACTGTGCGACATTGCCCGGCACTACCCTTTGCGAAAATCGCATAGAATCCGCAATCGCAAACGTTGATTAGGCGAACCAACTTCAGGCAAAGGAGCGCGCTAACGCACGTCCTTACCACTCTATTCTCCAACCAATGAGGCTATATAGCCTCGCTTCTTTTATGGCGCAATTAAGCGTCACCTCAAAAAGCGCTGTGGAACCGCTGAGGTATTCTTAATCTAATAATGTTGGCGTCTCCGACGTAAAATCAATCCATGCATTAGTGCCTAAGAGTTCAGCACCCACCACACTCGGATCTTCATATCGCATGACGAAATTTTTTGGCCCGTGCGCGTAGGCCACTACTAAGCCATATTCAGAGTCCAAAAAGCCTCCGTGTGGAACAAGTCCTGGGTAGCTAATACGCCATGCATTACTGTGATTACTTACCTGTCCTAACGTTAGCTTACCGATCACGTTATCTGGTAGTAAAAAGAACCACGTCCATGGGCCACCTGATACAATCGTCATCACTTCATCGATGCCGACGCCATTTTCAGCGCTGTTGACATGTAGTTTCCCAAACTTTTCTTGTAGATATGACTTAACTTCGCTGCTCATCGCTTTCATGTCGTATATCTTAGGATAAGGTGCAACGCCTATCTCTGAAGTAGATAGAAATCCGCCACGATGCATTTCCGGTTGACGCCCTGCTTGCTTGATTTCGTTTAGTAGCTCACCTCGGTGTAAAGAAAATAACGACAGTAACTGCATGCTTTCTTGTTCGTTAATCGCCCTTTTCTTGGATACCTCCAGAATAGGCCGAGCCTCTTCTGGAATATTCACGGTGCTCACCCTCACTCCGACACGACGTAATACTTTATTTACCTGCGCAATCCCCTTTGACTCAGCTCTGCCATCACTATACGACAGTATAAGCTGCCCCTCGCTCTGCGTAGCATTGGCGATACAGCTTGATAGGGGCAATACCGAAACAAGCGCAACAAGCACTAAATTAGAAAACTTCTTCATATTAATTTCTCCTCAAACAATTAGACAAGTAAGGCAAAACCATCACTGTCGAGCCTATTTTCCAAGTCTAAGTATTAATTATGAGTAGAAAAACATAGTTTCAGTAAACAAATTAAACACTGAGAGTAAACAATAAAACAGCAGTGTACGCGCATACTATGTCGCGTTTAGACTATTCTCTGAGTCATTCATATTTTAAGTAGGAAGTTAAGAAATCAATGAATACACGCACTTTTTGTGACTGCGCTTTATGATAGGGATAAACCGCATGGAGCGCATGGGGACTAATTTTCCAATCCGGTAACAATGGTAGTAATTCACTAGAGTTTATTTCTTTTGCAACAAACACTTTTGGAAGGATCATGATTCCAAGCCCAGCTAATGCTGCTTGTTTTAAAGCCAAACCGTTATTAACAGAGTAATTGCTCTTCTGAATGTTGACAACCTGAGTGTCGTCCTCACGCGAAAATGTCCACCTAGTTGCTGAAGAAGATAGACTATAAACCAAGCAATTATGCAATATCAGTTGTTGAGGACTTGTAGGTGTACCATATTGTGTTAAGTACGATGGAGAAGCGCAAAGGATGCGATCCATAGTGGTTAGTTTTCTGGACCTAAGCGTGGAATCTGTTAATGTTTCTCCTCCACGTATTGCAATATCAATCCCTTGTTCGACCAAGTCGATATACTGGTCGTTCATGACAACTTCTACCGATATTTCGGGGTACTGTTTCATAAATTCACAAATGGCTGGATTTAACATTAATATGCTTACCGACATTGGAATATTGACCCTTAAAAGCCCTGAAAGTTGCTGCGAAGACTCTATGATAGAAAGATCAGCACTAGCCCATTCATCCAAAATAGTCCTGACGTGGTCATAGTATTGCTGTCCGCTCTCAGTTACATGCATCTTACGCGTGGTTCTATGAATAAGGGGGCTTTTTAAATACGCCTCAAGTTCATTGATATTTTTACTTATCGCGGCCTTTGATAACGACAAATCATCGGCCGCCGCGCTAAAGCTTCCAAGCTCGACAACGCGCCTAAATACTGTAATTGCTTTTAGCTTATCCATATACCCATCCTAATTTTATAGCCTTCAGTCAGTGCGCTTCATGACACTTTGACATGGGCCTATCGAGAGAAAAAGTCTGCCGATTCAAAAATAATAAGCACTATTCTCATTGGGGGTCGACAACTTTTTCGCACATCTTCAGGAATCCCAACTGGTAGCGATAAAAATTCAGCCAACGCAAAATTTCACATCTTTTAGTACTATATCTATTTAATAAACAACATGTTAAAAAACATCCACAAGATAATCAAAAAAGGTCAACTTATTTGTTAGTGCAATTATTGGAAACTAGTTTCCAAATAAAGTACACTCCCACGCCCACTGATTATTCAATAAAACAAAATAAGATATCAAGATGATTAAAAACGCTATATACAAGGGAATCGTAGCCTCATTACTCACCTCCACTCTAGCAGCTTGCGGCGGTAGTGGCAGTGACAAAAGCGATACACCCGTCGCATCAACAAATAAAGCACCAGTAATTGCGACCATAGCACCAATTACTGCGATGGAAAGAGACTCAATCACAGCCGTTGCGACCGTAACAGATGAAGATGGTCCGATTGAAACTTTGCTTTGGGAGCAGACAGCAGGTACAACTGTTGAGCTAACAAACAACACTAGCGAAACGCTCGAATTTCGTGCGCCTGACATCAATGAAGCGACCACGCTAACATTTAAGCTAACCGCGACAGACGACAAAGGGGCCTCAAGCTCACAAGAGTTAACTGTCAATCTAAGTGCGTACGCTCCACTCTCAAGCTTTGTAGTGGTCAACTAATTTTGGCCACAGTTTTAGAATCTTGGTATCTAACCTCAGATTCATTTGGCGCTAAACCAGCATTATAATGATGAGGCCTAACGTTGTTATAATATCCGTTGATATAATC
>NZ_JAMXSE010000003.1:0-318567 GCF_024124685.1 Pseudoalteromonas sp. OANN1
TGGATTGTTAGTATGTAACATGAGAGTTACTCCTTAGTTGTTTTGAACAAAGATTCGACACCTTTATCAAAACGGGTAACTCTCAATTTTTCAAATCGAATTGTCAGGTCTGGTCAGAACTAATTCATATAAATTAATTCTCGCGGTATTCGTAACGTACACCGCCACGTATACTTGTACCGCCACCGTTGTTTTTCAGAGTTAATCTATAGCTGCCACGAGGAAGGTATCTTCCGATATGAGTACCTCGATCAATTTCTCTATCATCACGGTATAAAATTAATTCCATATCATGGCCATCATAGTTTCTTTCTATTGTGAAAAAGTAAGAATTACAAGTACCGCCAAAGCTTGAAAAATTGGTAAGAGTAATTTCTTGATCTACTTTAGCACTTGCATACTTTGTATATTTATAGGTCTCGCAGCGTCCCCATTCAGCATTTAATTCAGCTGCTCTTTGATTTACGTCTAGCTCGCCACTTTCAGAACGGTCTAGCAGCTCAGCCATAGTAATACCTTCAGCTTTAGCGACCGCTTCAGCTCTTTGAACTAATCCACCTTCGGCTTGAGCATAAGATATAGCAGAAGTGCTAACCAATGTCGCTAACATAAGCGATTTTAATAAACCGGTAACTTTCATAATATTCCTTTGTCCTTGAAGTTATTTTGTATGATGAGAAAAAGAGAGTGATTTTGTAACTTGACTCTTGAAAGCCTTTTCTCAGAATCAAACTCGGAGAAAATTTTAATTTATCTATGTTCCTATTACAATACAAGGTAGTTCGAAATTTACTTCTAATTATATGATTGCCAGTATCATAACAATTTGTTATTAAATAATTTATATTGAATTGCTTCAGAGCCTTAGAGTTGTTGTTAGCGCGCTATTGATATAGGTAACTGGGTGAAAAATAAATAAATTTATCCTTTATTTCATCCGAGGGGTATTAAGTGGGGTATCGCCACTTTTTCCCATGTTAATAGTTAAATAGAAACAAAAGCTTAAGCTCTGTATGGGCGACATGATGTAAACATCATCTCCTAAGCACTACACGCTTTAAAAACCCAGCTTCGGCTGGGGTTTGTGCTTTTTATATTTGATACTAGGTGCTACACGCTCAGGCAAATGAACTTCTATTTCTTTGAGGTACTCGACTCCATGAGTAATAATTCCCAAACTTTTTCTCTATAGCACCTTGCTGCTTTTATTTATCCCCCAAGAATATAAATAAACGCCCTTATATCATCCAAACACCGTGGATGTGTAGCCCATAACTGCTTATTCGTAAGAATACCCACTCGCTCTTCAGCAGATGTGTAATGATAGATAAGGTCTTTATTCTTTTGTGTTATTTTTCGTGATTTAATTTTTCAATTTCATAGCAGAGCATCAAAGTTTTTAGTGCTTTATATCTTTATTCACCAACTCCCTCACTACCGGCCACTTTTTGATTCCCTCTAATAAGGCGTCTGTTGTCCACTCGACCTCATTAAATGGGATGTCAGGTTGATAAAAATCACCATTGCCACGAGCTCTATTTACATAGACTTTATTAGGAATAATGACCTTGCTCAAGCCTGATGGGGTATCAACCAACCTTACATCCATATAGGTTGAATCTGAGCTACTTGGGGCGCCAAATAACACTGTATTTGAAAACAACTTAAAAGTATCGACAGCATCCAGACAGGCGCTGCCACATTGCCCCGGCACGATCACTATCGCTTTATTTTTAAAGTCACTTTCAGCTAGCTGCTTTGAAGCATTGTTTGCTTGTGGCTTATGCTCTACATAAAATGGCTTTCCAGCTTCTAAGGATGCACGCATACCTACAGACACTGCTTTCACCATTTCATGCATCTCAGGCTGGTCGCGTAATACAGTTATTAACGACTCTACATACTGAGTATTATCTTTTGATGCTCGCCACCACACCTGTGATTTTTCGTCATGTTTATCTTTTCGATAATTAACGATTTGCTGCCCCCATAATTGCTCGGCGATTTTCAAACTCCAATACGTTGAACCACCTTGATTATGACGAAGGTCTAATACCACAGCTGTAGCTGTGAGAAGTTGTTCGCGTTGCCTAGCTAAGTCAGCAAATAGTTGCTGGTAATTTGATTTTTCTGTTTCGTTAGGTGCAAAGGTGGGCATTGCTATCCAGGCTATATCTTCGACAGGCCAATGTAAACCGACCTCCAACTTATCGCCATTGTAAGCATTTACTAGATGTTGACTAACACTATCTGGTCGTTCTACCCACTGTAATTGTAGACTGTAGGCCACGCCACTCGATTGCACAAAGTCGCATGTTTTTAATGGTGGTAAAAATGGATTACCGTCGTCGATTAATAATCGCCACCCTTGATTCCACCAATGACCTGGCTGCTCAACTTGACCATGAAACTTAAACAACGTGTTACGCATTAACGGCTTAATAGGTGTATCATTACAGCTTATGATCTTGTCGCCCTTAGTCACTTTATCATGCTCGCTGTAATACACTTTTAAACCATCACCACGCCAGACTACCGAGAACCCCGGCCAACGTCTAGGTTGCCTCACCGATTTTGGTAAAACCGCCACAGCGCCAGCATGACCATCCTGTAAAACCGTATTAAAACGGGCAATTGTGGCCTCATAGCCTGAGGCATTTTTTGATCTTTTCAGCAAGCACTAAGGCTTGTTGCTTTGCGTTTTCAAGTAACTGTGCAAAGCCAGGATTGTGGCTATCCAACATACCGGGGTGGTTAGTAGCTGATTGCTGATAGGCGTAATGGATATCTTGTTTTGCAACAGCTTGCCACTGCAGAGCTGTGCTAGGCAGGTTGTCGATTGAATCGTTGTCATTTCCAAGCGCATGAGAATTCGTTACAAGCACACAAAGGCAGCTCGCTAACGTTCCAAGGTAGGTGTTAATTGTTTTTTTCATATAGGTGCTTTTAATTATTATAATTTGACTATTTAACACAGCACAAAAAATCGAGAGATAGTGAGCTCTTTCACAATGACAAGCGCAATATGACAGGATAAATCTCGACCTAAAAAATCATCAAAATAGAAGGCTGATTGCTCAGCTTACCAACTCACTTACTATTGCAAACAAATCACTTTTGGTGCGAATTGCGCTAAACCCATGACCAATAGTGAGCTATTGATGCACTAATTTACCTAGTTACCACTTGGATAATTGAAAGTGAACTTAAAGGATTAGTTATCTTATTCTTAATCCAATCTCAAGTTAGCTACAAACTAGCGATACCTGCTCTTGGCCTTTTTTATTTCTTGTTATGACAACATGGCAGTCTTTAATTGATGTGCTAGCATTACCTTGACCACTATTATCTGAGTTATATATGGGCACGCCCCGATCTTCCACCCTACTTAGCCATTCGGTGAGCCACTTCATGCTACCAGCGGTTTCCTCATTTAATGCTCTGTCTTTGGCCCAAAGCCTAACCCCTAAGACGCCACCACCAATAGGAATAATCTGGCCTTGTTTATCGAGTGCTTTCATGAGACTTCCCTCTACGGCTACACTTGTTCCATTAGTTGTGAGCAAATCCAACTTCACCCAAGCATTGGTGCCATCTTTAAAATTTATTACCAACACAGGTTTCAGGTTTAAGCCTAGTGATGATAACCCAATATCTAGACCCAGATCAGCTTTTAGCTGTTTTAGTTGTGTATGAATGAGAGTGAATTGATTTTTAACCTTTTTGTCTGTTTTAATCCGAGTGGCAATTTTACTTATGAAGTTGTGCTCGGGTAAGGCAATTTGAAATGCACTTTCAAATTCCTCGTCGACTAGTAACGTGATCTCAGCTGTCCGTTTACGGAGCACCTCTACAGTCTTTTGAACTTCGATTAGTTTTTCTTTGAGTTGCTGTGACATAACCGAGCCTGGCCCGTGATATTCAATACTAAATGCGTGGTATTTATTAGGTGCAGTTACTTCATCAGTACTTAGGTCTAAAACAGATTTATAAAGTGTTATTTTAGGTGATGAGTGAACGAGATCTACAACATATATCCGCTCGCCTTCATAGCGAGTGACTTCTTCTACTAGTTTTTGCGAGTGCTCTGGACTACAAGCATTACATAGTACTGTTCTTTCAGCATGTACATAAGTGCTGCACAGACTCATGATTAACACACTGAGATATAAGAAATACTTCATTTGAAACAATGTCCTTTTGTGTTTCTAAAAAGTGTATTTTGGTTGGTTTTTTGTGAATGTCAATAGTGGGCGGATTTATCATGCAAAATAAATAGCAGTGGTTTGATGGGGATAAAAGAGCATAAGGATGAAGCTACACGATTGCTTGTAGTCGTAAAGACACCGCTTTGATTACATCCGTTTGAGAACGATTTACCCTAATTTAGGTCTTACTAACTATAAGCTAACTTGAACGCTAGCAATTGTGATTCCTTAGAATGCTTTAACTTTGGTTTTTAATAACTCCCAGAAATCCTACATTGCTTTTGAGCAAGCACTTATCTAGGGTGGAATAGTATTAGTGAACTTAGTTTTTCATTCAGCTAGCTAACTTTTGTGTACAGCTTTAGGTTGGTTATGTAAATGTAGTCAAATGTCACACTGCGTAAAAGGGTGTGATCTTGCTTTACTTCGCACAATGAAGGAGTAAGGTGATGGTAGAGTTTGAAGGAGATCCAAAGATGAAAACACAAATTGCAATACTTGCTTTATTTATGACTCCCTTGTTTGTCAATGCAGGTGAGGTCGCTGTGACTTGGAAGGACTTTAAAGAGTATCGCGATGTTAGACCTGGTAATGAAACGCGAGGTTCGTTTCATAAACGGGTTGAAAAGCAACTACAGAAGCATCTAGAAGAATTAGCGACGAAATTACCCGAGGGCTACAAGCTCGCAATTACCTTTGATGAGATAGACCTTGCTGGTGATGTTCATTACGGTACCACTGATATTCGGGTGATTAAACCAATCCATTTCCCTCGTTTTGAAATTAGCTATAAGTTAACAGATAAGTCTGGTAAAACCATCGCAGAGGAAAATGGCGTGACGTTAAAAGATATGTCGTTCATGGATAGAATAAAAAGAGGCATGGACGAATCTTTTTATTATGAAAAGCGTCTCTTAACTGATTGGTTTGAAAATGACCTGATTAAAAAGGTTAGTTAATTAACAGGCATTAGCCTTGAGATAAGCTTACACGCAGCGGCCAAGCTGCGTGTTTGGTTAACTAGCTGGCTATTTAAATGTAGCCAGTAGCTGTAGTAAGGATTGTAACTTTTTAACAACCAGTGCGAGTTTTTGCTCGTCAATTTTTTCAGTTGTCGATAGGCCTTCAACGTCGGCTGCAACATCCAAAACATAAGGTTTAAAGCGCTTTGCTTCAAACGTAAACCCCGCTTCTTCTGTAAATAACGCTTTAAACTTACCATGACCTTGCTGCTGCAATTCATCGAGTTTTTTATCAGCATCCAGCGCTTGGCGGTATATGATCTTGAGATTTTCATTAAGTTGTTCGATAACGGCTTGCATGGTCATTCCAAACAGATTTTCAAAGCTCCATATTTTAAGGGTTTAGGGATTAAATGTCAGGTAGTAAGTTGGCAATAATTTCCTTAAACCACACATGGCTTCAATTGTGTCGCGTCTTATACCAATTCGCTTACTTAAGAGATCTATTTTGAAGCGAGAAAATCTAGCCGATAACCAGACGAAAATTTTGGTATTTAAACTGAACTCGGGATAAGAAGTAAGTTAATTCAATAGTTTAAAGGTTGCAGTATCACTTTAGCCTGAAGTTATTTCTAAATACAAGGCAAATTTGTGCGTCAATAGCTGGCCTATTGCAAGCAAATTTAACGCAGTAGTAAGGGATGACTGCTAGAGAACAAGTTGTTATCCCTAGTTCAGGTTATTTAGTTGCTCTAAATGAGAAATTTTTAACGCAGTTAGTGTCAGATTTACTCCTTCAAATTGAGCAACTAGTAAGACTAATTGGTATTAATCTAGAGGTTAGGCTGCATACCACACTTAATAAAGCATATCTCGTTGTTTCTCAGACAACTCATCGTGATCTTTGAATTGGCTTCTATATTCTTTTGGAGTAAGCCCTGTTATGCGCTTAAATGTCCGCCTAAATTGGCTGTCATCGTTATAACCTAAGTTATCGCTCACGACGTTGATTGTTTGTGATGTCAAAACCAAGAGCTCGCAGGCACGGTTAATCTTGATTTGCTCTATTAATTTTAGAACGGTCATGTTGAGCAGCGTCTTGACCCTTCTTGCTAGTGTTCGCTCAGTTAAGTTCAAATGGTCTGCAAGGTTTGATACCGATAGGTCGCATGCGAGTGTCTTATCAACCCAATGAAATACTTTTTTCAATAACGGATCGTCAAGATAAACCAGATCCAAGTGCCTAAAGGGCAAATAGTCTAAATGTGGTCGAGGTAGTACTAAAAATTTGAATACATCTCGCGCAACACTTTCTTCGAATTTATGTCGCATAAGATTATGGAATATTTGTAAATAGCCATTGGCGCCAGAAGTTGTAGCGTCACCATCAGGGTGATAAATACACGCTAAATGATTATTCCATTTTACTTTAGAAAAGCGTGAAGCCGCTTGATCCGTTAACCACCATGTAATCGTGGCTTTCGTTTGATTTAAGCGCCCAGACTCCGCGTGTAATGCGACGCCGGTGCAATATGACCAAACTTGCGTTTCGCTGGGTAACTTTTTTAGCTCGTTAATTAATCGCCCATAGGTAATAGGCAAGCAATGGAGATCTGTACTTCCCCAAAAGCCAGGTAATAATATCGCGTCGTATTGATAGTCATTGATAACGTTATCGACGTTGAGCTTGATGTTGTGTGCGCATGTGACTTCAGTTTTCTCTAAGCCTACCCAAGATACCTCAAATGCGGGTTGAGATAGCCGATTATTAACGGTCTCTAATAAGTCTAAAAAGTAAAATAATCCTGCAGGCATGCAATGTGGGTATAAAAAAAGCCCAATCCTTATCATTGTCAGAAACTGTCCGTATTTGGTCCAATTATGCAATGATACCACGTTTACGTTTTGCATACAATTCGGGGTGTAATGTTAATTTAGTGTGATTTTAATCCGACAGGGGAGTTCTATTTTGAGCATTGAAACTCAAATTGCATCTCAGCCAAGCAAAATGAAACGCTTTACTGAGCTGCTGATACGTTTTCGATATGTGGTTACGCTGATAGTCGTCGCCATTTGTATAGCCACAAGTCTTGGACAAAGCAGGGTTGGCTTTAGTAGTGACTACAGGTACTACTTTGGTTCGCCATCACCTGTGATTGCTGCGATGGATGAATTAGAAAGTGATTATGCACTTTCCGATAGCATCTATATTTCTATTAGCCCTAAGTCTGGGGGAACTGTATTCGACAAAGCTGTGCTATCTGCTGTGTTACATGCAACGGAAGAAGCTTGGAAAGTTCCTTATGCGACGAGAGTTGACTCATTGAGCAATTATCAAAATACAGTAGCAAATGATGATGATCTTACTGTCGCGCACTTATTTAAATCTGAAAGTGAATTAATCGGCTCTAATATTGATTATATCCGTCAGGTTGCGCTTGCTGAACCTATGTTGGAAAACCGTATTGTTTCTCAAAATGGGGAACACACAGGTGTCAATGTGGTGCTAACGCTTCCAGGTAAGTCGCCGATGGAGACTTCTGAGGCCGTATCTGCAGTGAGAGAATTGGCTCAAGAGCTTGAAGCTCAGTACCCGGTAGAAGTTCGATTATCTGGCGTACATATGCTAAACCACGCTTTTGCTGAGATAGGTATGCAAGATATCGTGAACATCATGCCTGTTATGTATATGGTGATGTTGGCGATATTGCTGGTGTTATTCCGCTCTGTATTGCAGGTATTAATGACAGTTGCAATAGTGCACTTATCGACTATTACAACGATGGGAATTGTTGGCTGGCTTGGTATCCCGCTTACGGCTCCATCTTCAATCGCTCCGACTATTATTCTGACATTAGCAGTTGCTGATTCTGTTCATATCATAATGAGTTTTGTTATTGCCAAACGCCGTGGTGTGAGCGATGCCGAAGCAATTAAAGAGTCAATGTCGGTTAACTTCTTGCCAATTTTACTGACTAGTTTAACAACAATTATTGGTTTTGTTGCCTTGAACTTTGCTGATGCACCTCCTTACCATGACTTAGGCAATATTACGGCGATTGGTGTATTTATTGCGTTTGTTTTATCGATCACATTATTGCCTTGCTTACTGTATATTTTACCAAATTGGATTAAGCAAAAAGAGCAAGACACAAAGTTTTCAGATAAAATTTGGGCAAAACTCTCTCACTTTATTGAAAGTAAATATAAGACCGTCATTATTATTTTCTCTGCATTAACTATTGCTTTTATGATCCCTATTCCAAATCTTAAATTAGATGATAGGTGGGTTGAGTATTTCTCTGACAAAACACAGTTTAGAAATGATGCAGACTTTGTTCAAAAAAATGTAACAGGATTATACAGTATTGAGTTTAACATTCAGTCTTTAGGCTCTCAGGGAATTAGTGATGCTGAATATTTAAATACGCTAGATGATTTTGCGAAATACTATCGTAGCTTTGATAACGTTTATAATGTGAGTGTCTTGACCGATACCATGAAGCGATTGAATAAAAACCTTCATGGTGATGATCCAAGCTTTTATCGTATACCTGAAAATAAAGAGCTCGCTGCGCAATACTTATTGCTATACGAAATGTCACTACCATACGGTCTAGATCTAACCAATCAGATCAATATGGATAAATCTAGCTCGAAGGTAGTCATTACGATGAAAGATGTTTCAACTAATGAGCTAAGAGAGGCGGCAGCTAAAGGCGAAGCATGGTTAAAAAATAATGCGCCAGCTTATATGCATGCGATTGGTTCAGGCGCTACGGTGATCTTTGCTCACCAGTCAGATGTGAATATTCAAGGAATGGTCACAGGCACATTATTATCTCTCATTATGATTTGTATTGTCGTATTTATTGCAATGCGTAACATCAAATATGGCCTTATTAGTGTATTACCTAATGTATTACCAGCGATCTTCGCGTTTGGTGCTTGGACGCTGTTAAGAGGGCAGGCCGGAATGGAAGTTTCTATTGTGGTGTCTGCAACACTAGGTGTCATAGTCGATAACTGTGTTCACTTCATGATCAAATACTTGCGTGGTAAAGAGCAATTTAACCTTGCCCCTGCCGATGCTATTAAATACGCGTATCAAAATGTGGGAAATGCATTGCTATTTACGTCAGTTACGTTAATTGCAGGTTATACCGTCCTAACTATGTCTTCTTTCTCGTTGAATAGTTCTTTAGGTTTGATGTCTGCGTTAACTGTGGTAGCAGCTCTATTAGTCATCAACATTTTACTTCCAGCGATCATTTTGTTTGTTGACCGTGCCGAGCAACGAGCTGCTGATGAAAGATTGATCAACGCGCAACTAGCATCATAAGGAGAAATAATATGCTGAATTTAAAAAAGGTTTTTGTGGCAACTAGCTTGCTAGCTAGCTCGACACTCACATTTGCAGCGAGCGATGAAGATAAAGGACTACAACTTGCCCAGCTGGCAGATCAAGTGGATTCTGGTTGGGTAGATCAAACCGTTGATATCACCATGACGCTGCAAGACAGAGCGGGTAATCAAAATATCCGTAAGGTTAGAAATGAGATGCTTGAAGTTGAGGATGATGGAGATAAAAGTTTGGTGGTATTTGATACCCCATATGATGTGAAAGGCACAGTGATGCTGTCGTTTAGCCATAAGGTTGGAGATGATGATCAGTGGCTTTACCTACCAGCGCTTAAGCGAGTAAAGCGTATTTCGTCTAGTAACAAGTCAGGCCCTTTTATGGGAAGTGATTTTGCATACGAAGATATGAGTTCACAAGAAGTTGAAAAGTATACCTACAAGTTTATCCGAGAGGATGAATTTGAAGGCCAAGCGGTCAATGTTGTTGAGCGTACTCCGGTATATGAAAACTCAGGGTATTCAAAACAGCTTGTTTGGTTGGATAAAAAGCGCACGATTCCGCTTCAAATAGAATATTTTGATCGTAAAGGGAGTGCTTTAAAAACCCAGCATTTTAAAGGCTATCAGCTTTACAACGAGAGATTTTGGCGCGTTGACGATTTGCTGATGGTGAACCATCAAAAGGGCACGCAAACTACGATTTCTTTTGATAATTATAACATTAGCCAAGGAGTACGATTGACGAATTTTGCACAAGCAAACTTGTCACGTATTAGGTAAAAAACAATTGGCTGAGTGAGCGTTCACTCAGCCAAGCAGCAAAGGATTAGAGATGAAGTTAATAATGATGCTGTTAGTCGGTGTGTTAACCACCTTTGCTTGTATTGCGGATGTGGACATTAGAGGTACTGCGAACTTCAGCCAGCGACAATATACGGATGCGCAACCAGAGCACCATGAGAGTCAATCTTTGATTTTTATTGAGCCTGAAATATACCTGCCAATCAATACAAATTGGAGTGCACTTGCCAAACCTTATGCAAGGTACGACAGCCTCGGAGCTGCAAGACATCAGTTAGATTTTAGAGAGCTTAATCTGAGTTACATTAATGGTAACTTTGATGCAAAGATAGGAGTGAGTGAGGTATTTTGGGGCGTTACAGAGTCCCAGCATTTAGTTGATATTGTTAACCAGACAGATGTTTTAAGTAGTATTGATGGCGAAGATAAGCTCGGTCAGCCTATGCTACAACTTAATTGGCTTCATGGCAGCGGTTCGCTGCAAATGTTTGTAATGCCATACTTCAGAGAGCGAAATTTTGCTAGCAAAGTACAGCGTTTACATCCTGATGTTGTCATTAGTTCACAGTCTAAATATGAAGATAACCAAGAAAATAGCCATACAGATTTCGCATTGAGAGCGACAAATTCTTTTGATAGTTGGGAGCTTGCCGCTTCATATTTTATTGGTACAAACCGTACACCGAGCATGCTACTGGAAAATGGCCACTATACACCTTATTACAGCCAACTTACCCAGTATGGATTGGAAGTTCAGGGGGTTTTCGGCGGATGGCTGATTAAGAATGAAACCATTTATCGAAAAGGCCTACATGATTGGGCTATCGCGCATACTAGCGGTTTTGAGTACACACACGCAGGTGCTTTAGGTCAAGCAGATTTAGGTTATTTGGTTGAATATAGCTTTGATGAATTAGATGAAAACAGCACTTCCAGTTTCCAGAATGACGTCTTTTTTGGGGTTCGAGTTGCAATAAATGACGTTTCTGGGTCTGAGTTATTGATCGGTGCCATTCATGATATTGACGCGCATCACTGGTCGATGTTTAGAGTAGAAGGTAGTACACGAATAACTCCCGCTTTGAGATTAAGAACTGAGATATGGGTCGGGGATGAAACCAGAGAAAACGATCCGTTTTTTAGCACGAAAAAAGATGACTTTATTCAGTTAAGTATTGAGTATTATTTTTAAATGTTAATTATTTAAATGAACATCCTGCAATATTAGTTATTTTCAATTTTAAAATTTCCCTTTTGATTTTTGCCCCTTTTTAGGGGCTTTTTTGTTTGTGATTAACATAATAAATATTTTGTAACAAAGTTGTTTATTGTGTTTATATCTTGTGTCAATAATTGGCTGGTTTTGGTCGGTAATTGCCATAAAAAAGGTTCTACGAAAACATACAATAATTCTATTATTTATTTAATGATGGAACCAAAATGGAGTATTTAAATAAACTGGTTAGTTCAATAAATGCGCCAGTCTCAATATCGAATCTACAGCTCAACAATCGCGTTGTAATGGCACCTATGACTCAGGAAAGCTCTGTAAAGCATATTCCTGGTAAGGTGCAAGTCGAACACTACGGACAAAGAGCAAAGCATGGCGTTGGTCTCATCATTACAGAAGGAACCGTTATTCCGCATGCATCTGCTAATGGACATTTCAACGTCCCGCTTATGTATTCGGAATCCGCACTGTCGGGTTGGCGCAAAGTGGTTAATGAAGTGCACCGCTTTGACAGTAAGATCTTTGCGCAGCTTTGGCATGTCGGTGGTGTAAGAGAAGCTGCAATGCCACCTGAAGTTGGTGTACCTGCAGTTAGCCCCAGCGGACTGTCAGCGCCAAATATACCAAATGGCAAAAAGCTAACCATCAAGGAAATTGACGAGGTCATTGCTGCGTATGCAAATGCTGCTAAGAATGCACAGCTTTGCGGGTTTGATGGTATTGAAATACATGCTGCCCATGGATACTTGATCGATCAATTCTTATGGCAAGCGACTAACTTACGAAGCGACCAATACGGTGGTGGGGCAAAAAACCGTTATCGCTTTGCTGCCGAGGTTGTGACTGCTATCCGTGATGCGGTTGGTCCCGATTTCACTATCGGTTTCCGTTGGTCTCAATGGAAGATTCAGAATTTTTCAGCGCGTGTTTTCCAATCACCAGAAGAATTAGCTCCTTTCTTGCAAACAGTTTCCGAGGCCGGTGTGGATGTTTTTCATACGAGCACAAGAAGGTTTTGGGAGCCTGGATTTGAAGGCAGTGAAAGGACACTGGCAGGCTGGACAAAAGCGATTACACAAAAACCTTGTATAGCCGTTGGGGGAGTCGGACTTGGTAATGACTTCTTGCTCGGTGGGCCGTCAAGCGCCAGTCAACATGTTTATGAAAGCTTGATCCGGGGACTAGAAGAAAATGAGTTCGACTTGATTGCAGTAGGTCGAGCGCTACTCGCAGACCCTGCGTGGTTTTCAAAATTAAATCAAAGAAGTACGCAAAATAATAACCATGTTTTGGCTTAGCGATATTTTCGCTAAAGCGCCAAGCATTGGATGAATAAGTTTATAAGGACTGAGATTTATGTCAAACCAGAATGTAGCGGAGTTATCCCGTCAGATACTGCAACTCGTATTTCGTGAGCGAAAGTTGGTAGAGTCCGAAGTTTCGCAAGCGGACGAGAACCATGAGTATTTAAGTGAAGATGAACTGTATCCTCACTTAGATAAAATAGAGCGGATGGTCGCGAAGGGTGAGCCGATAACAATGGTATTACCGGCCTATCCGGGAAAATCACCAAATCGCAATAAAACATTGAGTAAATACCCTGATTTAGCCGAGAAGCATTCTATCGATATGCTTCATGTACTTTGCGACAGAATTGAAAAAATCTATTCGCCGGGTGTAAAGGTATTAATTTGTTCCGATGGGTATGTGTTCTCTGATCTTGTACGGATCCCCGATACAGACGTACATAGCTATACCGAGGCTATCAAAGAATATTACAGCAGCAATTATCCTACCCAATTTGATTTTTACGACATTAAAGATGCCTTCCCCGAAATAAAATGTTTAGACGCGATGCGAGAAGAGTTAATGATCCGCTATGGTGAGTCATTGGTTAGTTTAACAAATCGCTCGCAAAGCGAAAAAGAAACTCGCTCCATGTATCAAGGAATAACTAAGTTCTTATTTGAGGATTTTCTTGGTTTAGTTGAGTTTGCTGGGGTGAGTAAAACTCAGGTACAAAAAGCAGCTAAGTCTACGGCCTTAAGGGTAATACTTCGAAGTAATGCTTGGAGTAAGTTGCTAGAAGTGAGATACCCAGAAGCCTTGAGATTATCCATTCATCCACAATTTAGAATTTCGCAAAAAATCGGTATCAAACTCGCTAATTCAGCAGATTGCTGGCGCACACCATGGCACTCAGTCGCAGTACTGAAAAAGGATCAAATTCACCTTGCTCACAGAAATATGGTGAGCGAAAGCAGTCACCGATTGATGTTTAGTCAAGGAGCGCCAAGTCATTATGTTATGTCTTGGGAAAATGGAGCAGCAGCGCATGTATAAGCTCGCAATTTTCGATCTGGATGGCACCTTGATTGACACGCTCAGCAGCATCACCACTAGCGTCAATATTTTGCGCGGAAAAGGTGGGCTTGACGCTGTGGATCAAGACGTTGTTTTACCATTTATTGGTAAGGGAAGTGCAAACATGCTGCAAGCACTCTGTGGAACTTCTACTGGATCGTTACATGAAACTGTAGCTGCATACAACAAAGTATATGACGACAACCTATTCACTCAGCTCACTGTTTATCCCGGCATAGTGCAGTTACTTGAAAGCTTGCATGCACAGGGAGTGAAAACCGCAGTTGTAACCAATAAATATCACCGTCAGGCGCTAGATGTATTGGAGTACTGCTTTAAGTATTTCGCATTCGATGCAATTCAAGGTGTCACCGATGAAACGCTCAAAAAACCGAATCCTACTCAGACTTTAAGGCTTATTGAAAAGCTTAGCGTTCAACCCAATGAGGTGGTGTTTATTGGTGACTCTGAAATCGATCAATGCACAGCACAGGCCTCGAATATTGATTTCAGGTTTGTTACTTGGGGATACGGTGTGGCAGAGCAGCTTAAGCTTAAAGCCGATGAAATTGTGAGTTCGGCTACAGAATTACAAAAATCAATTTTAAGAAGTGTTTAAGAGAACATCATGGAAATTTATAATTATATAAAAATAAACGATAAGGTTGCATTAGCAGGTCAGCCATCAGCACATGAGTTTGAAGTGTTGATAGCAAATGGTGTGAATTGCGTTATCAACATTGCACCATATGACGAGCGTTATTCTATCGAGAATGAAGCTGAACTAGTTGAAAAGCTCGCTGCGACATATATTTATTACCCAATTGATTTTGCGAACCCAACTCTTGCCGACTTTGCAAAAGTAGAAGCATTGCTTTTGGATAACCAAGATAACAATGTGCTATTACATTGCGCTGCCAACTACCGAGCTTCGCTGTTATTTGGGCATTTTGCGATCCGCCACTTAGGCTGGAGCCGAGCAGAAAAAAATGCCTTAATCAATCAGATTTGGTCATTGGATGATTTCCCTGCTTGGAAGGTTTTAGATGAAAAGTTAGAGGCTGGATTAAACGATGATATTAATACGCGGGTAGCTGATGTTATCGAAAAGTACTTAGTACAAACTGGTGACGGTTTTGCAAAGCAGGGTCGAGCTGAGCTCGCAAAAGCTATTGCGGCATTTACGAGCCAAGACCAAGCAGTGCAGCTTGTGCTACCTGGGTTTCCTTGCAAATCACCAAATATAGATGCGAAATCATTTTCTAACTTACCAGATTATGGTGAGGTATTGGCCTTAGAGCGAATGCAGTCTTTGTGTGATGATATCCAAGATATTTATCCAGTTGGCGCGAAATTAACCATTATTAGTGATGGCGCAACTTTCTCAGATCTTGTTGGTGTCGATGACGCTATTATGCAGGAATACAATGCGGCATTAAGAACGTTAACCATAACTCATGACATACAATGGGCAGATTTAACCGATTTATGTCAATTAGAAAAAGCAAACTCAGAGTATGACTCTGCTTATCTAAGAAAGCAGCTACTTAAGAATTTAACGACGAATCCCAGAGCACTACAAAATTATACTGATAAGGTTAAAAAAGATGCGCAGCTTCGCATCGAACATGATGATTTATGTAGCTACCTATATAACGATGTTTGTCTTGTACATCTCTCACAAAATGATAGAGACGATTACTTAGCAAGCATATGCGATAAAGCCTACGAGATGATGTTTCGAGGAAAGGCGCTGACGCATAGCATCAATGAACGATTCTCAAACCATATCCGTTTATCAACGCACCGATACGACAATACAGGGCCAAAGTTTACTATCGCTTTGTCGGCGAACAATCAACAAGTGCTAGCACCTTGGCATGCTGTTCCTGTGATGCGTTTGAATGGCAATGTCGAGTTGATGCCGCATGCAACGGCTAAGGAGCTCAATGTTGCTAATGTGACTTTCGAAAATAGCAACTGGATGTATATAGAAGTTTCAGAAGCGCGCTTTACAGCAATGCAGTTTGAAGTGCTGAAGTCACCACGTTTCGGACTGAGAATAAACCTACCTTCAGATATCACCTATCAAGAGTTGTCTCCTCAATTCCTCACGATGTTAAGTCAAGAATTTGGTTTTGTTTTACTACCAAATGCAGGCCTTGAAGAAGAGCAGGAATTAGTCGAGTTAACTGCGCCTTTTGGTGAGATTTATCAATGGCAGTTTGGACCTGTTCACGTGGTGAAGCCTGAAGAGAAACCTCATGGATTTGTTCACTCCATTGAAAAAACACCATTACATTGGGATTTGAGTATGTTACCGCTCGATCATGAGCGTGTTATTGATAATGAGCGTTTCTACGCATCAACCTTTTTACTTTACTGTAAAACAGCTGCGCAGCCCGGCGAAGGGCAAACAACGATTGTTGACAGCCGTAATGTGTTGAAGCTTGCAGGTCGAAAAAAGGTGAGAGAGTGGCAAGAAACAGAAGTTATCTATTCCACAAAGATGACTTATTTTGGCGGTGTGCCGCGCGTGTACCCTTTGGTGTTTGAACACCCAAAAAATGGTGAGTTATTACTGCGTTATCAAGAGGGTAGCGACTCTCAGTTGCAAACTTTTGAACTGAGTTCAGAGCAACTGGAAAGCAATGCATTTAATGCGCTGATCTCTGAAGTCAACGCATTGTGTTATGACGAGCGCTGCATGATTGCCCATGATTGGCAGGATGGTGACTTAATCATAGTAGACAATCATTACACCCTACACGGAAGGTTGCCCATGACGGAGCTTTCGATGAACCGTGAAGTGTGGCGAGTACAGGTAATTTAAGGAATATATAAAATGAATAACAAAATGACATTTGAACAAATAGATAACAATATTGATGGAATTATTAATCAAATAGCTGCGGCGAGTGCAGATATTGAAGCACTGAGAAGATTACCAGAAAGCACGGTTACTCTGCTCAAAGAGACCGGTGTATTCAGTATGGCGATGCCAAAATCAATGGGGGGCGCTGAGCTAGATCCAATCAATCAAATTAAATTGATTGAGAAAATATCTCGAGCCAATAGTGCGGCAGGGTGGTGCACTATGATCGGTTCAGACAGTGGTTACTTTGCAGCAATGTTACCTCAAGAGCTGGCAACAAAAACCTATCCAAACCCTCATGTTATCAGTGGTGCAGCTCTATCACAAACGGGTAAAGCGCGTAAAGTTGCGGGCGGTTATATGGTAAGTGGTCGCTGGCCCTTTGTCAGTGGTTGTAATAATGCTGAGTGGTTGATTGCGGGTTGTAAGGTGTATGACGGTGAAGACATGGTGTTACTAGAGGGAGATATTCCGCAAACACTGCAATGTTTTTTAAATATGTCAGATCTCGAAATCCTTGATACTTGGCATGTGATGGGGCTACGGGGCACTGGTAGTAATGATGTCGCATTACAGCAAGAGATATTTGTGGCAGAAGAAATGACGTTTAGCTTCCAGCAACCAAGAAGTTTTCAGGATGGGGCGCTTTATCAATTCCCCATGGCCTTTATGTTTAATTTCTCTGCTGTACCGCTTGGGGTGGCACAATCTGCATTAGACTTTTTCCTTTCGGAAGCAAATAAGCCAACCAGGCAAGTGCATCAGGCAGGGCAATTTTTAAAAGGCCGGGCATTAAAAGATGAATCTTTTGTACAAGGTGCAGTTGGCGAAGCGGCAACTAAACTTAGAGTGTTAAGAGCATTTTTGTATCATGAAGTTGAGCAAATCTGGTCTTTATTGAAGCAAGGTGAGATGCCTTCACCTGTGCAACAGGTGGCCTTTTTAGCTGCTACCACTGAAGTATTTAGTGGCTGCCAAGAGATTGTAGAAACGTTAGTTAAGTGTCGTGGTGGTTCGGCGGTTTATCAGGGAAACCCATTAGAGCAAGCGCTTCGAGACATCGTCACTATGAATCAACACGCCATGACATCGCCGCGTAATCAACATCAATTGGGGAGAGCCTTACTTGGTGTTCCTCCAGAGCAAATCTTACTTTAAAAGGTGCAACCCGTATCCTTGATACGGGTCATCTCCTACACTTGTTAAAGAGCAAGGAGCCACGAAATGAATTCGTTAGAAAACTACTTTTTTCCTTACCGCGAGGGAATTATAGGTACAGAGCACAAGGTTTCTAGAAATAATCAGAGCAAGTCTTTAATTTATGCTGATTGGACGGCTAGTGGGCGATTATATGAGCCAATTGAACGCTATATAAATCAAGAGCTAGGGCCTTATATTGCCAACACCCATACTGAGTCCAATGAGACTTCTCGGGTGATGACTAAGGCATACCATGAGGCGCAAGATATTATCAAAGCGCATGTTAATGCGGATGATAATGACATCTTATTGTTTACTGGAAATGGTTCAACAGCGGCTGTAAATAAGTTGCAGCGTTTAATGGCATTGAAAAGCCCTCGTGTTGGTGATGAGCCCCTTCCCGTGGTTTTTGTTACACATATGGAGCATTACTCAAATCACGCTTCATGGCTGGCGTGCGACGTCGAAGTGGTTGTTATTCCTGCGGCTAAAGGTAAGCCAGCATCAGACTTAGCTGCCTTTAAACGTTTATTATCCGCATACGAGGGGCGTAAGATCATTGGTGCATTTAGTGCGGCCTCTAATGCATCGGGTGTATGTACACAACTCAGTAGCTTAGCGGCTTTAGTACATCAATATGGTGGTGTTTGTATTGCCGATTTCGCCGCCGCAGCCCCGTATCTTGAAATCAATATGCACCCAGAGCGGGACGAGTGCCGTTTAGATGCGGTTTTTTTCTCCCCACATAAGTTCCTTGGCGGTCCAGGTGCTTCAGGTGTGCTGATATTTAATAAAAATTTATATCAGCTAAATACGCCAGATCAACCCGGTGGTGGTACGGTGGAATCTGTAGATAAACAGGGTAATCCCACTTACATCGCAGACATTACACAAAGAGAAGATGGTGGAACGCCTGGTACATTACAAGCTGTTCGTGCTGCTTTGGCTGTGGTACTAAAGGAAAAAATGGGAGTGAAAAACATTCTTGCAAGAGAAAAAGAGCTCAGATTTTTGCTTGCACAGCAGTTACGAGAAATTTCAGGCCTTCATATTGTCGAAGATCAACCAGTTGAAAAACTGGGTATTATTTCCTTCTTTGTTAACAACCTTGACCACAATGACATTGCTGAGGAGTTAGATAACCAATTTGCGATCCAGGTTCGAGGTGGGATCTCTTGTGCAGGTTATTATGCACATCATATTTTTAAGAAGGAATTTGAAAAGCTTGGATGTGGTGTAAAAAGTGCGACGCCAGCAGGCTGGGTAAGAATTTCGTTACACCCGACAATGACGACAGCAGAAATCAATGAAATCGGCACTGCCGTTAAGGCTGTTGTTGAGCAGCTAAAGTCGAATAAAAAAGCCAGTAGTAAATTAAGCACAGATAAGTTAATGGCTCTTCGTGAGGTGGAACTATTTTCGCCTACAATAAACTGGAATAAACAGAATGAAGGAGTAGCAGTTGGTGTTTAACCTTTATTTTTTCGTTATTATGGATGATGAAATAAGTTAAAATTTATCCTAAAGGTTTAGTTTTTTACGTCGATAACTAACCTGATCCATCAAAAAGTCAGGTAATCACTTATGAATATTTCCGGAAGTAACCTACCTGCTATGTCTGGAGCTGGTCAAAGCGGTGAAGTATACAGCGCCGTTTTGGCAAAAAAGCAACAGAAAGCAGATGGACAGGCCGCGCTTGCTTTAATTGAATCTGCGGGCAGCAGTGCAGCAGCACAAACGCCAGCTAAATCAGTGACAGCAACGCTAGGCAACAACATCAATACATATGCGTAAGCTTATGTCTGATGGCACGTTGTCTTCGGCATGTCCGATAGATATGTGCAAAGCAATCGGTGCTAGGGTCATTAGCACCGATTTTTTGCTATTTTAGTCTAGTAAATTTAAGTCAATCGGCGTTTTACTTGGCTGACCACCAATTTCTCGCACTAATTTAGGCACCAAGAATCCCGGCAGTACTTCCAAAAGCTCAGCCATTATCGCCTTGGCTTCACGCTCTTCTACATCAAAATGACTAGCGCCTTCTACCTTATCGAGTAAATGCAAATAATAAGGCAGTATATCTGCATCGAACAGGGCTTCACTCAATTGGGCTTGGGTTGCGACATCGTTATTAATTCCTTTAAGTAGTACAGCTTGGTTTAGCAAGGTCACATTGGCTTGTTTAAGCTTTTGCATTGCCGCTTTAAAAGTACCATCGATTTCATTTGCATGATTAATGTGATTTACCAAAATCACCTTTAAATGACTCTTTGCTAAACGTTGGCACAATTCCTCGGTTACTCTCGCTGGGATCACCACCGGTAAGCGGCTGTGAATACGTAAACGTTTGATTTGTGGTATAGCCTCTAACTGTTCTAGCACCCAAGCTATCATGTCATCTTTGGCCATCAGCGGATCACCGCCACTTAAGATCACCTCATTGATTTCATGATGGGCGCGCAAATAATCAAATACAGGCTCTAAGGTGCGTTTGTTGACCTGATTATCCTGATAAGGGAAGTGGCGTCGAAAACAGTAGCGGCAGTTGATCGCACAACCAGTTTTTAGCATGAGTAATACCCTAGAGCGGTACTTATGTAACAAACCTGGTACAGGCGCGTCTTGTTCTTCGAGTGGATCTTTACTAAATCCCGCTTCAGTTAAATATTCCTGATGTACAGGTAACACTTGTAAAAGCAAGGGATCATGACGATCTCCGTGGCGCATTTTAGCGATAAATGGGCGAGGTACTCGCATAGGAAACAAGCGCTTAGCTGCAAAGTCTCGTGCATCAAACTGGTCATG
The DNA here is from genome assembly GCF_024124685.1 of Pseudoalteromonas sp. OANN1. Lineage (NCBI taxonomy): Bacteria > Pseudomonadati > Pseudomonadota > Gammaproteobacteria > Alteromonadales > Pseudoalteromonadaceae > Pseudoalteromonas > Pseudoalteromonas sp. OANN1. The sequence continues at coordinate 20,809 of NZ_JAMXSE010000003.1, forward strand.
CAACCCCAAGATGTTGAGTAGCTCTTGTGGGTCGGTGACAACATTTGCTAATTCTTTTTGCCAGTTAGTCTGCAAATTTACTTCATTTATTTGTATCATTAGCAGGTTAATTACTCGAATATACGTAGATTAGAGGATACGATGGCGAATTATAGCACCAACGAGTTCAAGGGCGGCCTAAAAATTATGATGGACGGCGAGCCTTGTTCTATCTTAGAAAATGAAATGGTCAAGCCTGGTAAAGGACAAGCGTTTAACCGCGTTAAAATCCGTAAGCTTATCTCAGGTAAAGTACTAGAGAAAACATTTAAGTCTGGCGACTCAGTGGAAGGCGCAGACGTAATGGATACTGATCTAGCGTATTTATACACTGATGGTGAGTTCTGGCATTTCATGAACAACGAAACATTTGAGCAGATCGCAGCTGATGAAAAAGCACTTGGCGATAGCGTAAAATGGTTGGTTGAAAATGACGTTTGTACTATCACACTGTGGAATGGTAACCCAATCGCAGTAACACCACCTAACTTTGTTGAGCTTGAGATCACTGAAACCGATCCAGGCCTGAAAGGCGACACTGCGGGTACTGGTGGTAAGCCTGCAACGCTGAGCACAGGTGCTGTTGTTCGTGTTCCTTTGTTCGTTCAAATTGGTGAAGTGATCAAAGTTGATACGCGTAGTGGCGAATACGTAAGCCGCGTAAAATAATAGCGTAAAGCAATTTACGATGTTTTATAAATCCCAGCATGTTGCTGGGATTTTTTTGGAGTAAACAATGACGGTGAACAATTGGCAGCCAAGTGCAACGATAGAGACGCTTAGGCAAAGGGCTGCGATTTTAGCGAAGATACGGCACTTTTTTGCTGCTCGTGATGTGATGGAAGTCGACACGCCGAGCCTTTCTCAAGCCTCAGTGACTGATCCTCACTTAGATACTTTCCATACTCGATTTGTTGGCCCAAATCACTGCCAAGGCTTGCCGTTATTTTTACAAACGTCACCTGAGTATGCGATGAAAAGACTACTTGCCGCGGGTAGTGGTGCGATTTTTCAATTATGTAAGGCTTTTCGTAACGAAGAGTCAGGGCGTCATCACAATCCAGAATTTACGATGTTAGAGTGGTATCGTCCGGGCTTTGACGAATTTGACTTAATGGCAGAAATCGATGAGTTGATGCAGATGTTATTGGACTGTCCAGCTAGTGATTCGATGACTTACCAGCAAGCCTTTGAGACCCATCTTGGATTTGACCCTTTAAGCGTGTCGCTGACGGAATTGAAAGCGCACGCCAATAAATACGGTTATGGTGATATTGCAGCTATCGAGAATAATCCAGATACTTTACTGCAATTGCTATTTTGCATGGAAATTGAGCCTAAAATCGGTCAGCAGCAACCTTGTTTTGTTTATCACTTTCCGGCATCGCAAGCGGCACTGGCAAAACTTAACCCGAAAGACAATCGCGTTGCAGGGCGTTTTGAGCTCTATTACCGCAACATGGAACTCGCCAACGGATTTAACGAATTGACGGATGCAGTAGAGCAAAGAGCGCGTTTTGAGCAAGATAACCAACTCAGAGCTGAGATGGGATTGCATCCAGTGCCGGCTGATGAGCGGTTATTGGCTGCACTTGACGCGGGGATCCCCGATTGTGCTGGTGTTGCACTGGGAATAGATAGGCTAGTCATGCTGGCGCTAAACAAAGCGAGTATCAGCGAAGTGCTCACATTTGATGTTTCGCGGGCTTAGCGCCGCGAAACAAAGCGAGTAAGTTCTTTTTGAGTGGTTTCTGTGAGCTTTTGGGCACTTTGGCATTCAGCTAACGCGCCATCAATTTGTGATTTAGATTGCTGACCCAGTTCGACAATTTGTTGCACTGCTTGGTGGGTATGTTTTTGCGTTTCTTCAAGTTGGTGTACCGCACTAACGATTTCTTCTAATTGCGCTTGATTGCGTTCAAAGTCATCACTCATCGAAATAAAGCCTTGAGAGGTATCGCTGATGGCTTTCTCTGCTGAGCTTGAATGAGAAATCAATTGTTCTGATTCTTGATTGGTTTCACCGACTAGCACATTCATTTGATTGATAAAATCGCTGATCTGGCGGGTGGCCGCATTGACCTTGACCGACAGCGCACGAACTTCATCGGCAACCACTGCAAAGCCACGCCCAGCTTCACCTGCTCGAGCTGCTTCAATTGCCGCATTGAGCGCAAGCAAGTTGGTTTGGTCAGAAAACTCTTCAACCATTTTTAGAATGTTGCGAATGTTCTCACTATTTTCTTTTAGGCCTGAAACCGTCGATGAAAAGTTACCTAGTAGCGTGGTGATTTGTTTTACTTCAGCGACAAGCTTAGTTAGCGACTGTGATGAACCGCGAACAAAGTGCAAGCTTTCAGTGTTGGCCTGATAAACCTGATCGGTATTGTGCACAATACTTTGTAAACTGTGACTGACCTGATCGGAAGCGGCAATAATCGTGTCACCTTGGCTCAGCTGCTGCTGTCCATACTTTGCGGTACTTTGCATGGAGCTGGTGATATCGCGGTTGCTTTGTGTCGCCGCAGCGGCACTTTCGTATGTTTTTTCCAATAATAGACTAAGGTGGGTGGTAAAGGTGTTGTACTGCTCGCTTAAATCTCTAAATTCGTCATAAGTGAATTGTGGCAGTTTCGCATCTAAGTTACCGTTTTGGCGATTAACACGCTCCAATGACTCTTTCATCGCTTGTACAGGTCGTACGATTAAAAAGCGCATATAGAAGACGGTAAACGCAAACGCGGCAAGGATCACAATAGTGATAAGCCAAAACAGTCCCATACTCGCACCGGAGTGAGCAAGTTCAGAATATAGCCAAACCAAGCTAATAACCTGAAATAGGAGTAAAAAGCCTAAATTGCCAACAATTTTACGAGAAAGGGTATAGAAAAACGTCTGTTCTACAAAATTATAAATGCGCATATATAAACTCATATTGGGCTCATCATTGTGCCACTTTATTTGTCTCAGTATAGATGAGCTAAATGGAATAACAATGCTAAAGCGATCAAGCAGTTACTCAATTGGGGTGGCGTAGGCGCCAATGCCCTGTAAATACATTTTGGTTTGGCATGGAAAGTTGGTGAAAATACCATCCACCCCGAAATCTAGCATCATATCTATGTCTTGCTGTTTATCGACCGTATAAGCAAATACCTTTAATCCGCGAGATTTTGCGTCCAACACATATTCATGATTAATAAAGTTTTTGTCCATATGAATGCTGTAGGCATGGAGCGATTCGGCAAATTGCGCATAATGAATTGGAATAGAAGCGGTTAACGCGCCAATTCTTACCCAAGGTAATTTTTGCTTTAGCCACAATAGTTGATGATGGTCAAAAGAGGAGATGAGTAGCTGCTCTCTGGTGATCACGCCTTGCTGGATATGTTCTTCAATATAGGTAACGAATTTATCTAGGCCAAAGGTATGCTTTAGTTCTAAATTGATATCTGTCTGTTTGCCTATCGTAGCGAATACTTGCTGCAACGTGGGAATTGATTGCCCTTTACCGGCATCAAGCGTAGCAAGGTAGGCTTGAGTTTGTTCATTAACTCTACCCACGCCGTTGGTGGTTCTGTCTAGCCAAGTGTCGTGGATAATGGCGTAATCATCCGCGCAACTTTGCACATCCAACTCAATACCATCAACGCCAATATGGAGAGCCGCTTCTATTGCAGCAAGTGTATTTTCTGGATAGCTGCCACTGGCTCCACGGTGCGCTAAGACTTGAATCATGCTTTTTTCCTTGTAATAGACCAAGTTTCAAAACAGGCTGCACTAACTACCAACAACCCGCCAAGTAATGTTGTAAGTGTCAACGTCTCGTGTAACAGAATATAAGCTAATAGCGTTCCATACAATGGCTGTAAACAAGAAATTAACCCTGCAGTGGTGGCAGATAAATAACGTAGGCTAGAGGCAAACAAGGCGTGTGGAATTGCCGTAAATATTGCTCCTGCAAGCAAGATTAACCAGATGTTTTCTGTGGATACTTGCTGAATTGGCACTTCCACAAATGCTAACAGCATGAGGCATGCAACAAGCGTTTGATAAAGCATTGTGTGTGGGCCGCTATAGTGAGAAAAGAAGCGCTTTTGGAGCAAGTTGCGCAGCGCAAAGAGTGCGCCCGAGAATACGCCGGTAATAATCCCCAAGGTAACTTGGTTGCCAAGATTCGCTTCTGGTACTAACAGATAGATACCAAATAACACCGCGCTCGCACTGATAAAATCTTTTAGTTGTACACGGCTGCGAGTGAAAAGTGGCTCTAAAAAAACGGTGATCACGGGGTAGGTGAAAAAGGCAATGATCCCAACTGCAATTCCCGCCATTTGCATGCCTGCAAAGTAAGTCACCCAATGGAGTCCCACGATGACACCAAGAACTAAAGCAGTTAGGTAATCTTTTGTGTGTATTAATTTTATCGGCTGCCGTTGTATTTTGAGTAAGAGGAGTAGCACAACGAAAGCAACGGCGGTACGGTAAACGGTGATATCCAGTGCTGAGAGTGAAATTAATTTTGAAAATAATGCTGTTCCACCAAATAATAAAACGGCACTATGAAGCGAGAGCAAAGCGGATTGTTGTGGGCGCATATTGAATATTAGAACTGTTTTTTAGCAGTCTATCATTTAATCGCTTTGAGATGACAAGATTGTTGACACTTGTCACTCAACATTCTGCGCTTAAACGTAAATAATAATAAAAAGAGTGAATCAGAGAAGCTTGTGTCCATTACCACAGAATTTACCCTAGTTGAGAAACGGCGCTCATTTTGGAATGCCGGACCCCTTATATTTTCAACCTTTTATTTTTTCCCATTGATATTTAACTGGGCGCAATTGAGTGCAGTTAATATTGCGTTGCAAGTTGTTGTGTACCTTAGTTTTGTCGTGCTCTATTGGCAGAGTATTACAAAAACGGGCAATGCGTTGGTGATGAATTTAGTACTGATGGCAGGGCTTTGTGTCGCAGGTAGTTGGGTGACGACCGGGACGAGTTCGTTATTTGGCTTTATTGCTTTTTTCTGCGGTTTTAATTTTCTGCCTCGCTATAAAATCATTGCGATGCTGGTCATCATAGCGTTGGTATTGCTAACGGCTAAATTTATCGCCACCCAGCAAACGGTTTATTTCTTGATGCCTGCACTGTGTGTGGCGTGTGGACTCTTTATTTTTGGTTGGATGTCACACCGAGAGCGAGTACACAAAGAGTTGCAGAGGCAAAGTGAAGAGGAGATTAAGCGATTAGGCGCCGTGGCTGAGCGAGAGCGTATTGCGCGCGACCTACATGATTTACTCGGCCATTCACTCAGCTCGATAGCATTAAAAGCTGAGCTGGCGAGTAAATTTGCTGCTGCAAATGCATTAGAGCAAGCGCAATCAGAAGCGCAGCAGGTTGCAGGCTTAGCGAGAGAAGCACTAAGCGAAGTGCGCCAAGCCGTCACCGGCTACCATCAGCTAGCGCTTGATGCTCAGCTGCACATTTTGGCATCGAGGCTAAAAGATAAGGGCATTGCCGTAACGCTAGAATTGCAGGCGGTCACTTTAGATAAAGTAAGCGAAGCCTGTTTGTGCTTTTTTGCTAAAGAAATATGCACCAACATTATTCGTCACAGCGATGCAGATAAGGTTTGTTTCACACTGCGGCAAACTGACAATAATGTCTTTGTAGAAATTAAAGATAATGGCTCTATAAAGTCCATAAAAGAAGGAAATGGTTTAATGGGGATCCGTACCAGACTGAAAGAATGTGGTGGCCAATTATTTTATCACACCGAACAGGGCGGATACTTTAAGGCAGTATTAGGGGAAGTAGGATGATCAAAGTTTTTATTGTTGAAGATCAAGCATTAGTAAGAGGGGCTATCGCGGCATTATTGAGCTTAGATAGAGAGATTGAAGTGGTTGGCGAGGCTGAAAATGGTCAAGTTGCAAAGGAAAAGTTAGCAAAGTTAACGCCTGATATCGTGCTAACGGATATTGAAATGCCACAAGTCACTGGACTTGAGCTTGCTCAGCACTTACAACAAAAAATGCCAGACACAAAAGTAGTTATCATGACGACCTTTTCTAAAGCGGGTTATATTCGTCGTGCGATCACTTTAGGGGTAAATGGTTTTGTATTAAAAGAAGCTCCAAGTGAGTACTTGCTATCAACGCTGAAAAAGGTCATGAATGGATATAAGGTTATTGACCCAGAGCTGGCTTTGTACGCTTTGGAAGATGCTGATCCACTTACCGACAAGGAACGCAAAGCGCTGCGCTTAGCCAGTGAAGGACTAAAAACCGCTGAAATCGCAGGGCAGCTATTTTTGAGTGAGGGAACGGTAAGGAATTATTTATCCGATGCTATCGCAAAATTACATGCGACAAACCGGGTAGATGCAGCAAGAATTGCTAAGCAAAAAGGATGGCTGTAACTAGGTGTAATAGCATATATCCAGTTAATACTTCAAAATAATGCTGTGCGGTAATATACTGCACCATTCGCCAAGTAATAATAATGTATTAATTTTGAGTGCAATAATGGATCCTAAATTACTTATTCAAGTTACCGCAATAACGACTGTGATCTGTACAGTTTTTATGGCCGTAAACTGGTTTATTAATAAAGGCCTACCAGGCACTCGAGATTGGCTTATTTTCATTGCGCTCACTGCAATTGGATGTGGCCTGTTGGCCGCCTATACACTTCCCATTACGTTCTCAATTTTTATTCCCAATCTCACTATCGCATTTGGGCTTTTTTATCTGGCTCGTGGTGTTGATGCGTTTTTTAGTGTGAAAAGCAATTACATGCCTTGGTATGTATTAGCCGCATTGGGTATTCCCAGTTTTACTTACTTTTTGTACGTGGATTTTAATTTTATCGCTCGCGTCGGGATCAACTACTTAGTCTGGGCGATGGCGATGATTTACTGCCTGCGAGCGTTAAATAAAGGCCATAAATTATTATCACAACAGTTTAGTGCGGCACATTGGGCGTTTGGCCTATCGTGCTTGAGCTTATTGGCCGTGTTTACTTTTAGAGTAGTCATGCTTGGCGGCTACTCAGTGACAGACAGCCTTGTTTCGGCAAATTGGGTTAATCAGTTTTTTGCTGTCTCTGTGAGCACGATGCCGCTGCTGTTGTGTTTTTCTTTATGCCTGTTATGTAGCAGCCGTCGTGAAAAAGAACTCTGCCTGTTAAAAACTGCTGCTGAGCAGTCAGCGCAAGTAAAAGGACAGTTTTTAACGTTATTAAGTCATGAACTGAGAACACCACTAAACGCCATTGTGGGTCACGCAGAATCACTTAAAAAAGTGCCGCGTGAGCCCAATCGCCATGCTCAATTATGCGATGTTATCGTCCACGCCGCGATGTCGATGTCAGACTTAGCCAATCAAGTATTATTGCAAGCGAAAGGGGAATATGCGGCGCAAAATCGCGTGCCTGTCTCGCTTTATAGTCTTTCGCAAGAGTTAGTTCGCCTCTTACAGCCGCTGGCATTGGCTAAAGGGTTGAGTTTGAGGGTCGAGGTTAAAGGCCTGTATCCACAGGACGTTCATGTCGTCGAGCAAGATACATTGTCTTTGGTACTTAGAAATCTGCTCTCGAACGCGATTAAGTACACAGATAAAGGCATTATTACGCTGATCCTTGAAGGTACAAGTCGCGCTGAGGATAAGCAAACTATCCGCTTTGCAATTAAGGATACAGGCAAAGGACTGACTGAAGTACAAATGGAAAAGATCTTCGAACCCTTTGTCACATTAAATACCGAACAATCCATCTCGCAAAGTGCAGGATTTGGGTTGGCGTTATGCAAGCAACTGCTGCAAGGGTTAGACTCTGAGCTTAACGTCGACAGCAAGCTTGGCAATGGCACCGTGTTTAGCTTTGAGTTAGATTGCCAGTGTAGTGATTCACCGTTACAGAGCGCAGAGTTTAATACAGAGAAGCTAGCACTCAATGTGCTTGTTGTTGAAGATAACGCCATGAATATTGATGTGATCAGCACCTATTTAAACGATATGGTGAGTGAGTTTTCTATTGCTAAGTGCCTCGCAGAAGCTGAGGTCGCGCTATTAGAACACAATTTCGATATTATTTTGTTGGACATGCGACTGCCAGATGGTAATGGTCTTGAGTGGTTTAAAGAAGGCTTCAACGAAATTGGCTTCACCTCCAGCGTTAAGGTTATCGCGTTAACGGGTGATGGCGATCCTGAATTGAAAAGGCGATGCCTCCGAGCTGGCATGCAGGACTGTTTAACTAAACCTATCATGCCAAGCCGTTTATATGCGGCACTGGAATGTGCGACTGTAAAAACAACTTCTCGCTTGGAATGTAAGACTCTGATTGATCAATCAAGATTTATGGATCTCGCAAATCGTGAAAGTTCAGGCGTGCTGGCGACGAAATTGATGTATTTAGCAGATCGATTTGAGTACGAAATTGCGCAAATTAAAGGGCTCACAGAGTTGAATGTAACTGACTTAGCCGTTGATAAACTTGCCTACATTGAAAACGAAGCACTGGAGCTTGGCATGGTGAATTTTGCCGAGCTTGTTCAAGCAGCAACTGCGCAGCTAAGTTACTCGGAAGAGCAAGTTGATTGGGACGGTCTTGCTATGGTTGCTAGACGCTCAGTTGAGCGTTTATTAGAACTTCATGCCCAAATTGCAACACTGGAGTCGGTATCAAATTCAGTGGTTAATCTATCTGCATAAAAAGATTCATCGATCTTGGCCTAGGTCATTAGGCTATTTTGGGTTAAAATAACAGCATAGCTTATTTAACAAGACAGTAATGCCAAAACAGGATCCCTATCTCGATAGAGAACAGCAAAAATACGACAATCCAGTACCTAGTCGCGAATTTATCTTAGAACACATTAAAAGCGCGGCCAAACCACCTTCTTTCTCTCAATTGTGTAACGATTTAAAAGTGCAAGACGAAGAACGTCAAATTGCGCTTAGACGCCGCTTGCGCGCAATGGAGCGAGACGGTCAGCTGCACTTCAATAAATTTAAGTGTTACACCATTCCAAGTGATGATGGTCTAGTCAAAGGCCGCGTTGTTGGACACCGTGATGGCTTTGGCTTTTTAGAAGTGGAAGGCGAACCCAAAGATTGGTTTATCACCAAGTATCAAATGGAGCGTGTGCTGCATGGCGATTGGGTGTTAGCGAAGGCTGGCAGTCGAGGCTCAGGTGGTAAGGTGGAAGCGCGCATTGTGCGGGTACTAGAAAAAGAGCGTGCGCCAGTCGTCGGTCGTTATTTTGTTGAGTTTGGCATGGCAGTTGTGGTGCCAGAAGACCCTCGCATTACTCAAGATATCATCATCGTACCTGGTCAAGAAAATGGTGCTCGCCATAATCAAATGGTGCAGGTAGAGATCACTCAAAGCCCTAGCAAACAAATGAATGCAATGGGTAAAGTACTTGAGGTGCTCGGCGATCATATGGCACCGGGTATGGAAATTGAGGTGGCACTTCGCAATCATGACATTCCTCATGAGTGGCCAAGTGAAGTAGAAGCACAAGTTGCAAATCTTGGTGAGTTTGTTGAAGAGTCAGCCAAACAAGGCCGTGTCGACCTTCGCGATTTACCGTTAGTGACCATTGATGGTGAAGACGCCCGTGACTTTGATGATGCCGTATATTGTGAGCGTAAAAAGTCAGGTGGTTGGCGTTTATGGGTTGCTATTGCGGATGTGTCTCATTATGTCGGTAAAGGCACTGCGCTTGACAAAGAAGCGATTGAGCGTGGTAACTCAGTGTATTTTCCTGAGCAAGTTGTGCCAATGCTACCTAAGGTGCTATCGAACGGTTTATGTTCATTGAATCCGAAGGTAGACCGTTTATGTATGGTTGCGGAAATGACCGTGTCCGAAGCGGGTCGTTTGTCTGGCTACCGTTTTTACGAAGCCGTGATGAACTCTCACGCTCGTCTTACTTACACCAAAGTCCATGCGATTTTACAAGGTGACGAAAAGCTTAGAGCGGATTATCAGCCTCTTGTGCCTCATCTAACTGAGCTCCATAACATGTATATGACGCTGAAGGCTGCAAGGCAGGAGCGTGGTGCAATTGAGTTTGAAACCCTAGAAACGCGCTTTGTATTTAATGCTCATCGGAAGATTGACTCTATCGTGCCTGTGGTTCGTAACGATGCCCACAAACTCATTGAAGAGTGCATGATCTTGGCGAATGTGTCAGCAGCAAAGCTGTTGGAAAAACACGAAGCCCATAGCTTGTACCGTGTTCATGATGAGCCAGATCCTGAAAGGTTGAGCCAATTTAGACAATTCTTGCAAGACTTGGGTATTGAAAGCCAATTACCTAACGATCCGTCGCCAGAGGAGTTGACCCAAGCGCTTGAGTCATTGGGAGATCGCCCTGAAAAAGAATTGATCCAAACTATGTTACTGCGCTCAATGAAGCAAGCGGTATATCAGCCAGAAAATATTGGCCACTTTGGTTTGGCATTAAAAGCCTATGCACACTTTACCTCACCTATTCGCCGTTATCCGGATCTGGTGGTACACCGCGCAATCAAAGGCATTTTACAGCAGCAACAACAGCCAGTAAGTGGCGCTTACATCTACAATGAAGATGAAGTGAAACAACTAGGTGAGCAGTGCTCGATGACAGAGCGCCGCGCTGATGACGCCACTCGTGAAGTCGCTGATTGGCTTAAATGTGAATTTATGCAAGATCATGTTGGCGATGAATTTACCGGTGTGATCTCATCGGTCACCAACTTTGGATTATTTGTGAGGTTGGACGACCTGCAGATCGACGGGATGATCCATGTTAGCAATTTAGGGCATGAGTACTTCCACTTTGATGGTGCAAAGCAATGTTTGATTGGTGAGCATAGTCGCACAGTATTTAGACTCGGCGATAAACTTACCGTTGTGGTCGCTTCAGTTAGCTTGGATGATCGTCGCATCAACTTAGCTTTAGCTGAAGAAGGTCAGCAAGACAGATATGCAAGGCGTCGAAAATCGCCAAAAAGCACTGCAAGTAGTGTTCGTGAGCAGCTAAAAACGGGTAAAATCCCGGGAGCTAAGCGCCGTGACGGTGAAGCGTCTGGTCGCGATAAAGATAATAAAGGCGATGACAAAGCCAAAAAGCGCAAAAGAACGACCCCTAAGGGGGAGCTCAAACAGGCGAAAAAGGCAGGCACGCTGAAGTCGAAGAAAAAATCGACGAGTAAAAAAGCCAAAGCGGCAAAGGGCAAAGCAAAACGCCCAGGCAAAAACGAAAGAAATCGTAGCAAAAAAGCGCAATAGATTATAAAGCGGGAGCTTTAACGTGAGTAACGAATTAATTTTTGGCTTTCATTCAATCGAAGCCATTTTGAATAACGCGCCGGAGCGCTTTTTAGAAATTTATGCACTAAAGGGACGTGAAGATCAGCGTTTAAATCAAGTCGTAAACGATGCCCGTAAGTTTGGTATTTCAGTGCAGTTTATGCAGCGTAAAGCGCTTGATAACAAAGCGAATGGTGAGCAACATCAGGGCATTATTGCTAATGTTAAAGCGGCGCGCGCATACAATGAAAAAGATCTTGATGAGATCATTCAGAGAGAAACCACGCCGTTTTTCTTAGTGTTGGACGGAGTTACCGATCCTCATAACTTAGGTGCATGTCTACGTAGTGCGGATGCAGCAGGTGTACATGGTGTGATCGTACCAAAGGATAAGTCTGCAAAGCTAAATGGCACTGCAAGAAAAGTAGCGTGTGGCGCTGCAGAAACGGTTCCGCTTATCCAAGTAACCAATCTTGCTCGCACATTGCGTGATATTAAAGAAGCCGGTGTGTGGGTTGTGGGTACTGCAGGTGAAACCGATACAGCTGTTTTTGATGCAAACCTGACTGGGCCTATGGCCATTGTAATGGGCGCTGAAGGTGATGGCATGCGCCGCTTAACTCGAGAGCATTGCGATGAACTGGTTAAGATCCCGATGGTAGGTAGCGTGTCTAGTTTAAATGTATCGGTTGCGACCGGTGTGTGTTTATTTGAAGTGTTAAGACAGCGCTCAGCACTTTAATCACTTAATAAGCGCTGGCTTTTGCGGCGCATCTTTAACGGCTTAAAGAGCTTTAAGAGCTTTAAGAGCTCGCAAGGTAAACTTGCTCCTACACGATTCTGTCTGTGGCAGGAGCCGAATTATTCGGCGAGCTTTTAAAACCCGCAAGATCAACTTACTCCTACACAGGTCTACCTTTGGTAGGAGCCGATTTATTCGGCGAGCTTTTAAAACCCGCAAGGTCAGCTTACTCTCACACAATTGTACAGGGTATTACCCCATTAAAATTTCTTGCAACTCTCTAAGAGACTCTACGGTATAGGTTGGCTTGATATGGTCGGGGCAGACTTTGCCATCATGCTTTAACCAACAGCTATCAATCCCAAAGCGGTTTGCGCCTAAAATGTCACTCGCTGGTGTGTCGCCAACCATTAATACTTTGGATTTGTCGGGATTCCCCAACAGCGTTAACGTATGCGCAAAAATACTCGGATCTGGTTTTGCTTTACCTACCAACTCAGAGATCACCACTTCAGAAAAACGATCCACAAGGCCGGTATGTTCCAATCTTTTTTGCTGAAGCGCGGCAAATCCGTTGGTAATAATAGCCAAAGTACATTGGCCTTTCAGGCTGTCGAGCAGGGCTTTAGCTCCCGGTAACGGTTGGCAAATTTCAGCCATCGCTGCCAAGAATCCCGCGTTGAGTGTTTCTGGCGCGATATCGAGTTTTTCAGCCCAGCGACTAAAGCGCGTTACCTGAAGTGTTTTTGCGTCAATCTCACCATTTTGATACTGCACCCAAAGTGGCGCATTTAAGCCGTTATATTCTTCGAAGTCCTCGTCAGTGAACACAACGTCATATTGAGTAAACAGCGTTTGTAATCCAAGTTTGGCATTAAAGCTAAATAAGGTTTCATCCGCATCAAATAAAATATGTGTATAGTTCGGCATTATAAATACATCTCTGGGTGATTAAAGGGCGCCATTGCGAGCAATAAGGCTTGCGTGTAGCTACTTTCTCTGGTGGCAAGGTGGTTGGTTAGTAAACCGATAGCACCGCCTTGTTGCTTGATATTAGTGGTATTGAACAGGTCATCCATTACATGTCCTAGCTCTTCACCTTGTTCAAGACGCGCGTAGACCGATGCCGGTAGCGGCAAATTACAACTACGGCCGACACTCGTACGACGGTTATCCGCAATGACGACATAAGCAAAAGTAGCTGCACCGTATTCAAATTTGGCAGCGCCTCCTTCCATGGCACAATAAAAATCGGCTTGATGATGTTGCTGTAAGTAAGTAACACGATTCTCTGCGCCTTCGCGGGTGGCTTGTTCACCTAAAGGCTGATCCGCAACGAGGCTCGGCGCTGAGATACCCTGACAGTCAATTTTTGCATTGGGAAAGTACTGCGCAAAGATGGTTTTTGCAGCATTGATTTTTACTGGGTTTTTAGACCCCACTAAAATGGTAAGCACGTCCATATAACAACTACTCGTGATGCCCTAAAAGGCGTCAGTGTAAAGTGTGATATGGAGCGATGCAAGGAAGCTATTATTCCTAATCAAAACATCAGCTGGGTTAAATCGGTAAATCGACTGGCGCCATATTCTCAAGGGCACGTTTCTTTACTAATAATTCTTTGATAAGTGGAGTCAGTACTAACTCCATTGCCAATCCCATTTTTCCACCCGGCACAACTAACGTGTTTACACGAGACATAAAGCTGCCTTCGATCATTTGTAAATAGTAAGGAAAGTTAACATCTTCGATGCCACGAAAGCGAATAACCACAAAACTTTCGTCTAATGATGGTATGTCTTTAGCACTGAATGGGTTAGAAGTATCCACGGTGGGCACACGTTGAAAGTTAATATGCGTGCGAGAAAACTGGGGAGTAATGTGATTAATGTAGTCATCCATTGAGCGCACAATTGACGTCATGACGGCTTCTTTGGAGTGGCCGCGCTCATTGGTATCGCGAATGAGCTTTTGGATCCATTCAAGGTTGATGATAGGCACCATGCCAATCAATAAATCAACGTTGCTGGCCACATCATATTCTGGGGTCACGACACCGCCGTGCAGTCCCTCATAAAACAGCATATCGGTGTTTTGTTCTAGTTCTTGATAAGGAGTAAAAGTGCCTGGTAGCTGATTAAATGGCACGGCATCGTCAAACGTATGAAGGTAGCGACGGACTTTGCCATTGCCGGTTTCGCCATAGCTTTTGAACAGACTTTCTAATGCGCCGAAGTCATTGGCTTCTTCACCAAAGTAGCTAATGTGCTTACCTTCTTGTAGCGCTTCGCGACGCAATTTATCCATTTCTGGGCGAGTGTAGCGATGAAAGCTATCGCCTTCGACATAGGCGGCTTTGGTATTAAGACTGCGGAATATGTGTTTTATCGCGCTTGTCGTTGTTGTAGTGCCTGCGCCTGAACTACCAGTAATGGCGATAATAGGGTGTTTGTCTGACATAAATCTGCCTTAGCTTTCATCATCCGTTAATTCGATGTTACGCGAAGCAAAGTTTTTGGCAAGCTTTGCTTGAGGGCGAGTGTTGGGTATCATAGCGGGGTGATATAACTACAATGAAAAATCAAAGGAACGTCCATGCCCATTTCAATGCGTGTGAAGCTCGCAGTTTGTTTATTCGCTTTCGCGTCCTGTTTACCGGCTTATTCAGCCATGCCCAAAAGCCAAATTTGGCTAGCTGAATTAGGTGAACATTTCAGTGCTAAACCAATTACCGAAAACACCGCGTATTTTAATCAGCCGCTAGTGACTGATTCTGGGGTTTACTATACCGCGGAAGTCAGCGCTGATGGCAATAGCCAAACGGATCTGTTTTTTTACGACTTTCAAAGCCAAAACACAACCAACCTCACGCAATCTCCTGTCTTTGAATATTCACCCACACTACATCCTAATGGAAAAGGATTAACGACGATTGTGGTTGAGGGATCCGGTAAGCAAAAACTGTGGTTTTATCCGTTTGATAAGGCTACAAAACCGAGTCGTGTTTTTGAGCATATTGAACCTGTTGGATATCATGCTTGGGGGAGCAACCAAGATCTGATTATGTTTATTTTAGGTGCGACTGAGAGTGCTCCGCATACCTTACAATACACAGATATTAACGGTCATTTACCACAAATTCTTGCTGAAGATATTGGCCGAACTTTGTCTTACAACCGTGCGCGTGACGTGTTTGCTTTTACTTATCAAGTCAATGGTTTGATGTGGTTCGCAACCTACCATAGAGAGAGCGATCATATTCAGCGATTTTTTGCTCTTCCCAGTCAAGTGCAAGATTATACCTGGTTGGATGATAACAAAGTGGCGTACTCATTGGATAACAAGATTTATTACCGAGATTTAAATGCGCCTAAAAAAGTCCACTTATTAAGAAACTTAAGAAGTTACTGTCAGACTTCAATTTCTCGCTTGAGCTTTTTTGATAACAAGCTGGCATTTGTATGCCACAGTGAAGACTGATAGCGATACATTAAATTGCATGTTAAACGCAATACATAGACAACAACCATAGGAATAGATATGACGATTCTCGTAACAGGTGGTGCAGGCTATATCGGCTCTCACACTGTATTAGAGCTGCTACAGCAAGGCAAAAAGGTAGTGGTCGTAGATAATCTAAGCAATTCTCAGCAGACTTCATTACATAGAGTCGCTGAGATAGTAGGAAAGGAAGCGACATTCCATCAAGGTGATATTCTTGATAAGGCATTTCTTGATAGTGTATTTGCGCAATATGATATTGAAGAAGTGATCCATTTTGCAGGCTTAAAAGCCGTAGGAGAGTCGGTTAAAAAGCCAATCGAGTATTACCAAAACAACGTCCAAGGCACGTTGACGCTTCTTGATGCAATGCGTGACGCCAATGTATTTAAGCTAGTTTTTAGCTCGTCAGCGACGGTATATGGAGATCCTGCCAGCCTTCCTATTCGTGAAGATTTCCCTGTTGGTGGCACAACCAATCCTTATGGTACGTCAAAGCTGATGGTTGAAATGGTACTACAGGATGTTGCTAAATCAGACCCGCGTTGGGCCTTTGCTATTTTACGTTACTTTAACCCGGTTGGCGCACACGAGTCGGGGTTAATTGGTGAAGATCCAAATGGTATTCCCAATAACTTACTGCCCTACATCTCACAGGTTGCTGTTGGTAAACTGGCGAGTTTAGGCGTCTTTGGCAACGACTATGACACCAAAGACGGCACGGGAGTGAGAGATTACATTCATGTGGTTGACCTTGCTATTGGCCATTTAAAAGCACTTGAGAAAATCGCAGTAGCGGCAGGCACGCATATCTATAACTTAGGTACCGGCAATGGCTACTCGGTACTTGAGATGGTTACCGCGTTTGAAAAAGCAGCGGGCAAAGCCATACCCTATGACATTAAACCGCGTCGCGATGGCGACATTGCCGCCTGTTACGCAGCGCCTGAAAAAGCCAAATCTGAATTAGGCTGGCATACAGAGCGTGGATTGGATGCCATGATGCAAGATACATGGCGCTGGCAAAGCAATAATCCAAATGGGTATAAATAACCTAAATTCTTATCCTGAGTTCAGGTTAAATAACCTAAACTCGGGAGAACAACCAGAGCCTCTGTTGGCTCTCTTCGCCTTTGCCATTTAGGGTAAAGGCGAGGTTTCATTGAACATCATTACGACATCAATCTTAGTTTCATAAAACTGTCATGCCGTTGTCACCTAAACTCGGTTAAATAATCTGGTATAGACCAGTTTAGAGGCAAGTTATGAACAACGATTATTTACTCCTGACGCCAGGCCCACTCAGTACCTCTCACACCGTGAAAGAAGCCATGTTGAAAGACTGGTGCACCTGGGATGATGAATATAACCAAGGTGTAGTGCAAGTTATTCGCAAGCAGCTTTGTGAAATTGCGGTTGCAGATCCACAGTATCGCAGCGACTACAGTGCAACCTTAATGCAAGGCAGTGGTACAGCAAGTGTAGAAGCGGCTATTGGAACTTTTATTCCTAAGTCTGGCACTTTGCTGGTTATCAATAATGGTGCCTATGGTGCGCGTATTATTGAGATAGCCAATTATCTAAATATTAATGTGATAGCGCTCAACTTTGTTGAAACTGAGCTGCCGCAACTAGAGCAGATCTCACAAGCGCTTGAGCAACACCCTGAGATCACCCACGTAGCAATGGTACACTGCGAAACCACAACGGGGATGCTGAACCCGGCTAAGCGCGTAGCTGAGCTTGCGAAACATCACAATAAAGTAATGATCCTTGATGCCATGAGCAGTTTTGGCGGCATTGAGATGGATATGCACGAGTGGCAAATTGATATCCTCATTAGCTCAGCAAATAAGTGTATTCAAGGTGTTCCAGGTTTTGGCTTTGTGATCGCAAAAACGGCGCTGCTGGTTGCCGCTGAAGGACAAGCGCGTTCACTCTCGCTGGATCTTCACGCCCAGTGGAAAACCATGGAAAACCACCATGGTAAATGGCGTTTTACCTCGCCAACGCATGTTGTCAGGGCTTTTGCCAAGGCACTAGAAGAATTGGCGCAAGAGGGAGGCGCTTCTGCGCGATTTAAGCGTTACAGCGAAAATCAAAAACAGCTCGTTAGTGGCATGAAAGCTCTTGGTTTTGAAGCCTTGTTACCAGAAGTCATGCACTCACCTATTATCACTTCTTTTTATTCACCAAGTGACGAAAGCTATGAGTTTAAGCGCTTTTATGAAGCATTGAAGCAAAAAGGATATGTGATTTACCCCGGCAAAGTATCAAACGCAGATTGCTTTCGAATTGGTAATATTGGCGAAGTATATGCCGCAGATATTAGTGGACTACTTAAAGCTATCGCACAAGCAAAATACTGGTAAACCGTTAGGGCAGGAGCCGCTTTACGCGGCGATGGGTTAAGGGGGTTACACCCCTTAGCTAAATAAATGAGTAGCGAATCTTAAATTGTGTTAACGATGGCCTAATCTGGGCTGTCACCTTCCCATAAAATGATTCTGCACTCATTAAAGCTGGAGGCTAACTAAGAAAAATCACGTTATACCAAATTACAAGTTATCGCAGTGCTAACAGAAGCTGGAAAGTCTCGGGTGTATGTAATAAACACTGCGTAAGCAATGGTACGTATTCCAACCTAATCTGTATCAATTTTAATGACAGGTGCATCAGGGTATTTTTGAACATATTTCTTACATTCATCTACCGAAAAAACACATTACATGCGACAACAAAGCGGGACAAATCATATTCCTTGGTTATGAATGGTTAAATGGGCTAGGTAAACCAAGGCATTCATGAATTCCTGTATTTAGCTCTTTTAAGAATAATAAGTTTGCACTTAGATTTTGACCTTCCGCTTTAGATTCCAAGTATCGCCATTCTTCAAATGTTTTTGACGACTTTATTAGTGTTGCTTCAAACTCAGTGGAGGTTATATTTTTTTTAATCCTATCTTGAGTATCAGCGTCTAGCTCAGTAAATAGTTTAAATAAATCATGAGTTTTTTTTGGTTGCTTATTGCTTTTTAGTAGGAGAGATTTCAACCCCGCTTCGCAACTAAAAGAAATTAGCACCACCAAAGGCGTAAAAAGCCAGCCATAGCTTGCATTATTTTTTGACAGCTCTTGATTCAATTTATCTTCTATGACTTTTCCGGCCACACCAAACCAATATGAAGTGCCGCTTCTACGATCTTCTTCGGCTTGCATTCTGTGATAATTAATATCTGTATTGGACATATACCTTCTGCGCCTTATTCCAATGGTTATTTTTTAACAGGTGTCCACCGGTGGACACCTGTCGCATTCCAATAAACTTAAATCAACTTAGTATAGATATGCTCCGCCTTATCATAAAGCCGTAGGATACAATCGGGCCAGCAACAACAAACTTGCTCAGTATCAAATCCACGAGCGACACTGGAGCATAAACAGCGAAAACTTTACATATAGGTCTAAATATCTGTCTATATTAGGTAAGCCTAATTATTCTATGTCATTTATTTTTTGTTCCATTTTTATAGAGTTGATCCAATCAACAGCAGCTATACCTGCACCATCAGCACTAGGATAAATTGTAGCTCCATTAATCCCTGCTTTTAGGCACAACCTATACAGGTTAAGAGCTTCTTTTTTAGGTAGAGTTACTTTAATTAAAGGGGTGTTATCTATTGATTTAAATTCATTTTCCAGACCTAAATACTCATAATCAACATCTTGAAATGGAGAATGAAATGTGAAAAGCCCTGATTGAGCTGATACATGATTAGAAGTACTTCCTGGTACTTTCACAATCTTTACATTAGGGTATAAAGCAATACGTTCTATATTGAGGATCCATAATGCTAGCCTATCATTAGTATCACCAGTGGGATCATAATTAGCCATAGCCGTTGATGCAGCAAAGTAAGCTGCAACATAGGGCTTTCTAGACCAGTCCAATAATCTAGTTGGTACACCATGATGTTGCGCTAAAGCCATCAATTCAAGCAACTCAAGCTCTAATTGTTTGTTAGGTACTCGACCGTATTTATTTTTAATGACTTCTATATCCATAATTTTATTGCGAAATCTTATAGAATCATTTGGTATACGCACTCCTACATCGTCACAGTACTCTACAAATTGATTTAATAACCAAGCCTCATGAAAAACTTGTTCATGCAACGAATTTCTTTTCCCATTTGCATTGTTCATAACTTCTGAAAACTGAGGTCTAAAAATAGAAGGAGTAAGGTGCCAGGCAGAATTCTCTTGACCACGGTAGATTAACTTATTTGGTTCATCGAATAGCGAATTTGTAGGGCTTAATAAATCCCATAATTCACAAGCAGTGCTAACTTTTTTTTCTATAAACCCAGTATTATTCATCTTTTCTATGTCTTTCTGTTCCATTTCTCATTCCAATAAACTTAAACCAACTTAGTATAGATATGCTCAAACTTATCATTAAGACTTTCGACTGAGAAACCGCAGTGTTTAACTAATGCTATTGGGAAACGATCCTCGGGAATGTAATCTCCAACCTTTCTAGAGTAATCTTCAATATCAATTTTTGAAGAAGCCACAAAAGTACTAGATTCCTCATCAAACAAAAGATTCTCAATAATAGAGTTTACTTTTTTGATACCCACCCCAAACCTCATAGTTAATCCAACAGTCGGCAAGCAAGGCATATCAATAACTTTGGAAAATTCACCTATAAAGTCGCTTTTAGAACAAATTAAGACTCTGTGTTTCACTTTCATGTTCATTTATATTCCAATGCTCATTTCTAGTATTTTCAGCAGGTGGCACCCGTTTATCTAACTAAATACCGTGTGCGTACTTTTTAATGTTAAAATTAGTGCAATTTTTTTCATTTGAATAGGCTTTAGTAGAGTATCCACTATCGTATTTGTGCTCCCACCTTTTAGTGTAAGCATTAAATGAGTAGTTGAAGTCACGCCACCCACAAAAGTTGAGAGTACCATCTAGGAATAGTTCACTATACTTAAAAAATCGAACATGGGAGAATTCAGATTTAGCTTCATATTTACATACAATAACGAGCTTATTTTTAACAGATTCATCAATAACGTCGTAAATACTATTTTCATCTTCGCAATAACTATAGTCCCTGTTTTCCCTCCCATTTTTGTACTTAATTGCTTGAAACAGTTTCTGTCGATCACTTTTTATCAACTCAAAGTCTAAGCGTTCTTTCGCGCCCTGTTTCTCTGGTGTCGTGTCTAAAAAAATCCCAGCAATTAAGCCCAAGAAAAATAAAGGTAAAAACAAATTTCTCATTCTGTTTAACCGGTTATCTGCACTTAGCAGCCTGCAACCCACTTACATCAACACCAAACTCTAACTGATATAAATACACGGCCTTTTGCCATGTTTCTTGACTATCTTCGTCTGGGATATGGTGCAAAAATGCGCCAAAGAGGTTTTTACAGTCATTGTGATACGCGAGTGTATCGGTGATATGCTCATGCCATACCTCATCGGCCAGTTGCGGCGGTGTGATTGGCGTATCTGGATATTTTTGACTTTAACACAAGAAATTGCCTGTACAGCACTTCTGCTTGTAAATAATCAGCTTCTGTCATACCTGTTGCGATTATGAGTCTATGTGTTATCTGGCTCAGATCTAGGTCTTTAAGTCGCTCATTAAAATTAGCCATCATGATGTTCCTTGCAGTTGTCAAATGTGGGAGTACCAAATTAAAACTTAGCGCTATTTCTAAAATAGGACAACCGCAGGTTATAGGAAAGGTTGTCGTGCTAAAGCACGACCTACGTGTATAAGGGTTACACGCTTTCAACAATCATCGCTATGCTGTCATGGAGCTGATATTCAATCGAATGATTGTTCGCGACGATATGCGAAAAGGTTGTCGTGCTAAAGCACGACCTACGGGTATGGGGGTTACACGCCTTCAACAATCATTTCTATGGCGTCATGGAGCCAATATTCAATATTGTAATCCACCAGTGCTTGCTCGGCGTCATAGCGGGCGCGCAGTACTTTTAAGCAAGGTGCGCCGTTGTTCTTTTCTAATTTGTCGGCAACATCATCGGGTAGTACGGTGACGCTTATTACGCACTGTTCAAAGCTGACGTCAACTTGGTAGTGAGTCGACATCACTTCTGTGATAGAACCATCCAGCGGTTGGTTATGTAAGTCGGCAAAACGTTCGGCTGCACAATAGATCTGTTCCATCATTATTGCGCGACCATCTAACGCGCGTACTCGGGTTAATTCATACACAGGCTGGTCGTTAAAATGAGAGTGGCTAAACTCAGGCTCTGTGGACGGGGCATTAATTGCGACTACTTGAGTTGTTGGTGTAAAGCCTTGTTCAATGGCAAGGTGGTTAAAGTTCACTTTTTTAGCTGGATGCCATTTGAGCTTTTCTGGCGTGACAAACCAGCCGCGACGCTTTTGGCTAAAGATAAGTCCTTCGGCTTCTAGTCGTGCAAGGGCTTCACGGACAGTGATCCGTGTTGAGCTAAATGTTTCTTGCAGCGCACGCTCTGAAGGCAACTTGGCGCCGGGCGTCATGCTGCCAGCGGCTAGCAGCGCTTGGATATGGTTTCGAATACGTTGATAAAGCAGCATAATTGAGTCGATAAAACCTTTTGTGACAAGCTTACTATCGTTTTATGACAGGATAAATATGACTTGTAAACTCAGATTGGTCTAACTCGCCAAATAGGCTTCTATTTGGCTAAACCAATAGCTACTCGGCAAAACGGCTAAACTCGGATCTTTCCCTAAATCATCAAAACGACGCAGCGCGATAATAGCGTCCAATTCAGGCAACTTGGAGAATGCCGCAAGTTCTTCGCTGCTCATCTTTCCGCCTTGTCTTGCTAGAGTCAGTTGGCTGGCAGAAGAGAGCGTTTGGTAATACTCCTCATCCATACTCACCAGATAGCGTTTCGCATCTACGTGTTTGCGTACTAGCATTGTCACCGCGTGATCAAAGCCAAGCTGAGTTAAATGATCTGCCCCTAAATCGCCATGATTGCTATATCCTTGTGGGGTAAAGTCCGGGTTATTCTGAGATTGAGCAACAAAATGGCCAATATCATGTAAAAATGCAGCGATTTGAGTCGCTTGATCATAACCACTTTCTTTCGCGAGGGTGGCGCATTGCTCGGCATGATAAATTTGGCTGCATGCCTCGTCATAGGTGGCGTGACCATATTGCTCGAATAGCTGTTTTATTTGTGCAATGGCATTCACTTTATATACTCCTGCTTTACGTTCGAGTCTAATTTTGCTGCGCTGCCACTAAGCTTGCTTAGCCAAACATCGAGTTTATGCGGTGGCATGTTGTTATCCTCAGCGCTTTCTTTACGGCGAATGGCATTTCTCACCATTAAGGCCCCCGCGGTGCGAAATGGCTCGACGGGAAACTGTTTCAGTGTTTGGTTGACCAAAGCGCAGTGACGCCAGTCGTTACGTTGATTAAGCAGTAGACTCGCTAAGATTTGCCCACCTAAATAGGATTGCACCACGCCGTTGCCTGAGTAGCCGCTGCCATAAAACACATTGGCTTGACCATTTAAGTGACCAAAGAAAGGCATGCCAGAGACACTTCGGTCTGAAGGTCCAGTCCAGGTTCTTTCTATCGCGAGCTGGTGATGTGCAAAGAAATGGCTAAATGAGCGTTCAATAATGGCTTGATAACGGCTAGCGCGGTGAAAGGTGTCTCTCACTTGGTTATTGAAACTAAAATAATTTCCGCCTTTGCCAAGCATTAATCGACCGTTTGAGGTGGTGCGGTAGTAATTCACAAAAATACGAGCATCAATCACCGGAGCGCCGTGGTTCAACCCCATTGCTGCAAGCTTTTCAGACGCAGGGGTGGTGATCGCCATATCGCTCGAAACCAACACTACGCTGCGAGAAAACTGCGGCAATAAGCTTGGCAGCCAAGCGTTAACGGCAAATACTAGCTGATTGGCTCTGATCTCGCCTTTGTCTGTGGTGATGGTTAGCGTGTCTTGGCCTTGGTGCTTTAGGTAGCGGGTGTGTTCAAATACCTTGACCCCAAGGGCTTTTGCCACCTTCATCAGTCCACGCACAAGCTTGGCGGGTTGAACACTACCCCCGTGGGGGGAGTAAATTCCAGCAAGGTTGGCATTAGAGCCGGTTGCTTGTAACTGCGCTTTAGTTAATGTTTGCCACGCATTAAGCTGGTGTTGCTCGAGTAGGGTGGTAATGGGGCCAAAGGCATCACGTTGGCTGAGATTTGAAGCCGTATAGTAAGTACCATCAACGCGGCAATCACATTCAATCCCGTGTTTACTGGTAAAGGCTTTAATGTCATGAACGGCCTGCTCCGACTGGCGTACTAAAAAGCAGGCTTGTTCTAAGCCAAACGCTTTAATTAAGCTGGCAAACTTAGTCGACCATGTCAGCATAGCTCCGCCATTTCGACCCGAAGCACCTTGTCCACAGAGGTCTTTTTCAATAATGACGATATTCAGCTCAGGTTTTTGCTTTTTCAGCGTTATGGCTGTCCAAAGGCCAGTAAAGCCGCCACCTATGATACAAACTTGGGTATCAAACGCGCCATGAGGCGGCGCGCTGGCTGCGGCTTTAATATCGGCTTGAGTGATTGCTTCATCAAACCAAAAAGGCTGAAAGCGCATTACGGGCGCTCTCCACGGGCGATACGAGCAGAAATATCCACCAAAACCATTTCGATGTCGGCTAGTGAGTCAATCACATAATGCGCACCGGCCTCGCCAAGCTGCTGATAAGCACTAAGGGAACGTGCTTTTTGCTCTTCGTGACTGAGCGCCGTCCATTCTTCTTCGCTAAGCCCCACCGCATTACCCGTTAAAGCAAGTCCTACGGTCCACATGCCGGCATTTAATCCCTCGCTTATTCCCGGCGCGGAATCATCGACTTTTACGCATCCTGATACGCGATTAATCCCAAGTCGTTGTACGTTTTCTAACGCCATCCAAGGCCCAGGGCGAGAGCCAGCTGCACATTCATCACTGGCAATCACACAATCTGGCTGATAACCATAGTCGGCAGCGGCAGGCACTAGTACGTCCATCACGGGCTTGGGATAGCCAGAACAACTACCAATCTTAACGCCTTGTTGTTGTAATCGTTTGATCACCGCAAGCACGCCCGGAATGGGGGCTGCTCGGTCGGCGACTTTTGCCTGTTGGAGCGGCATAAAGGTTTGATAAATATGGTCAACATCTGCCGTACTCGGTGCCTGACCAAACTGTGTTTTCCAGCGGGTGCGGACGCTGTCCATTTGTAGCAAGGTATTAATGTGATCCCATTTACCCATTCCCATCGGACCGCGCGCTTCAGCTAAGGAAATATCAAATTGATACGCTTGCTTAAATGCTTCAACAAAAATACTGGTAGGGGCAATCGAACCATAGTCGACCACAGTACCTGCCCAATCCAAAATTAATGCTTCAATGTGTTTCATGTTGCTAAGACTCCTAGCTAGGAAATATGTGATGAAAGTGCCGTGGCGCGTAGTTGCGCTGACGCCTTACGTGGTCGCTTTAATTTCACGGCAAAATAAATAATTGAGCTCACTACGAGGGCGCTTGCGATAAACGCTACCCAGTAGCAGGCCATGGTAAAAAAGTGCAGCCAGCTGAGCTCAGGTGTGGCAAAAGTTTTATAGAGCAAAATGCCCACTGAGCCGATGTAGCCCGCCGAATCCGCCAGATAAATCAAAAAACCGGCGTTCGCAGTCGAGCCAACTGCTGAGATCATGCGGTCGAACAAAAAGCAGTTATAGGGGATATAACTGATATAAAGACCAGCCCCCAGCATTACCATCCACGTTTTAGGATCGAGGCTTTGGGTTTGGTATAAGTACGTACTGCCTGCCAGTAGTAAAGCCCCGAGTAAGACAAAGCCATGATTGGCGAAAAATGCGATGCGGTTATTTTTAATTAACACCAAAGCGGCAAGCGCAATGAGTACGATAAAGGCGATGCGGATCCCGGCATAAGCAAAAATCGCGGGTTCTTGCCCATAACCTAAGGCCTGCCAGATCTCGGCTGAGAAGTTATCTCTAAAGTCACGAAAGCCAGTAAAGAGTAAAAAGCTAAGCACCAGCACGGTTATTCCAAACCAATACTGTTTAAAAAACGCCAGCCGTGCTTTGCCATCCATTGGCGCGCGCTTTTGTCGTAATTGTTCATCTTCTTGTGTAGGCTCAGGAATACTATTTAGACAAGCAACGCTGAGTACAAGCAGTGGTAGAAAAATCGCTCCGGTTGCCGCTGGCATCCACAGTTCAGGCACATTGAGTTCGGTTACCAGCCATTTGCCCACAGTTCTGACCAATCCAGAGGCAAGAATAAAAGTAACGCTGAGTACCGCACCTAAGATTTCGGTGGTTTTACGACCTTCTAAAAAGCTAAAAACCAAACCCCAGATCATGCCAAGGGAGAGGCCATTGGCAAACAGCCAAACCAAATTCCAGCCCGTGGGAGTGATGGCAAATAGCACCAGTGCGAGCTCGGCGGCTAAAATCATGGCCAAAATCGCACGACCGCGATAATGATGCTGCATTTCAGCAATCACTTTAACGCCGATAAATTTCGCGCATAGGTAGCCAAACACTTGCGAAAGGATCAGGGCAATTTTAAAGCTAACAACCCAGCTCGGGTCATCAAAGGCTTCATAGGTATTGACCGAAAATGGCTTACGAAAGGCGTACATACAAAAGTAAGTCATAAACGCACTGGTCGCGGCAAATAGCACAAAGCCGATACCTTGGGCGTCTTTTAGCCAGCACGGGCGGGCGTTAAATAGGGTGATCTGCAACATCATAGGATCCTCGGTAATTCGAGGGCAATCCTTCGTGGATTGCCCGTCAACCGGTGTATACCAATCGGCTTAATCAAGTGAATTGGTATTAAAACTGGTAGTTAATGCCGACCATGCCGCGGATACCATAGTATTCCACCTGTAATGGACGACCTTCCTCACCTTGGTAGTACTGCAATGCTTCATTGGTGAGGTTACTCAGCTCTAGGTAAACTAACGTTTGTTCGTTAAGTTGGTATGACGTTGTAAAGTCGACGCTGGTATTGGCACCATAGTAGCTATCCGACTGGCTATCACCGCCGTGCTCTTCGATATAAGCACCTTTATGATTAAGTGCTATTCGAGCTGCAAAGCGGGTGTCGTCGTAATACAGCGTAAAGTTGTAAAGCTCATTGGCCTGACGTGGAATGGCAACCTTTTCTGTGCGCTCTGGAATTTGCATTTCAGAATCCATAAAGGTTGCATTGGTCATTACCCCAAAGTTGCTCAAACTGTCAGAAATAAAACCAAGGTCGCGGTTAAATGCCAGCTCAATACCCGCAAGCCAAGCGCTATCGCCGTTTTCAGGACGGATGATGGTCACGCCTTGCTTGTTGTTGTAATTGCCAACGCTGGTGGCTTGGAAGATTGGGTCTTGGATATCTTTGTAGAATACCCCCGCAGAGACCAAGCCAACGCGGTCAAAATAATGTTCCACCATCAAGTCGAGATTATTTGAGTACGTAGGGTCGAGCGCTGGGTTTCCTGAGTTAAGCTGGTTGTCCTGCTCAAGGTAAGTTGCGCCTGGTGTTAATGAGCCAAAGTCAGGACGGGCAAAGGTGCGAGTTAGTGCGAGGCGATAATTGGTATCGTCATTGGCACGATAAGTAACATGTAGTGCGGGTAATATTGACCAATAATCATTGCTGTTGGTGGTATCAACAACTTTGTCTTCGTCGGCTAAATAAGTGTAACCAGACACTTCGGTATCGGTGCGGGTAACGCGTAAGCCACCTAATACTTCCCAGTTGTCACTGGCTTGGTAAGTTGCCATACCGTAGAGCGAGGTGTGGGTTTCTTCAACATCAAAGTTTCTGCCCAGCGCTCCACCATTGCTGATGAGTGCTGATTCACCCGCATCTAGCTTGAACTTATTGCGATTTTGCGTCCAAAACTGAGCAAGAGCATCGGTGGAAGCCACCTGCGACAACTGCGTGCGATAATCAAACTTGGCTTCGCTTAAGTAATCGCTGCGACCGGGTTGATCGCTTAGAGCAAAGTCTGCAAGCGTTGGCGCTGCGCCAAATTGTTCGCTGTCCCACGCGTAAAACTCATCGGCAAAGTCAGCTTTACGGACTTTATCGCGGTATTTTGCCCCAAACTTAACGGCTAGCTGGTTATTGTATTGCCAGTCAAAGTCGGCATTGGCTACCAGTCTGTCTTTTTCGTTGACGTAGACCTTGTATAGCTCAACCCAAGACAATCCCATTTTGCTTGGATCGAGTGTAAAGCCCGAGGGGAAGTGATTGCTAATGGCGTTCCAAGGATCGCTGCCGCCGTCTACTTGGTTGTAAGCATAATTTTTACCGGTATCGCGGTCTTCAAGTCCAACATATCCAACCTCTTTTTGATCAAAACGGGCGACAAAATAGCTATTGTCTTCACTGTTGGGTTTGTCGCCATAGCGAAACTCATTTTCGTAGGTAGCTATTTGCCAAGAGAGCATCTTATCAAAGCCAAAGTCATGTTCACCTGCAATTTCAAAGCCTTGCATTTCGGTGATGAGTTCGTTGCGAATATGCTGCAGCTCAGCACGGTCTTTATCAAAACGTAGCCTGTGCTTATAGTGGGTTTCATCGTCAATCAGTGTGCCATACAGCGCGCTGGCGCTGAGCGTGCCGTTTTCAAGTTGATATTCCAGTGAGCCATTTAAGCCATAAGTTTCACGGGTTCCCGTATAATCACGCAGTTCTAAGCGATAAATACCTAAGCCATCGTTACCACGACGTGGCTCATAGTTATCGGTTGCCCAATCTCGCTGCCAAGCTGTGGCATTAATGATAAAACCTAGCTTGTCGTCGAGTAGACGGTCGCCGTACACTACATTGGCAGAATAGTTTGTGCCATCGGCCAGTTCGTTTTGGCCCACAGCAAAGTTGGTTTTGAGGATAAAATCATCAGCGCCTTTTTTGGTCACGAAATTAACATTACCGCCAATCGCATCACCTTCCATGTCAGGGGTGATAGCCTTAGACACTTCCACAAATTCAATCAATTCGCTTGGAAAAAAGTCGAACGCAGTGGCGCGGCTGGTGGTTTCCTCTTCTGCGGTTGGAAGGCGGTTACCGTTGATGCTGGCTGAGCTCCATTGTGACGGTAAACCACGCACTGCAACAAAACGGCCTTCGCCTTGGTCACGCTCTATCGACACACCTGGAATACGTTGCACAGCTTCAGCGGCATTTCTATCTGGTAACTTACCAATCCCATCAGCAGAAATGATACTTTTGATATTACTGGCATTTTTTTGGTTATTTGCTGCTGCCATTTCGCCACGGAAGATTTGCCCAACCGTGACTACTTCTTCCATCGCTTGTTGGTGGTTTAATAAGATTGGAGACAAGGTAGTGACTTTGCCATCAGTTACTTCCACCTGAAGTTCAGTTTCCTGATAACCCATATATTTCACGACTAGGGTGTAGCGACCGGCATCTAGTTTTGGCAGTTCAAAGCGACCACGATAATCAGACACAGTGGATACATCTTGGCCTTTTACCGAGATAACGGCGCCAGACAGATTACTTTGTGGGTCTTTTACAACACCAACAAGTTTACCTGTCGCAGCATATAAGCTGGGACTGGTGGCGAGTAACACGGCAGCAGCGATTTGGGTTAGTTTTTTCATTGCTCTTTTCTCAAAAGTTTGGGTTAATTTTTCTGGTCTAGTCCAGTTTGTTGCAGATAGAGTAATGACGGTTTTTTACATTCCGATGACACAAAGGTGAAAAATTAACTAGCGCCTACTGCTCTTTGTTGTTTGATTCGCTTTAAATGAGATAGGAGGATGTTGTTAGATGTTTGGCTTAACTGAATAAGATTTGTCATACTCGCGTTATCAGCAGCAGGTTTTCAGTAAAGGAATGGCAACGTGATTTATGCTTTGATTGCGGCGATTGGACTTTCTCTTTTTATCTATAGCATCACAGCTCGACAACTAGATAGGGCGGAGCTCACCGCACCTATGTGGTTTGTGCTAACGGGCGGGGCGATAGGCTTTGTGCTTGGTAATATTGAAGGAGGGCAACAAGCTTTAGCGGTAGATATTAATGGCCTACAAACTTGGTTGCCGATTATTGAGCTGACGCTTGCGATTTATTTATTTTCCGATGCTGCAAAAACGCGATTACGGGTGTTATCTCACAGCTTTCAGCTACCGGTTAAATTATTACTCGGGCTGCCATTAACCATGGTATTTGGCGCGTGGGTGGCCCATGAGCTGTTCCAGTTATCTTGGTTGGCTTGCTTTTTAATTGCGGTGATCATCACCCCAACTGATGCTACTTTATGCAAAACCTTCATTCAGGATAAGTCCGTGCCCACCAGATTGCGTGAGGCAATTAATGTGGAAAGTGGCTTGAATGATGGCCTATGTATTCCGGTATTTCTGTTTTTACTGGGGGTATTAGCTGAGCGAATGCAAGCGACGACTGAATCATTTGCTTGGATTTTTATACGTGAAGTGGGGATTGCACTCGTTGTCGCGGGGTTACTGACTGCGGTGATAATTTGGTTACTTAAACGCGCCTATCAACATCATTACTTTGCGTCTAAAACTAGCCCTTTTCTCTTTGTTGGCATCGCTTTTTTAGTTTTTTCGGTAACCCAAGCTTTGCATGGCAGCGGTTTTATTGCTGCATTTGTCAGCGGTTTGCTGTTTGATAAATATTATCGTGATGAGTTTAAAGATCAGCTTATCGAAGAAGGGGAGCATCTCGCCGAATTTGCGGCTTTTATGATCTGGATTGTGTTTGGTTTGTCGGCCAGTGTAGTGCTGCTAAATGTTACCCAATGGCAGGTTTGGGTGTACGCAGTGTTAGCAACTGCCATGTTTAGATTGATCCCGGTATTCCTCTGTTTGTTAGGTGGTGCACTGACAACCAAAGAGCGCTTTACGTTAGCTTGGTTTGGCCCCAAGGGATTGGCTTCGGTGGTGCTAACCTTAATGCTACTCAGCGAAGAGTTGCCAAATGGTTTGCAAATTACTCAAGTGGCAATGGCAACGGTGCTGTTGAGCATTTTTGTGTTTGGATTATCTAGTCGACCCATTTCTAAATTATTTACCAGTGCTTCTGGTCGAGAGTGATTACTCTAAATAACAATTGGTATAGCGTATGATTTCGTATCTGAATTGTACTGTTATATTGTAACTTGTTGTGAAATAAAATATTTTTTGTCACTTTGCTGAAATAAAAAAGTCATGTAACGCGCCTAGACTGTGCCCGCCTTACAGACAAATATTACGTTTCAGGAACAGTACAATGAATAAAAAGTTACTTACAGTTGCTATCTCTGCAATTCTACTTACCGCGTGTGATGACGATACAAAAACCGTTGAGGTGATCAAAGAAGTTGAAGTCATCAAAGAAGTACCAGTGCAAGAAGTGACACAAGTAAAAAATGTGATCCTTATGATCGGTGACGGTATGGGACCACAGCAAGTTGGTTTACTTGAAGAGTATGCTCAGCGCGCGCCAAACTCAACTTATAAAAACAAAGGCAATCAAACTGCGCTGTCTAAACTTGCTGCGGGTGGTCATTTAGGCCTTTCCATGAACGCACCACATGGCGCGACTGGCAGTCTAGTGACTGACTCTGCTTGTTCGGCAACACAATTAGCAACCGGCCTTGCTGCAGGCTCTGAAATGATAGGCCTTGATGCCGATGGTAATAAAGTAGCGACTATCTTAGAAAAAGCCAAAGCCGCAGGTAAAGCGACGGGTCTTGTTTCAGATACGCGTATTACGCACGCGACGCCTGCTGCATTTGCTGCCCATATGCCGCATCGTTCATACGAAGCTGAAATCGCTGAGCAATTAGTTCGCTCTGGCAGTGTTGACGTGATGTTATCTGGTGGTGCTCGCGTATTTGTACCAAAGAGCACGCCTGACAATGCTGAAGTAAAAGCACAACTTGACGCGCTTGGCATGCCTAGCAGCGTATACAAAAAATCAAAACGTGGCGATGAAACTAACCTAGTTGTTGAAGCAAAAGAGCAACATGGTTATGGCCTTGCTTTTGATAAAGCACAATTAAGCAGTTTTGAAGGCGAAAAAGTACTAGGCCTATTCGCAAACTCTGGTATGAGCGATGCAATTGCTTACAAAGCTTGTCAACAAAGCAACAGCTGTACTCAGCCTTCATTAAAAGAAATGACGGTGAAAGCGCTTGATATCTTGTCTAAAGATGAAGATGGCTTTTTCTTGATGATTGAAGGCGGTCAAATTGACTGGGCGGGTCACGCAAACGATGCAGGTTGGATGCTAAATGAGCTGCTTAAATTTGATGAAGCCGTTGAAGCTGTTCATGAATGGGTAAAAGACCGTAACGATACACTAGTCGTTGTGACTGCAGACCATGAAACGGGTAGTTTTGGCTTTAGTTATTCAAAGCATGAGCGTCCTGAAGCACAAACGCTGTCTGGCGATGGTATGTATGTAAATGGTGTTGCTAAAGAATATCAT
This sequence comes from Pseudoalteromonas sp. OANN1, assembly GCF_024124685.1. Classification (NCBI taxonomy): domain Bacteria; kingdom Pseudomonadati; phylum Pseudomonadota; class Gammaproteobacteria; order Alteromonadales; family Pseudoalteromonadaceae; genus Pseudoalteromonas; species Pseudoalteromonas sp. OANN1. Next base: position 52,948 of record NZ_JAMXSE010000003.1, read on the forward strand.
CCTAAGTTTAACTTTGGCCCACTTGCGCAACTAGACAAGCTTTACGCGCAAACAGGCACCTTCTTCGATATCCTTGCAGAAGCCGCGCCTGATGAAGCCTATGAGAATGTATCGGGCCCAACTTGGAAAGCGACTATTGAAGATATGACGGCTTACACGGTGACGCTAGATAATGCAGAGAAGGTTGGTCAAAGTGTCTATGACGATAATGATGCAACGATGATCCCTGCGTTTGAGGACTTCGGTGACTTTTATGTATACGCCAAAGAAGATTACACCGGAAAAATCGCTCGCGCGATTGCTTCAGAGCAAAGCGTAGTGTGGGGTACTGGTACGCATACGGCTGCGCCAGTACCAGTTTATACTTTCGGTCCTGCGGGTGTAACTAAGCAGTTCTCAACCATGCAGCACCATGTGGACGTTGCAAACAAAATGATGACTGCGCTTGGTTTAACTGAATAAACCAAGCACCTAGATTTAAGTAACTTCAGTTAAGCCACAGCAATGTGGCTTTTTTCTGTCATTAAGGTTAGAAACTCGCGTTGTGGTAGCGGTTTTGAATAGTAATAACCTTGACCAAAATCACATCCAGCCTGTTTTAATAGCTGATGCTGGGTCGCGGTCTCAACGCCTTCAGCGATGACTTTTAAGCCAAGGCGGTGGGCCATCAAAATAATGGTTTCACACAGGGTTAAATCGTCTGCATTGGTTGCGATGCCATCGACGAAGCGCTTATCAATTTTCACAAAGTGACAATCTAATTGTTTTAGATACGCAAGTGACGAGTAACCCGTGCCAAAGTCATCTAACGCAAATTGAAAGCCTTGCTGCTTTAAGCGTTCAACTCGTTGTTTAGTGCGGCTATCATTGTGCATCATCATTCCCTCAGTGACCTCTAAAACCACGTGTTCAGGGGGGATCGCAAGCGTCGTGAGTTTGTCACTCCAGCTTGCTAAGGTGCAATTTTTAGCGGCAAATTGGACCGGTGACACATTGATGCTAATTTGTGTTGTATGGCCTAAGTGCTGTAGTTGCGTCAACGTGTCAACAGACTGCGCAAAGGCTAAATCTCCAATATGATGAATGAGCTGGGTTTCTTCGGCTAACGGAATAAACTCAGCGGGACTCACCATGCCTTGCTCTGGGTGTCGCCAGCGGATCAAAGCCTCGGCTTTGGCGACGCGATTGTCGTCAAGTGACACGATTGGCTGGTAGTGCATTTCAAATTGATTGTTATGCAGTGCAGTGCGAATACCTTTGAGCATTTGCATTCTAGATTCCGCGACTTTGCGTAAGGTATCGTCAAAAATCACATAGCCATTGCGACCTTGTTGCTTTGCTCGATACATTGCTTGATCGGCGGCCTTTAATAGGGCTTCTGCACCATTACCATCTGTTGGTGCGGTGGCAATCCCCATACTTGCCGTGATATGGCACTGCTCATCTTTGATCTCAAAAGGCTGTTTGAATGCGGACTGGATCTGAGCTGCTAGTGCTTTGCACTTTGCTTTATGTTCATCATCCTCCAACACAAAGACAAACTCATCACCTCCAATGCGGGATAAAAACGCATGCGGAGCTATACTCTTTAAACGTTGTGCGACTAACTTTAAGAGTAAGTCGCCGTAATAATGGCCTAAAGTGTCGTTAATATCCTTGAAGTTGTCGAGATCGAGTAACAACACGGCGGTTTGTTGTTGTCCGCTGGCAACCTGCTTTTTTAAGTGCTTTTTAAGTCCCACGCGGTTGTGAAGATCGGTTAATTCATCAAAATGTGCTTGTTTCCAGATCAGCGCATCTTTACGCTTAACTTCGGTAATATCGGTGAAGATCGCGACGCGGCGATAGATCTCACGGTTGCTATCATAAACGCTATCAATAGTTAGCCATTCGGTGTAGAGCTCGCCATTTTTCTTACGGTTGACAATCTCACCTTGCCAACGGCCATGTTCGTTAAGCTGCTGCCACATTAACTCGTAAAAGCTACGGTCGTGTTGACCCGACCCCAACATGGCAGTGGACTTACCTAGCACCTCTGAGCGTGAGTAACCAGTTACACGCGTAAAGGCGAGGTTGACGTCCAAGATAAAGCCATTGGCATCCGTGATGATCATGCACTCACTACTATTGTTGTACACCAATGCTGCAAGGTTTAATGCCTCTTCTTGATGTTTACGTTGGCTAATATCGCGGAAAATCAACAACGCCTGAGGGTGTGATTCAATGGCGCACAGGCGACATTCAACCACTTGATTGCTGGTTGGAGAAAACTCAAGTTGCACATAGGTTTTATCGTTTAGCAGAGCAAGTTCTGCTCGGATCCGCTTATAGATATGTTCTGGGAGCAACTCTCTAAGTGTTTGTGCCTTATCGGTATAATCACCATAGCGAGATAAGATCTGAGCCTGTTGATCTAAGCGCACATAGCTATCGGGGAGTGCATTAATCAAGGCTTTTACAACTGCAAGCCTATGATTTGCATTGTCTTCAGCGGCTAGGCGTGTTTGTGCCATATGAGCAAAACGCTCGGCGATATGCTCAAATTCACTGGGTACTTTGGTTGCATCAAAACGGGGATCTTGCTTGCCAGATTCAAGCTTTGCAATAGCATGCTTGAGTGCACTAAGCGGTTTTAAAAGTTGTTGTTTTAATTGCCAATGGGTTTGCCAAAACAAAATGCATACAAGCACAAAGAAGATCCCTAAAAAGAGCGCAAAACGCTTGTCTATGCTACTCAACTGGGACTCAAAATCGAAACTAAAGTAGATTTGTAACGCTCGGTTGCTGTTATTGAGTGATTGCTTTACATACACCAAGCGATTGCCTTCTGGGGTGTTTAGTAGCGTCGCCTGTGTGCTTAAATTGCTTGGCCAAGAACTGCTAACAGCACGACCAAGCTCTGTATTTGCTGCTGGATATTGCGCAATGATTTGCGCTTTAGCGTCGGCAATCATTACCCGAGTACCAACAGGAAGAGGCAGTTTTGCAAGGGTCTGGCTCCAATGGGTTAAGCCTTTCACCGCAACAAGCATAAATAAAAATTGCTGCTGATCATCGTAAATTGGTAGCGCGAAGTTGACTGTTGCACGCTGCATGCTGCGGTCAATTTGATACTCACCAATACTAAACTGGGCAGTGCGCATTGCGGTTTTAAAGTAACCACGATCGGCGATATTGATCTCGCGTTGATCTGCTTGATGCGTAGTACAAAGTACGTTCCCTTGAGCGTCAACTATGCCAAGGTTAGCTAGGTTGGGGCTGAGCAGCATCGCGTGATAAAGCAGCGGCGGACATTTACCGTGCTCTACCGTAAGGTGATCAATACGGGTCGACAGTTGCTGTAAGACTTGTTCTGTATCTGCGAGTTCTACCTGCTGGATCGCCGCAACTTGTTTGGCGTAATGCAGCGCCTGTTGTGACTGTTGTGTTAATGCCTGCTGACGTTGCTCACATAATAGAAATAAAATAATGATCAGACATGGCAAGCACAGTAGAACGAGTAAGCGATAAAATCGAAACTGTATTGAAGATTTCAGAATAATCCCACCTATGGAGCTGATCAGAGAGCGCGAATGATACCGAATCGAGTAGGGACAACCAAGCTAATTTGCATAAATAATTCAGCTGCAAAAGCATCCTTAAACAAGGGTTAACAAATGGAATTTTTAATTTCTAATTTGAAAGTATGACGTGATTATCCGGCCAAAAAATATGGCATTTTTTCATCTCTCCACTTTTTTCCACAAAATTCATGATCTTCCACAAATCCCGCGATTTTTCTGGCTTTCAAAGGCGTTAAAGGTACCGACTGAGCTTGACAAAAGTGCTTGTCAAGCCCTAGACTGTTCTTCTGTGGTAAAAAGTGGGTTTTAGTGGATCAAACTGGATCAACCAACTTAGAAATAGGATCACGCATGTTTCGAGGTGCAAGTTCGCTAGCTTTGGATGACAAAGGGCGTTTTGCGGTACCGACTAAGTACCGTCAACCGCTGCTGTCCGAAGATCAGGGAACTGTTATTTGTACTATTGCGATCAACGAACCGTGCTTGTGGCTCTACCCACTCTCCGAATGGCTAGAAATTGAGACCAAACTAAGTCGCATCTCTAATACCAATCCCAGAGTGAGACGTTGGCAGCGGATGTTGCTAGGTCATGCTACAGAATACCAACTAGACAAAAATGGCCGAATTTTACTGGCGCCTTCATTGCGATCCCATGCGCAATTAGGCAAAAAGATCATGCTAGTTGGGTTACTCAATAAATTTGAAATTTGGGACGAAGAACGCTGGTATCAGCAAATGCAGGCAGATACCGAAATTGAACACTCAGGAAACTTTGAGGAAAGCCCTGAACTGGAAAACTTTTCCTTGTAGGGGTAAACAAATTAATGAGCGAAGAGTTTAAGCATATTTCGGTATTAATGACCGAAACCCTAGATGCCCTAGCAATTAACCCTGAAGGTATATATATCGACGGGACATTTGGTCGTGGTGGGCACTCAGGTGAAATCCTCAAAAGATTGTCGACTGGGCGTTTACAAGCCATAGATCAAGATCCTCAAGCAATTAAGGCGGCTGAAAAGTTTGCCGATGATGCGCGTTTCTCTATAGCGCGAAGCCGCTTCTCGCAAATTAAATCTGTCGCGGAACAAGCCGGTATCTTAGGACAGGTTGATGGCATCTTGTTGGACATTGGTGTGTCTTCCCCTCAGCTTGATGATGCAGACCGTGGCTTTAGCTTTATGAAAGATGGGCCACTAGATATGCGTATGGATCCTGATTCAGGTCGCAGCGCTGCACAGTGGCTAGCTGAAGCAGAGCTTGAAGAAATGGTATTCGTGATCAAAAAGTATGGCGAAGAAAAGTTTGCCACTCGTATTGCTCGTAAAGTCATTGAAGTACGTGAGCACACCGCGATTACAACAACTGCACAACTGGCTCAATTGATTGATGAAGCTGTGCCTGTCAAAGATAAACACAAGCATCCTGCAACACGTACTTTCCAAGCTATTCGTATTTATATTAACAGTGAGTTAGAAGAAATTCAGACTGCATTGCAAGCGTCACTTGAGGTGTTAAAACCTGGTGGTCGGTTAGTGGTGATCTCGTTTCATTCTCTAGAAGATCGCATTGTAAAGCAGTTTATCAAGAAGCAGAGTAAGGGAGAGGCGATACCCAGAGGTCTGCCTTTAACGGATGAACAACTTAAACAAAATCTCACCTTAAAGGCAGTGGGTAAAGCCATTAAGCCTAGCGATGCAGAGATTGCACAAAATCCACGCTCGCGAAGCTCAGTATTAAGAGTGGCGGAGAAGCTCTAATGAATGCAAGTAAGCAACGTCAACCGAATCTATTTGTAGAAATAGGCTATTACATCATTGCGAATAAGTTGACTGCATTCTTGCTACTTACGATTTTGATTTCTGCACTCGCCGTAGTGCAAATTACCCATTTAACTCGCCAGCAATTGATACAGCAGGATGAGTTATTGCAACAGCGCGATGAGCTAGACCTACAATGGCGATATCTCGTTGTGGAAGAAGAGTTTTACTCCCAGCATGCAAGGATTGAAGAGATAGCCAAGATGCAGTTAGAGATGAAACGCCCAACCAGTAAAGATGAACAGGTGATTGTGCTGCCATGAATAAACAAAAGCAAAAAACTCAATCTATTATCACCTGGCGCTTTGCTCTAGTTTGCGGCGTGATGCTCACCGTTTTTATGACGCTGGTTGCACGCGCTGCATTTTTGCAAGTAATTGAGCCTGATAAGGCCATTGAAGAAAATGATAAGCGCACCGTACGGGTTGAGAAGCTCAATGTCCAACGAGGCATGATCTTCGACCGTAATGGCAAAGAGCTGGCAGTGAGTGTGCCGGTTGTGAGCGTTTATGCAGATCCCCTTGCCATTGATAAGGCACTTGCCAAAAAAGTGTTACGCAAAGCCCGTAAAGAAGGTGAAGATTATAAAGCGTTAGAGCAAAACGATGCTGAACTGAAAATACGGAAACAAGCTTGGTACGATGATGAGCTCAGGTGGAAAGAACTTGCAGATGTGCTCAGACTTAAACCAGAAAATGTCGATGAACGGCTTAGGGGAGACCCAAGCCGTCGTTTTGTCTATTTGAAGCGCCAAGTGACGGCGGTTGTTGCCAACTATATTCGTCAAATGCGCCTGCCGGGCGTGCACTTGCTTGACGAGTCCAAACGTTTTTACCCAAGCGGCGAAGTAACCGCGCACATGATTGGTGTTACCGATATTGATGGCAAAGGTATTGAAGGCGTCGAGCGTATGTTCGACTCTGCATTAACCGGTACGGCTGGTAAACGCACCATTCGAAAAGATGCGCAAGGTCGTGAAGTACAAGTACTTTCAGAAGAACAGCGTGTCGAGCCAGAAGATGTTTACCTGAGTATTGATTTACGGATCCAAGCCATTGCCTACCGCGCGTTAAAGTCGGCGGTACTGAGCTATAAAGCTACCTCTGGTTCGGCGATAGTTGTTGATGTACACACTGGCGAGATTTTAGCTTTGGTGAATAGCCCAAGCTTTAATCCTAACGACCTAAGTACTGCTGCACCTTATAAACGTCGTAATCGTGCTATGACTGACCTATTTGAACCCGGTTCAACCTTAAAGCCTTTAGCGGTATTGGCTGGTTTAAATTATGGTGCAGTTAAGGCAACAGACACGATAGATACTTATCCGGGCTGGATGAACTTAAGCGGTGGCTTGGTGAAAGACACTCGCAACAATGGTGAGCTGAGCTTAAGAGAGATCCTTAAAATCTCCAGTAACATGGGAGTTGCGAAGATCTCGCAAATGCTGCCAAAAGAGTATTTTATCAATTTATACCAAGAAGTAGGTTTTGGTGAGCCAACGGGCTCAAACATGATTGGTGAAAGCGCTGGCTTATTTTATCCAAACCGCCGTTGGTCTAACTTTGAAATTGCAACACTCTCTTATGGTTACGCAGTATCTGTAAGCACTGCACAAATGGCGAGACTTTACGCTATGTTTGGAGCCGGTGGTATCTTGCGACCACTTACAATTGTGAAGCAGGATGAAGTTCCTGAAGGTAAGCGTATTTTTAGCGAGCAAGATACACATGCCGTGGTAGAGATGATGGAGTCAGTATTTGAACGTGGTGGTACTGCCCACAACGTAAAAGTTGATGGTTACCGTGCTGCTGGTAAAACAGGTACTTCAGAAAAAGCGGTGGCGGGTGGCTATGGTGATGAGTACGTTGGTTACTTTGCGGGTGTTGCACCGGTAAGCGACCCAAGGCTTGCGGTTGTGGTGATGGTCAATGAACCAGCGGGAGACGTTTACTATGGTGGTCAAACTGCAGGGCCTGCATTTGCTGAGATTATGTCTAATGCACTGAGAATTTTAAACGTAGCGCCTGATAAAGAGCGCGTAGCTTATATTTCGGGAGCAGATAACGATGCGTGATCTGGCTCAGGTACTCAGTGATTATGGTGTCAATATTGCCCCAGTTGAGGTTGAGCATCTACGTATAGACAGTCGAGCGATCGAGCCGGGTGATTGTTTTGTTGCACTGCAAGGTCATGCCCAAGACGGTGCTAAATATGCCGCCAGTGCCGTTGCGCAAGGCGCTAAATGTGTGCTTGCAGAAACGGGAAGCGAGCTTAATATTGCCCCAGAGCAAGCGATTTTTATCGATAATCTTGCCGATAAGTTGGCGGCAATTGCAGCGCAGTTTTATGCATACCCGAGTAAAAAGCTCAAACTCACAGGCGTTACTGGCACCAATGGTAAATCTACCACGACAGCAATGATTGCCAATTTAGCTAGCCTAACCGGTAGTGCAGGGGCTGTGATAGGTACGCTTGGTTATGGTCAACCAGACAGTCTTATTCCGCTGGCAAACACCACGCCGTCAAACGTAGATTTACAACGTATTTTGGCGTTTTTACAGCAACAATATGATCAAGTCGCGATGGAGGTCTCTTCCCATGGCTTGGTGCAAGGTCGAGTTGATGAGTGCGACTTTGATGTGGCTGTTTTCACCAATTTGACGCGCGATCACTTAGATTATCACGGTGATATGCAAAGCTATGCAGAAGCCAAGAAACTACTATTTACTCGCTGTGCGCCAACTCACAAAGTCATCAATATTGACGATGAAGTGGGGGCTAGTTGGGCCGCTGAGTTCAACGACGACACCGTGGTTGCTTACGGTCGCTGGAGTGAAGCGCATAGCTACCAACAATATGTATTTTTTGATGCTGTGTCGGCACACCCAAATGGTTTAACAGCGACGTTAAAAACCAGCTGGGGTGAATGTGAAGTCAATGTGCCACTGTATGGTGAGTTTAATCTTTATAATTTAGCTGCTGCGATTGCGACCTTACTATTACAAGGTGCAAGTCTTGAAGCATTAAGCGAAGCTTGCTGCCAGCTTGCGCCAGTTGCAGGACGCATGCAGCCATTTAGTGCCCCTGAAAAGCCTACCTGTATTGTTGATTATGCCCATACCCCAGACGCTTTGGCACTTGCACTACAAGCCTTGCGAGCACATGTACCGGGTAATCTTATCTGTGTGTTTGGTTGCGGTGGTGATAGAGATAAAGGTAAGCGTCCTGAAATGGCGCGAGCTGCGGAGAAATATGCAGATAAACTGGTGATCACCAGCGATAATCCACGAAGTGAAGATCCTAATTTAATCATTGATGACGTTAAGGCAGGACTCATCCACCCTGAGTATGCTGTCTGCCAGCCTGATAGAGGGCTAGCCATTCAACACGCGATAGACCTAGCTGATGAAAACAGTGTGGTGCTAATAGCGGGGAAAGGGCACGAGGATTATCAAATTATAGGTACTGAGCGCATTGATTTTTGTGATAGGCAATGCGTTGCAGCGATTTTACGAGGGGAAAAGGCATGATCAAGATGGATTTTTCTTGGCTTGCAGCAGTCTTAAAAACCCCTTACGACGGGGAGAATTTGGCAGTCGCCAATATTAATACTGATACCAGAACAATACAGTCTGGTGAGGTGTTCTTAGCACTTAAAGGGCCTAACTTTGACGGCCACCGCTTTTTGGATGTGGCCAAAGCGCGAGGTGCTATTGCAGCTATTGTTTCTGAGCACGATGAAGATATCGATTTACCACAGTTTGTTGTTGCAGATACGCGCATTGCTTTAGGTCAAATTGGTCGAGCAGTAATTGAAACCGTTGCCCCTAAAACCATTGCAATTACTGGCAGTGTCGGTAAAACCACAGTGAAAGAAATGTGTGCAGCGATTTTGGCGCAAAAAGGCAAAGTCCTTGCTACTAAAGGTAATTTTAATAACGACATCGGGGTACCGTTGACGCTACTGCGCTTAAGTGAAGATGATGAATTCGCGGTGATAGAGCTCGGCGCTAACCACTTGGGTGAAATTGCTTATACCACAGAATTAGTGAGCCCAGACGTGGCGACAGTGTGTAATGTCGCACCAGCACACATAGAAGGGTTTGGTTCAATTGATGGCGTAGGAAAAGCGAAAGGTGAGATTTTCTCGGGCCTAAAAGCTGACGGTGTTGCAGTCATCAATGCGGATAGTGATTATGCTCAGATGTGGCAGGAAAGCTTAGCTGTTTCTAAAGTGAAACGTTATAGCTTAAATGCTCAGCTTGATATTTGGGTGGAAGCAATTGAGTTGGATGAGTTAGCTCGCCCTACCTTCACGCTATGCCAGGGTGAAGAGCGTACCACCATTAGTTTACCGCTTAGTGGCCAGCACAACGTTGGCAATGCGCTGATTGCGGCAGCATTGACAACTGAACTGGGCGCAAGCTTAAGTGAGGTGGCAACGGGTCTTGGACAAATGGCTGAAGTAAAGGGCCGTGTCAACATGATCCAAGTCTCGGACACGTTGCGTGTGGTCGATGACACCTACAATGCAAACGTGAAATCTGTCAACGCGGCGATTGATTTACTGGCGTCTATGTCTGGCTATAAAGTATTGGCGTTGGGTGATATGGCAGAGCTGGGTGAAGATGCCCGCGAATATCACCGTGAAGTCGGCGAGTATGCTAAGCAGCAAGGCATTGATGAATTGTTTTCATTGGGGGTGCTGAGTAGTAGCGCTAGCAATGTATTTGAAAAGCCAAATCGTCATTTCTCGACTCGCGAGAATTTAATGAAGGCGTTACGAGTTGTATTGGCCGAGCAATCAGGACAATGCACCGTTATTGTTAAAGGATCACGTAGTGCGCGGATGGAACTGCTCGTTGAAGAATTAGTAAACGCTGGCCAGTCGGATAGCGAGACAGGAGAAGTATCATGTTAGTTTGGCTAGCCGAGTATCTTACCCAATATTATTCTGGGTTTAACGTATTTTCTTACCTTACGTTGAGGGCGATTTTAGGCATTTTAACGGCCTTAATGATTTCGTTGTATTTTGGCCCTAAACTCATCGCTGCATTACAGCGTATGCAGATTGGTCAGACCGTACGTGATGATGGCCCGGAGTCGCATTTATCCAAGTCGGGTACGCCAACCATGGGTGGGCTGTTAATTCTGGCTGCGATCTTTACCAGTACGCTACTGTGGGGCGACCTTAGCAACAAATATGTATGGGTGACGTTATTTGTCATTGGCAGCTTAGGTATTGTTGGGTTCGTGGACGATTACCGTAAAGTGATCAGAAAAGACAGTAAAGGCCTAATTGCACGTTGGAAGTACTTCTGGCAGTCGGTTATTGCGATATCTACCGCGGCATTTTTGTACTTTACGTCCACCAGCGCTGCGGAAACCACGTTAGTCGTGCCATTTTTGAAAGATGTGTTACCACAACTTGGTTTGTTCTATTTGGTCATGAGCTACTTTGTGATTGTGGGTACGTCAAACGCAGTTAATCTAACAGATGGCTTGGATGGTCTTGCCATTGTTCCGACCATTTTGGTTGCCTCAGCACTCGCTATTATTGCTTACGTTACCGGTAATGCGAATTTCTCAAGCTACCTTCATATTCCTCATTTACCACTCACAAGTGAACTGGTTGTGGTATGTACGGCGATTGTTGGCGCTGGTCTTGGTTTCTTATGGTTTAACACCTATCCGGCACAAGTTTTTATGGGCGATGTGGGTTCATTGGCGTTAGGTGGTGCACTCGGGATCATCGCTATTTTGGTACGCCAAGAGTTAGTGCTTATCATTATGGGCGGTGTATTTGTGATGGAGGCATTATCCGTGATTTTACAGGTAGGGTCTTACAAACTCAGAGGTCAGCGGATCTTTAGAATGGCCCCTATTCACCATCATTACGAATTAAAAGGATGGCCTGAGCCGCGCGTGATAGTCCGTTTTTGGATCATCTCGATTATCTTGGTTTTGGCCGGCCTTGCGACGTTGAAGATTAGATAATGACGTATATTGAGCAATTACAGAAAAAGCATGTCACAGTACTGGGACTTGGAGTCACAGGACAGGGGATTGTGCGTTTTCTGCTGTTGCACGGTATTAATCCAAAAGTGGTTGATAGTCGTCCAGTGCCTCCGGGCTCGGACTGGCTAAGTCACAACGCACCTGAATGTGAAGCGGTATTTGGCAATCTTGCTGATGCCGCTTTAGCGCAAACGGATCTGATTATCATTAGCCCAGGGATCCCGTTATTTGAACAGAGCGTTGCCGCAGCCATTGCCGAAGGCGTTGAAGTCATCGGCGATATCGAGCTATTTGCACGCCTTAATACCCGTCCAGTGATTGCCGTTACGGGCTCTAACGGTAAGTCCACCGTTGTTACGCTCGCGACAGAAGTATTGAAAGCCGCAGGTTTAAAAGTTGGACTTGGCGGCAATATTGGCACGTCTGTGCTGTCGTTGTTAGAGCAGCCGCATGATGTTTATGTGCTCGAGCTGTCTAGTTTTCAGCTTGAAACCACTCATAGCTTGGCTTGTTTGTCGGCAATGATCCTCAATATTACTGAAGATCACATGGATCGCTATCCTGATTTTCAAGCTTATATTGAAGCGAAGCAGCGTATTTACCAGCATGTTGAGCATATTGTCTTTAATGCTGAAGATCATTATACCTTTGCGCAGCATGGGCAAGGCAGCAGTGTATCCCTCACTGAGGGGGATTATCACTTAATGACCTTTGACGGTGAGCCGCATTTTGCACACAAACAAACACCACTGCTAGCGGTAAAAACGTTGGCGATGGTGGGGCGACATAATCAATTTAACGCCTTGGCGGTATTAGCGTTATTAGCGCCGATGCAATTACCTATGCAGGCATTTGCCAGCGCGTTTGCGAGTTTCACGGGGTTACCTCATCGTTGTCAGTTAGTTGCCGATGTTGCAGGGGTTCGTTACTTCAACGATTCAAAGGCAACGAATGTTGGCTCGACGGTCGCCGCCATTGATTCTTTAGCTTCAGGTCGCAAAAATATTATTTTGATCGTGGGTGGTGATGCTAAAGGGGCAGATCTTTCACCACTCAAGACGCCACTCACTACGCATTGCAAAGCGCTATTTTGTTTCGGACAAGACGGCGCACAGTTTATGCCACTGCTGCGCAATAGCCATCAAGTCCACAATCTGGAAGAAGCCGTGTTGGCGGCAAAAACGATAGCGACTAATGGCGATATTGTGCTATTAGCACCAGCCTGTGCCAGCATAGATATGTATCCAAACTATATGGCGCGAGGGGATGAGTTCGTCCGTTTAGTGGGGGAACATGCTTGATTAATGTCGCTGATATCAAAGAGGCGCTAACGCCTCGCCAGTCCGAGAGCTTATTTGACGTACCTTTGATGTACTGCATGCTCATGCTTATTGGAGTGGGATTTGTAATGGTGACAAGCGCTTCTATGCCAGTTGCCGAGCGACTATTTGATAATCCTTTTCACTTTACTATTCGCCACGTTATCTTTTTAGTGGGCTCGTTTATTCTCTTTTGGTTTGCGACGAGTGTGCCAATGACTTGGTGGAAACGCAGTAATCCATATTTGCTGCTTTTTGGTTTGGTACTGTTAGTGGCGGTACTCATTATTGGTCGCGAAGTAAATGGTGCAAGGCGCTGGATCCCGCTTGGTCCTTTTGGTTTGCAAGTAGCGGAGGCATCTAAGCTATTTTTCTTCAGCTATATTGCCGGCTACTTGGTACGTAAACGCGATGAAGTACAAGAAAACATCAAAGGCTTTGCCAAGCCAATGATTGTGTTTGCGGTGTATGCGTTCTTAATTTTGATGCAGCCGGATTTAGGCACTGTGGTGGTTATGTTTGTGACGACCGTTGGCCTGTTGTTTTTAGCCGGTGCAAGGCTTTGGCAGTTTTTTACTTTAATGCTTACCGGTGTCTCTTTGGTGGTACTGCTTATCATCATTGAGCCATATCGTATGAAGCGTGTCGTGGGCTTTTTAAACCCTTGGGAAGATCCGTTTGGTGCCGGTTATCAATTGGTACAATCCCTAATGGCATACGGCCAAGGTGGCTGGTTTGGCCAAGGCCTGGGTAATAGCATACAAAAGCTACAGTATTTGCCGGAAGCACATAATGACTTTATTTTTGCTGTAATAGCGGAAGAGCTAGGCTTTATTGGCGTATTTAGCATTATTATTGTACTCGGTGTATTGGTTACTCGAGCGCTTTTTATCGGGCAAAAAGCCCTTAAAGCAGGCAAAGAATACGAAGGGTATTTTGCCTTGGGCATTGGTATTTGGTTTGCCTTTCAGGCAGTCGTTAATATTGGTGCGAGCGCCGGCATTTTACCTACTAAAGGCTTAACACTGCCATTTGTTTCTTACGGTGGGTCGAGTCTTTGGGTTATGACAATTGCGGCAGGTATTTTACAGCGCATAGACTTTGAGACAAAAATGTCGACAAGACAGGCAACATCCCGTGGAGGTAGACGATGACTAAACGTCTTCTAGTGGTCGCGGGCGGTACAGGTGGACATATTTTTCCAGGTATTGCAGTGGCACAATTTTTACAAGCGCAGGCTTGGCAAGTGAGCTGGGTTGGCACTGCGGACAGAATGGAAGCCGATGTGGTGCCGCGTTACGGTTTTGAAATTGATTTTATTGCCATGAAAGGCGTCCGAGGTAACGGGGTCAAACGATTACTAACCGCACCATTTATGGTTTTAAAAGCGGTACTTGCAGCAAAGCGTATTTTACAACAGCGTAAACCTGATGTGGTGTTAGCCATGGGCGGTTATGTAACTGGCCCTGTAGGTGTTGCTGCGAAACTGCTTGGGATCCCTTTGGTGATCCATGAGCAAAATGCGGTTGCGGGTATGAGCAATAAGTTGCTGGCGAAAATTGCAAGTCGCGTATTGGCGGGTTTTCCCGGCGCATTCAGTGAAAAGCTCGCTCAGGTTGTGGGAAATCCGGTACGTGCAAGCGTTGCTGAAATTAGCGATAAACCCGTTTCAGTGCCGTTAAATCTATTAATTGTCGGTGGTTCATTGGGAGCAAAGGCACTGAATGAAACCGTACCAGAAGGACTCAAGTTACTAAAGCAACAGGTGGCCAGTATCGGATTAAATATTCGTCATCAAAGCGGTAAACATAACCAAGACGATACACAACAACGATATGAAAGTGCAGGCATTAATGCTGAGGTCAGCGAGTTCATTCATGATATGGACGCCGCATACGCTTGGGCTGATCTGGTTATTTGCCGCGCCGGTGCGTTGACCGTAAGTGAGATAGCCGCAGCTGGGAAAACGGCGATTTTTGTGCCTTTCCCACATGCAGTTGACGATCACCAGACGGCTAACGCGCAATTTTTAGTGTCTGCTGGGGCTGCTTTTATATTGCAGCAAACTGCACTGACGCCAGAAACGCTAGCAACTACACTGCAGCCACTTGTTATTGAGCCGCAAAAAATTGCGACGATGGCAGCAAAAGCGAGACAATGCGGCAAGTCGGAGGCAACAGCGAAAGTTGCCCAAATTTGTACAGAATTATCGAACTAGGATATTAAATGGAAGCTTCAAGCAGAAGAGCAATGCGACGTATCAACACCATCCACTTTATCGGAATTGGTGGTGCTGGTATGGGTGGGATTGCAGAAGTGCTGGCCTTTGAAGGTTACCGAATTACAGGCTCAGATATCGCCAAAAGTACGATGACAGAGCGACTAACAAATATGGGCGCCGAGATCTTTATCGGCCACCAAGCTGAAAATGTAAAAATGGCCGATGTGGTTGTGGTATCGAGTGCAATCAATGACCAAAACCCAGAGATCCAAGCGGCGAAGGCAAACCGTACGCCAATCGTTCGTCGCGCCGAAATGCTCGCTGAGTTGATGCGCTTTCGTCACGGGATTGCGGTGGCAGGAACACATGGTAAGACCACAACGACGAGCCTGATTGCGAGTATTTTTGCGCGGGCTGAGCTGGATCCAACCTTTATTATTGGTGGTTTGCTCAATAGTGCTGGCAGTAATGCCAAAGTCGGCAGCAGTGAATACCTTATCGCAGAAGCGGACGAGAGTGATGCATCGTTTTTGCATTTGCAGCCGATGGTGTCGGTGGTAACAAATATCGAAGAAGACCACATGGATACTTACGATGGTGACTTCGAAAAAATGAAAGACACCTACATCGAGTTTATCCATAACTTACCATTTTATGGTCTGGCGGTGGTGTGTATCGATTCGCCAGTCGTGAGAGAATTATTACCACGCTTTGCAAGGCCAACAATCACGTATGGTGAGGCTAACGACGCGGATTATCAGTTACTGGACTTCAAGCAAACACAAAGTGAATCACACTTTAAAGTCAGAACCAAAGACGGTGAGCTACTTGAAGTGAGGCTAAATATGCCAGGTAAGCACAATGCATTGAACGCCTTGGCATCTATTGCGGTTGCAAAAGATCACAATATTGAAAACGAAGCGATTTATCAGGCATTAGCCAATTTTGAAGGTGTGGGACGTCGCTTCCAGCATTACGGCTCATTCAATAATGAAGTGGGAGAGGTGATGTTGGTTGATGATTATGGTCACCACCCATCTGAGGTTGCGATGACGATAAAAGCAGCTAAGTCTGGTTGGCCTGATAAGCGTTTGGTTATGATTTATCAGCCACATCGCTATAGTCGAACACGCGATTTATATGAAGATTTCGTAAAAGTGCTTTGCGATGTTGATAAACTACTGCTGTTAGATGTATATAGTGCCGGTGAAGCGCCCATCGTTGGTGCGGATAGTAAAAGTTTGTGCCGTAGTCTCCGTCAACGTGGCGTTGAGCCGATCCATATCAGTGACCATGGTGAATTGGCGAAAGTGTTGGCAAGCACCATGGCAGATGGTGATTTAGTGTTGACGCAAGGGGCCGGCAATATAGGTCAGATCGTGAAGCAGTTAGCCGCTACCGGGCTATCGATAGCGCAGTTAAAACAGAGTGAATTATGAGTAGTCAGTTTGGAAAAGTAGCCGTATTACTTGGCGGTAGTTCAGCAGAGCGAGAGGTGTCACTAAAGTCTGGTAATGCAGTGTTAAATGCCTTCGTCAATCAAGGTGTTGATGCGATTGCTTTTGATCCAGCAGAACGTAATTTATGGCAACTTAAAGACCTAGGTGTGGATCGCGTATTCATTGCACTGCATGGCCGTGGCGGTGAAGATGGTACTATTCAAGGTGCGCTTGAGTTTATGGGAATACCATATACAGGAAGCGGTGTACTTGGTAGTGCGCTTGCGATGGATAAAGTCCGCTGTAAGCATCTATTTCAGTCTGCCAAGTTAAGTACGGCACCTTATGCTGTCGTAAGCAAAGAGACGGGTTTTGATGCTAAGGCGCTAATCGCTGAGTTTGGCAAAGTCATGGTAAAGCCAAGTCACGAAGGCTCAAGCATAGGTATGGCTCAGGCAGACAGCGAAGAAACCCTGACTGCGGCATTAAATAATGCCTTTAAGTTTGACGATCAAGTGCTCGTTGAACAATGGATCACTGGACGTGAGTTTACCGTGTCTATGCTCGGTAAAGAGGCATTGCCTGTTATTGAAATGCGTACGCCTCGTGGTTTTTACGATTATGAAGCGAAGTACCAAGTTAATAGTACAGAGTATTATTGTCCGGCGGATATTAGCGCTGCACACACTGAGCAATTACAAGTGATGGCAAAGCACGCTTTTGAATTGGTTGGTGCCACTGGTTGGGGACGTGTTGACGCCATGCAAGATGAGCAAGGTCATTTCTATCTACTCGAGGTAAATACCGTACCTGGTATGACCGAAAAGTCGTTGGTGCCGATGGCAGCAAAAGCAACGGGTGTAAGTTTTGAACAATTAGTTGTTCGCATTTTGGAGCAAACGCTTTAATATGCGAGCATTTTTGGCAGGGTTGAAGCTGATCAGTTCTAGAGTGAACTGGCCCCTTTTTTGGGGACTTAGCTTCTTCTTTGTGGTGATTTTTACATTGGTAAGAGGAACATACTGGGTAAGTGATTGGTTAGTTGCACATCATGATGCGCAAATAAAAACACTCAAAGTGCTCGGTAAACCGCATTATACCAATGAAGATGACATTGTAGCGGCAATTAAAACCGCAGATTTAAATAGTTTTTTTGAGCTTGATGTTAAAGCAGTCCACAAGGCGGTAAAGTCTTTACCTTGGATTGCGACAGTATCAGTCAGAAAACAATGGCCGGATACGCTGCAAGTCTATGTAGTGGAACATCAGCCGGTTGCGCATTGGAATAGCGATTCATTACTCAATGATGATGGCGAAGTATTCCAAGCGCGTAGTAACAAATTGCCGCCAGGGCTGCCTGAATTATACGGCCCTGAAGGGAGTGCTGAAGAAGCATGGCAAACATTTAAGCAGTTTAAAGCCTTGTTGGCGGTAAATCAGTTTACGTTGGAAAGTTTAGCGCTTTCAGAACGATTTGCTTGGCAGCTATGGCTGGACAATGGGATCCGCTTAAATTTAGGGCGTGAAGATAAAGCCAAACGAGTACAACGTTTTATCGACGTGTATCCACGTATGGAACGCCCTGAAGGTAAAGTAATCGATGTCATTGATTTACGCTACGACACGGGACTGGCAGTGAGTTGGAAAGAACCTACTGAGCAGCAAGAACAACAAAATAACAAGAGTGAAGCATGACAAAGTCGGCAGAAAGAAACTTAGTGATTGGATTAGATGTTGGCACATCAAAGGTCGTCGCCACAGTTGGGGAGATCACTGTGGACAATCAACTTAGTATTGTCGGTGTCGGACGCCAAGAGTCTCACGGCATGGATAAAGGCGGGGTAAACGATTTAGACCTCGTTTCTGAGTCTATTAAACGCGCTGTAGATGAAGCAGAGCTAATGGCTGATTGCAGAATAAGCTCGGTTTATTTGGGGATCTCAGGCAAACATATTCAGTGTCAAAACGAAAGTGGCGTGGTGGCAATAAACAATGCGGAAGTCACAGACGATGATATTGCCAATGTTATTCACATTGCACGCTCTGTGCCTATGTCTGCCGAACGCAAAATGCTGCACTCATTGCCGCAAGAATATAGCATCGACATGCAAGAGGGGATCAAAAACCCTCTGGGTATGAGTGGCGTAAGGATGGAAGCGAAAGCACATATCATTACGTGTTCGAATGACATGGCAAAGAATATTGAAAAGTGTGTTGAACGCTGTGGTTTACAGGTAGACCAATTAACGTTTAACGCCTTGGCGTCATGTTACTCGGTGTTGACTGAAGACGAAAAAGAGCTTGGTGTTGCGGTATTAGATATCGGTGGTGGCACCATGGATATTGCGATTTATGTGAATGGGGCGCTGCGTCATACTGCCGTGATCCCGGTTGCGGGTAATCAGGTCACTGGCGATATAGCAAAAATATTTAGAACACCTATTTCGCATGCCGAGTCTCTGAAAGTACAATATGCCTTCGCGTCGAGCCAAATGGCATCAAGCGAAGAAACCATCGAAGTACCAAGTGTTGGTGGACGTCCTGCTCGGGTAATGTCTCGTCATACTTTGTCTGAAGTGGTAGAACCAAGATTTAGAGAACTGTTTGAGCTTGCGCAAGAAGAATTGCGTCGCTCAGGTTTTGAAGATCAAATTGCGGCAGGTCTTGTTATCACGGGCGGCAGTGCCAAGATGCAAGGTGCACAAGAAGTCGCAGAAGATATATTCCAAATGCCAGTAAGAATAGGGAAACCAATTGGCATTAAGGGGTTAACAGATTATGTGGATGACCCTGCATATGCAACGGCGGTAGGTTTGTTACAATACGGCCGTTCACTACAATCGATGAATGCACAGAAGTCGAAAGTAGATGCAGAGGGGAGTTGGTGGAACCGTGTTACAAAATGGTTCCAAGGCGAGTTTTAATACTCAAGTCGGAGAGTGAAGATGTTTGATATTATGGAACAGCACAGCGAAGAAGCTGTCATTAAAGTCATCGGTGTCGGTGGCGGCGGCGGTAACGCCGTAGAACACATGGTAAACCAAGAAATTGAAGGCGTACGTTTTATCGTAGCGAATACTGACGCACAAGCGTTACGTCGTTCGTCTGCGGATATTACCGTACAGCTAGGTACTCAGATTACCTCTGGTCTTGGAGCTGGCGCAAACCCAGAAGTGGGCCGCAGCGCAGCAGAAGAAGATCTAGAAACCATCAAGAGCAGCCTTGAAGGCGCAGACATGGTATTTATCGCAGCCGGTATGGGCGGCGGTACAGGTACCGGTGCCGCACCTGTTGTTGCACGCGCAGCAAAAGAACTAGGTATTTTGACTGTGGCTGTAGTAACGCGTCCTTTCGATCTTGAAGGTAAAAAGCGCATGGCTGCGGCTGAGCAAGGCATTGCTGAGTTGTCAGAAATTGTAGATTCACTTATTACAATTCCAAACAACAAATTGCTTAAAGTTCTAGGTAAAGGGACTACACTGCTAGATGCCTTCGCAAAAGCAAATGACGTACTTTATGGTGCGGTACAAGGTATTGCAGAGTTGATCACACGTTCAGGTCTAATCAACGTTGACTTTGCGGATGTTAGAACCGTGATGTCAGCAATGGGTACTGCAATGATGGGGACTGCTTCGGCAACAGGTCCTGATCGTGCACAAGAAGCTGCGGAAGCCGCGATTTCTAGCCCGCTTTTAGAAGATGTTGACCTAACTGGCGCGAAAGGTATTTTGGTTAATATCACCGCGGGCATGGACATTACTATCGAAGAGTTTGAGGTCGTTGGTAACCATGTTAAAGCGTTAGCGTCAGAGAATGCGACTGTGGTAGTGGGTGCTGTTATTGATCCTGAAATGAGCGAAGAGCTAAGAGTGACCGTGGTTGCCACCGGCTTAGGTGGTGACCGTCGTCCGCAATTTGGTATTGTAGACAATGGCTTTAGACAAGCTTCAGGCTCAGATGCGGTAGGTGGAACACAAACTAGCTCACAAACGAGCATGTATGTGCCAAGCTTTACGCAACCACAAACGTCAGCGGCAGAACCTGAGCAGCCAGCTGAAGCGCCTGCCCCACAAGTGCAAGAACAGAAGCCACAACAAGCTTCTAGCTCAGCAAGCGCAAAAGGCAACGACAGTAAAGAAAAAGGTGACTACTTCGATATTCCGGCTTTTTTACGTAAGCAGTCAGACTAAAGTTGGTATAAAAAACAAACAGAGATTGGCAGTTTGGTGGAACTATGTTATACTCCGCCGCCTATCTAGAATTTAAGTGGGCGAATATATGATTAAACAACGTACGATTGCACAAGTCGTTAAAGCCACAGGTGTAGGTTTACACAAAGGTGAAAAGGTCACGATCACTCTCCGACCAGCTGGTGTGAATACAGGTGTTGTATTTCGCCGCGTTGATCTAGACCCTGTTGTTGATTTTGAAACAACACCGGAAGCTGTGGGCGACACGCAACTGTGTACGTGTTTAACAAATAAAGACGGCGTTCGCTTGTCTACTACCGAGCATTTGATTGCCGCGGTAGCTGCGCTTGGGATTGATAACCTCATCGTAGAGCTAGACAGCGCCGAAGTGCCTATTATGGATGGCAGTGCATTGCCATTCATCTACTTAATTCAAAAAGGCGGTATTGAAGAGCAAAACGCTGCCAAGCGCTTTATTCGCATCAAAGAAAAAGTGCGTGTTGAAGATGGCGACAAGTGGGCTGAAATTGAGCCTTACGATGGTTTCCACATCGACTTTGAAATCGACTTCAATCACCCCGCGATCAATGCTAGCCGCCAGCGTATTGGATTAGACATTACCGCTCAAAGCTTTACTGAAGAGATCAGTCGTGCTCGTACTTTTGGTTTTATGCGTGATATCGAATACATGCATGCAAACAACCTAGCCTTAGGTGGCAGCATGGATAATGCGGTTGTTTTAGACCAGTTTAAAGTATTAAATCCAGATGGCCTGCGCTATGCAGATGAGTTTGTTAAACACAAGATCTTAGACTGTGTGGGTGATATGTTTATGGCAGGTCACAACATTTTAGGTAAGATCTCATGCTATAAATCAGGCCACGGCCTAAACAATATGTTGCTTCGTGAAATCATGGCAACTGAGTCAGCATGGGAGTGGGCAACATTCGAAGAGCCAGTCAGTATGCCAGCGCCAGGAATGGAAGCGGGTATCAATACCGCAACGGCATAAGCCTCTTAGGCTAATACAGTTTGAGAAAAAATGACGCTAAGGCGTCATTTTTTTTGCGTAGTGTTTGCGTGTTTAGCGAGTCTTTCTAGTTTCGCCTTAAGCGACGGTGGAGCGGATTGCGCTAGCGCTAGCAAATGCTCGCCAGTGGCTTGGCTCATACTTCGATTGGTTTGATAGGTCGAAGATTGGGACTCCACCTTGTTGGTAAGACGCTGTTGGGCTTCTGGATTGGTGGTAATTTTAACCAATGCACAGTCATGTAAGCCAACTTTTCTAAATGCACTGAGAATATCCATTTTCAAAAAGTTTAACCGAGTAGCAAGCGTTGCTGAAGCCGCTTCTATCGTCAGTGTCCCCTCTTTGTAGTGAGCGACACGGCATTTCTTACTCAGGATAGGGCCTAGAGTGTCTTCCAAACAGCTCTGTAACTGTGCCGCTTGGGCACTTTTTTGGCCATATTGATTGAGCTTGTCTGACCACCCACCCATCACTTCATCAAGCGGTTTTGGATTGTAGCGATTTTTAGCCAATGACTTACTTCCCATAGGTTGAAAAATAAAAAATAACCGCCATATCGGGATAATACGGAGTCAAATTACTCCGTACTGGTGGTTTCTCAGTCTTCTAAGTATATCAGAGACAAATTTTTGAGAAATCCAAAAGTACCAACATTTGTTGTCGAAAGCGCTTAGCTCTGTACTCGAATAAATGAGTCGAGTTAGATGCTAACTAAACTTTATCACTTGCAACGGTACGCTTACGCCCAACAGTAAAGATTTCTTGCAATTGAACTTGGTATTATTTACCCAATAAGGTTTGCAGAAACAAAGAGTCTGGTATGATAGGGCATAATTTTAACTCGGCAAGATACAAAATGCTCACTCCTAAATTGGCAAAATGAAAACCGTAATTTAGGAAGGCTTTTGTCGCCAACAGGACAAGCGCGACCCAACCTTAACAACATTGGCTTAGAGAGATGGGTCAGCCAATACACAGAGTGAAACGGTTTAAACATGTTAGCAAATATTTTTACCAAAATTTTTGGTAGTCGTAATGATCGCACCATCAAAAACCTAAGAAAAACAGTCGCTTTAATCAATGCGTTAGAAGAACAATACGGCAAATTAAGCGATGAGGAACTGAAAGCAAAAACGGCTGAATTTAAACAGCGTATCGAGCAAGGTTCAACGCTAGATGATTTATTACCAGAGGCGTTCGCTACGGTGCGTGAAGCATCTAAGCGCGTATTTGGAATGCGTCATTTCGATGTGCAAATGATTGGTGGTATGGTGCTTCACCAAGGTCGTATTTCAGAAATGAGAACGGGTGAAGGTAAAACACTAACAGCAACATTGCCTGCGTATTTAAATGCGGTTTCAGGCAAGGGTGTTCACGTTATTACCGTCAACGACTACTTAGCTAAGCGTGATGCTGAGACCAACCGTCCACTCTTTGAATTCTTAGGCCTTACTGTAGGTTGTAACGTGCCTGGCATGATGCCACAGCAGAAAAAGCAAGCCTATGCTGCGGATATCACTTACGGCACCAATAACGAGTTCGGCTTTGATTACTTGCGCGATAATATGGCGTTTAGTGTTGAAGAACGTGTACAACGTCCACTTAACTATGCGGTTGTGGATGAAGTGGATTCAATCCTAATCGATGAAGCGCGTACACCACTGATCATTTCTGGTCCTGCTGAAGATAGCTCTGAGCTTTATGCCGAAATCAATAAAATTGTGCCTGATCTTGTACAGCAAGAAAAAGAAGACGAAGAAGGCGTGGAAGGCGATGGCGATTTCACCATTGATGAAAAAGGTAAACAAGTTCACCTTACCGAGCGTGGTCAAATCAAGGTTGAGGAATTACTAACTGAACGTGGTTTGATTGAAGAGGGCGACTCGCTTTACTCAGCAGGTAATATTTCACTACTTAGCCATGTTTACGCAGCACTTCGTGCTCACAAGCTATATCAAAAAGACGTTGATTACGTTGTAAAAGATAACGAAGTTATCATCGTTGATGAGCACACTGGTCGTACGATGGAAGGACGTCGTTGGTCTGAGGGTCTTCACCAAGCCGTTGAAGCGAAAGAAGGGGTTCGTATTCAGAACGAAAACCAAACCTTGGCTTCAATCACATTCCAGAATTACTTCCGTTTATATAACAAGCTTGCAGGTATGACAGGTACAGCGGACACTGAAGCGTTCGAATTTCAGTCAATCTATGGCCTAGATACGGTAGTTATCCCAACCAACAAACCTATGGTGCGTGATGACCGTGCGGATCTTGTATATTTGACGCAAGAAGAGAAATTTGAAGCCATTCTTGAAGACATTCGTTCTTGCCAAGAACGTGGTCAGCCTGTGTTGGTGGGTACGGTATCTATCGAAAGTTCAGAGTATCTTTCTCACTTCCTTCGCAAAGAAAAAATTGAGCATAACGTACTGAATGCTAAATTCCACGCGCAAGAAGCGGATATCATCGCGGACGCGGGTCTACCGGGCAAAGTAACGATTGCGACGAATATGGCTGGTCGTGGTACCGATATCGTACTGGGTGGCAGCTGGCAGTCGGATGTTGAAAAATTAGAAAATCCGTCAGAAGAGCAAGTAGCAGAAATTAAAGCCGCTTGGAAAGCGCGTCATGATGCAGTACTAGCTTCTGGTGGTTTACATATTATTGGTACTGAGCGTCACGAGTCGCGCCGTATCGACAACCAGTTGCGTGGACGTGCAGGTCGCCAAGGTGATGCAGGTTCAAGCCGCTTCTACCTATCGATGGATGACGCATTGATGCGTATCTTTGCTGGTGAGCGTATGACTAACATGATGCGTAAGCTAGGTATGCAACGTGGTGAAGCCATTGAGCACCCATGGGTTAACCGTGCCATTGAAAACGCACAGCGTAAAGTAGAAGCGCGTAACTTTGATATTCGTAAACAATTACTTGAATACGATGACGTTGCGAACGATCAACGTAAAGTGGTTTACGAACAGCGTAACGAACTACTTGAAGAAGGCGACATCTCAGAGACGATCACGGCTATTCGTGAAGATGTATTGAATGCGACTATTGATCAGTATATTCCACCGCAAAGTCTGGCGGAAATGTGGGACATCCCAGCACTTGAAGAACGCTTGAAAAATGACTTCCATGTTGAGCTTCCGATCGCTAAATGGCTTGAAGAAGACAGCAAGCTATATGAAGAAATGCTACGCGATCGTATCGTAGAGGACGTGGATAAAGCGTACAAGCAAAAAGAAGAGATGGTAGGCCCTGATGTGCTACGTCACTTCGAAAAAGCGGTTATGTTACAAAGCCTAGATCAGCATTGGAAAGATCACTTAGCGGCAATGGATCATCTTCGCCAAGGTATTCATCTACGTGGTTATGCGCAGAAGAATCCGAAGCAAGAATATAAGCGTGAGTCGTTTGAGTTATTCTCACAAATGCTTGAAAACTTGAAGATTGACGTTGTTGGCGTACTAAGTAAAGTTCAGGTTCGTGCTGAGGAAGATGTTGAGAAGGTTGAAGAACAACATCGTAAGAGTGAGCAAGCACCGCGTGAATATCAACACGAAGAAGTTGAGCGCGTGGGCGGCGAAACGCCTGAGGGTGCGGTTGTTGCTGAGCGCGCAGAGCCTAAAGTTGGTCGCAATGAGCCATGCCCTTGCCAATCAGGTAAGAAGTTTAAGCAGTGTTGTGGCAAACTAAAATAACAGGCCCTAAATCTAAATTGGTATAAAAAGCGACGCTAAGTCGCTTTTTTATGGAGTAAATGATGCAAAAAAAACGTGTTGAAGTCGCTGTTGGTGTTATTGAAAAGGCGCAGCAAATCTTTGTATGTTTAAGAGGTGAAGATCAACACCAAGGTGGGCTTTGGGAGTTCCCAGGCGGGAAAATGGAAGCGGGTGAAGATGTCTTTTCGGCATTGAAACGTGAGCTGAAAGAAGAAGTTGGCATTGAGATCTATAACTCATCTGAGCTAATGCGTATTGAGCATGACTATGCTGATAAAGCCGTATGCTTATACATCCATCATGTTGAGGATTTTTCCGGTGAAGCTCATGGTGCAGAAGGGCAGCCTTCTAAATGGGTTGCAGTTGAGCAGTTGCATGAACTCGCGTTTCCTGAGGCCAACAAAGCAATTGTGGAATTATTGCAAGCGCGCCAAAGTTAGTGACAAACTTTGTTACTAAATTCAGCACTCAGAGTCATAGTCATTCACTATGTGCATAGGTAGACTAGTGAATGACCGCTTACGTGTAAATAAACATCAGCCAACGATTCTCGTTACTCTGAGGTTTGATAGGAAACACAGTTAGAAGGAATTCTTTTCAAGCCATAAAGGTTATGTCTATATTACATTCATCTATATGCAATTGACTTGCTTGATTATTTAACCTGAGGTTTGGATAAGTAATTTAAGCATTATTTTATCTAGATGAATGGAATTCGGCGTTTACAAGCGAAACTCTATCAGGGGAATAAAATGAAGAAATTATCACTGACCGCTGCAAGTGTTGCACTTGCATTGGGATTGATTGGTTGTAGTGAACAACCGCAAACACAACAACAAAAACCAGCGGAACAAGCCGAAGCACAAAAGGCAGTTTTGAATTCTGGTATCGAATTAGAAAATATTGATAAATCAGTGCGCCCACAAGATGACTTCTATTTTCATGTGAATGGTCACTGGTTAGAAAAAACTAAAATCCCTGCAGATAAGTCAAATTATGGCTCTTTCTCGCAGCTCTATGATGAGTCGCAAAAAGCACTGCGTAAAGTACTGGAAGATGCTGCAAATAATGCATCTGCAAAAGCGGGTAGCGATGAGCAGAAGCTGGGGGCGTTTTATCAAAGCTATATGGATGAGGGGGCGAGAAACGAGCTGGGCTTAAACCCAGTTAAGCCTTATCTGAAAGAAATTCAAGACTTGAAGAGTAAGTCGGAGCTACCAGCTATCTTTGCTAAAATGCGTTTAACGGGCGCAAGTACACCGTTTGGTTGGTACGTTAATAATGATGCCAAAAATTCAAGCGAAAATGCACTTTATATGTTCCAGTCAGGGCTTGGTTTACCAGATCGCGATTACTATCTGAAAGATGACGAAAAATTCAGTAAGATCCGTGAGCAGTACCAGCTTTACATTGAACAGTTGTTGGCAAAGGCTGGTCATAAAAATCCAGGCCAAGCTGCACTGAATATTGTAGCGTTAGAGAAGCAAATTGCCGAGGCGCAATGGACACGTGTTGAAAGCCGCGACGCGACTAAAACCTATAACAAGCTAAGCAATGATGCGTTTAATCAATTAATGCCAGACTTTGATACGTCAGCATTTCTAACTGCGCTTGGTATCAAAGCAGATTCACTTATTGTAAGCCAACCTAGTTTCTTTGAAGGGCTATCAAAAATCATTGCTGATTCAAAGTTAGAGACATGGCAAGACTACTTAACGTTCCACTTCACCAATGACTACGCAGAGCTACTAAGTAAAGATGTAGTTGACCTTAAATTTGGGTTCTTTGGTAAAACATTGACGGGTGTAGAGGAACAAGCACCAACGTGGAAAAAAGCGGTAGATGCAAGTAATTCTGTACTGGGTGAAATGTTAGGCAAGATTTACGTAAAGTCTTATTTCCCACCAGAAGCGAAAGCGCGTATGGAAGAGTTGGTTGCTAACCTTATTAAAGGGTTTGATCAGGCAATTGATGGTCTAGAGTGGATGAGTGCTGAAACAAAAGTAGCAGCAAAAGACAAGCTCAATAAGTTTACGCCGAAGATTGGTTATCCTGACAAATGGAAAGATTACTCAGCACTTGAGATAAGCCCTGACGATCTTGTTGGTAACTATGTACGCTATAGCCAATTTGCTAATCAGGAAATGATCGATAAATTAGGTAAGCCTGTGGACCGTAGCGAGTGGTTGATGACACCACAAACGGTGAACGCGTACTATAACCCAGTGAATAACGAGATTGTATTCCCTGCTGCGATTTTACAGCCACCATTCTTTAACTTAGAAGCGGATGATGCAGTAAACTACGGCGCAATCGGCGCGGTTATCGGTCACGAGTTAGGTCACGGCTTTGACGACCAAGGTGCTAAGTACGATGGTGATGGTAACCTACGTAATTGGTGGAGTGAGTCTGACCTTTCACAATTCGAAGCGCGTAGCCAAAAGCTGGTTGAGCAGTTTAATGGTTTTAAACCATTTGAAGACGCTGGTGTTAATGGTCAGCTGACACTGGGTGAAAATATTGGTGATTTAGGCGGATTAACTGTCGCTTATAAAGCGTACCAAATTTCACTAGGCGATCAAAAAGCGCCGGTTATTGACGGTTACACTGGAGAGCAGCGCTTCTTTATGGGCTGGTCACAAATTTGGCGTCGCAAATACCGCGATGAAGAGCTGCGTAATCGCCTAATGACAGATCCGCATTCACCAAGTCATTATCGAGTGATTGGTGTGCTGCCGAATATGCCAGAGTTCTATAAGGCATTTGATGTGAAAGAAGGCGATAAGATGTATCTTAAACCAGAAGACAGAGTGAAAATCTGGTAATTTCACATTTTGAATTCGTGGCGGTTTTATTGCGTTCCAGCAGTAAATCCGCCGCTTTTTACGACATCCAATTACAACTCTCTGAACTTCCTACAAAATATCACACTCAATTCTGCACTTTCTGCAAAAACTCGCTATTTCCAAGGTCAAGTTCATCGCTATTTGATGGTATTTACAGCCAAATCAGAGTAGCTTCATTTTGTCTAACACAAGGATATGAAAAAATAATGATAGCGCTGTCATTTTAACTTTTATATGATGTTTAGGAACAATAAGTGATTAAATGATGTTCATTTTGAATTGAACATAAAGACTGGGAGCAAAAGATGAGAATAAAAACGACTTTGCTTGGGGCGATAATTGCTGGGTGCTCGTTCTATACACAAGCATCATTCACGCAGCAGCAGTTAGCGCAGTTTGCAAGTGACACGCATTTTGAATTTGCGGTAGAAAATAACTTCAGTAATGGTGCAGGGGGCTTTAGCGGTGCTATTACACTGACTAACAATTCAAAAGTTGATCTACCAAAAGGACAAAGCGATTGGCAAATCTATTTGCACTCAGTTCGTCATATCTCAACGGAAACAGCTGAAGGTCTGCGCTTTGAGCATATTAATGGCGACCTTCATCGTATCACCCCTACCGATTCGTTTGCTGGTTTAAAAGCGGGTGAAAAGCTCAAGTTAGCTTTTGATGGTTCGGCTTGGGTTGCTGCATACAGCGATTTTATGCCGCGTGCCTTTATTGTGTCAGGTAAAAATAAACCGGTCATTTTTACAAATACTGATACAGAAGATATGACGCAATTCGTTGCGCCATTTGAGCGTGAGAACCAGCTGAAAAGATACAATACACCTACCGATTACACGCAGATAGCGAACGCAGCGCTGCGTTTTGAACGTAATCAAAGCAATATTTCCGTCTCAAAAGAAGATGCGCTAAGACGTATCATTCCAAAGCCTGAGCACATCGACTTTAGTCGTGGCGAAATCACTCTTAACAAAAACTGGCAGATCCGCTTTGCCGGACGTTTGAAGTCAGAAGTCGCCGTGTTTCAAGAAGACTTATCAGAGTATGGACTGGATTTAAAAGCTGAAGCTAATCACGTGCCAGAAGGAAATATCCCGACGATCCGCCTTAAAGTTGCGAAAAGTCTAGGGCGCGATTATGACTACAACCAAGCTGGGTCGTATACATTAGATATTGATGATGACGTGATTGAAATCACGGGTATTGATAACGCCGGTGTGTTTTACGGTATTCAAAGTTTGCTAGCGCTATTTCCTGCCGATAGTAAAAATGAAATTACCTTGTCTCACGTAGAGATCAAAGACTCTCCGCGCTTTAGCTGGCGTGGCATGCATTACGACAATGCCCGTAACTATCATGGTAAAGATGCGTTATTTAAATTAATTGAACAGATGGCGCGTTATAAGTTAAATAAGTTCCATTGGCACTTTTCTGATGATGAAGGTTGGCGCTTGGAGATCCCCGGGCTCCCTGAGTTAACAGAAGTCGGCGCATTTCGCTGTTTTGATTTACAAGAGCGTGAGTGCTTACTGACTCAGTTGGGCACAGGTCCTTTCAAAACGGGAAGTGGAAATGGTTACCTCTCTCGCGAGGACTTTGTCGAATTACTTAAATTTGCCACTGCGCGTCATATCGAGATCATTCCAGAAATCGAAAGCCCAGGGCATGCTCGTGCTGCGATTAAGTCGATGGAAGCGCGTTATCACAAATTGATGGAAGCAGGTAAAGCGCAAGAGGCCAAAGCCTATCTTCTGAACGATGTTGATGACACTTCAAAGTATCTAACCGTGCAGCTATACACAGATAACTCTATTAATGTTTGCTTGGACTCAAGCTATGCCTTTATGGAGAAAGTGGTATATGAGCTGCAGGAAATGTATCGCGATGCTGGCACTATGCTAACGACAGTCCATTTTGGTGGCGATGAGGTTGGAAAGGGATCATGGACTGAATCACCAGCATGTAATGAGCTATTTGCGGTCGCCGACAACGGAGTGGCTGGACCCAATGATTTAAAACCATACTTTACTCAAAAAGTAGCAAAATTGCTTGCTAAGCGTGGGATCACCCCAGCCGCTTGGGAAGATGGTTTAATGTATAACACCACGACGACCTTTAAACGTGATGAATTTCCAAATCCACAGTTTTTGGTAAATACTTGGGATAATATTTGGGAGTGGGGCGTTGCAGACAGAGCCCACCGTTTTGCTAACAACAATTACCAGGTTATTTTGTCTCACGGTACTCATTTGTACTTTGATCACCCTTACGAAGCGCACCCTGAAGAGCGCGGCTATTATTGGGCAACTCGTTACACAGATACGAAAAAAGCATTTTCGTATATGCCAGATAATATTTATGCAAATGCGGACTTCACGCGAAACCGTGAGCCTATCGTGAACCTAGAAGCCTTAGTTGGTCGAGAGTTGCCCGCGCTTAAAAGACCGCAAAATATCCTTGGTATGCAAGGGCAAATATGGAGTGAGACCATTCGCTCGGAAGACCAAGTGTTACGATTGATTTTCCCTCGTTTGCTTTCGCTTGCGGAGCGCGCTTGGCATAAAGCGGATTGGGAAGGGCGTCGTATTAACCAAAAAGAGTTAAATAAGGACTTCTCAACCTTTGCCGCAGCCTTGTCTTTAAAAGAAATTGCAAAGTTACAAAACGATGGCATTAAGCCAAACCTTCCGGTTCCGGGTGCCAAAGTGGTGTTGGGTAAACTTGAAGCGAATAGTGCTTTCCCTTATCTTGCAATTGAAGTGAGCTTAGACAATGGCGAATCTTGGCAGCCTTATACTGATCAGATGAGTATCTCTGATGAAAGTAAGGTATTGTTGAGAACGCGAGCCGGAGAAAAAAATACGAGCCGTGTCACAGGGTTGAAATAAACCCTCGTATTCAGTTTATCGCAAAAAAGGGCAATGGCCCTTTTTTGGTGATAATTTTGCTCAAATTCTAACTGGTAATGAAATAGATTTTAACGTAAAGTTAAATGTCAGCGCTGTCATTTTTGTAAAGAAAGCAGTGAGCAAAGCAAAAAATAACAAGGCAAAAAGCCATACAAACAATAAACGATGAGTAATGTTTATGGAAGCTACCGTGTCGAATACAACAAAACGAAGTAACGCGATCCCTATGGCAATTGTCGCCGCCATGTTTTTTATTCTTGGCTTTGTGACTTGGCTTAATGGGTCGCTAATGCCATATTTGGAGCAAGTATTAAAACTAACTCCTCTCCAATCTTCATTTATTCTTTTCTCTTTTTATATTGCGGTGACATTTACCGCGGTTCCTTCTGCTCTAGTTATCCGCAAGGTAGGTTATAAAAATGGTATGGCCATCGCAATTGCGATGATGATGTGTGCGGCGTTGCTATATATTCCAGCGGCTAAAACACAAATGTTTGCATTGTTTTTGTTTGCTCAATTTACTATGGGTATTGGGCAAACATTATTACAAACTGCTGTAAACCCTTATGTGGTACGTATTGGGCCTGAAGAGTCAGCAGCTGTACGCGTAAGTATTATGGGTATACTGAATAAAGGTGCTGGTATTGTTGCGCCGCTTGTATTTACCGCGTTGGTGCTGAGTAACTTTACTGATATGGCTGGTAAAGAGCTGACTCAAGCTGATATTGATGCAATGGCCAATGGTCTTATCGGGCCATATCTAGGCTTGGCTGCATTTATTGGTATTTTTGCCTTGGGTATTAAGTTTGCACCACTACCTGAAATAGAAAAAGATGACGAAGAAGAGCATGGCTCGGTGAGAGAAGCGCTATCTCATCCTAATCTAAAGCTTGGTGTGATCGCGCTGTTTTTGTATGTTGCGGTTGAAGTGATTGCTGGTGATACGATTGGTTCATTTGCATTAGCACTGGGTGTCGAAAAATATAGTGTGATGACCTCTTATACTATGGCTTGTATGGTTACGGGCTATATTCTGGGCATTATATTGATCCCGAGAGTAATATCTCAGGAGAAGGCGTTAACAGCATCTGCGGTGCTTGGTGTGCTTCTCACGCTCGCAATTTCATTTGGTAGCCCAGACTCATTTGTCATTTCAAATCTATTTGGATTATCAGCGTTGCCTGATATTCTATTGATGGTCGCTATTTTAGGTTTAGCAAATGCCATTATGTGGCCAGCTATTTGGCCGCTCGCATTATCTGGACTTGGCAAGCTAACCAGTGTAGGCTCTGGTCTATTGGTTATGGGTATTGCCGGTGGTGCATTCGGTCCCGTGTTCTTAGGTTTAGCAAAGGGCACCTCAGGTACGGTGGAATCACAGCAAATTGCACACCTTGTAATGTTACCTTGCTATCTATTTATAATCTTCTACGCTGTGAAAGGTCATAAGATCAAAAAGAAAGCGTAGCAAGAAAATGTAAAGCATTTCTATGTATGTAGAAATAATCCCGTGTGTGATGCCACCTGAATAAGGTGGCATTTTTTTATGTCTAAATCACTCCCTACCTGCAAAACCGCCTCAATGCCAAGATCTTTTCCGCGATATAAAATCGCTGCTACGCAGATGCCTAGTGCTTATTGTTTGGTGTTTGTCGTGTAGGAGCTACTTTATGTAGCGAGGTTTTCATTCTTAAGTCGCGATATAAAATCGCTGCTACGCAGATATCTGGTGCTCGTTATTTGGTGTTTATTGTGTGGGAGCTACTTTATGCAGCGAGGGTTTCACTCTTAAGTCGCGATGTAAAATCGCTGCTACTCTGATATCTGGTGCTTATTGTTTGGTGTTTGTCGTGTAGGAGTTACTTTATGTAGCGAGGGTTTCATTCTTAGTCGCGATATAAAATCGCTGCTACTCTGATATCTGGTGTTTGTCGTGTAGGAGCTACTTTATGTAGCGATGTTTTCATTCTTAAGTCGCGATATAAAATCGCTGCTACGCAGATATTTGGTGCCTGTTGTTTGGTGTTTATTGTGTGGGAGCTACTTTATGCAGCGAGGGTTTCACTCTTAAGTCGCGATATAAAATCGCTGTTACGTTGATATCTGGTACTTGTTGCTTGGTGTTCGTCGTGTAGGAGCTACTTTATGTAGCGAGGGTTTTATTCTTAGTTGCGATATAAAATCGCTGCTACGCAGATGTCTGATGCTTGCTATTTAGTGTGTAGGGGGCGATGTGTGTAAGAATAAAAAATGTGGAATACATTTATATAAAGAGTGGGGCGACTGATGGGACTTGAACCCACGACAACCGGAATCACAATCCAGGGCTCTACCAACTGAGCTACAGCCGCCACAAAAGACTTGAACACCTTGTCTGGTGTGGCGCGCATAATACATAAGTTTTTTGCAAATGCAAAGGGAAATATCGAAAAAACTTAATAAAAGTTTTTTTTCGGAGATTATTTCCGCATACAGCAAATATTCATATATCCTATGTATGATCCAGCCGATCTAATGATAAATAACTGCTTAATATAAAAAAGGGGGATGAGTATGGAAGCTGTTTGGAAATGGGTTAATGAGAACTCAGATTTAATCTTACACTATGTGCTTCAAGGCGTTATAGCACTAATAATTTTCTTCGTTGGCTTAAAACTAGCTAAGCTCAGTGCTGATCTCACCGAAAAAGCATTTGGTAAACGCAAAGTAGATAAAGCGGTAGGCTCATTCGTTGCCAACATTGCTTATGCGATTGTGTTTGCCGCGACACTGCTTATGGCATTATCTCAGGTTGGTATCGAAACCACCTCATTCATTGCTATTCTAGGTGCAGCCGGTTTGGCTGTTGGTCTCGCGCTGCAAGGTTCACTTTCTAATTTTGCATCTGGCGTACTTATTATTATGCTACGTCCGTTCAAGTCAGGTGACTATATTGAAGCTGGCGGTAGAGCAGGTAGCGTACAAAAGATAGAAATCTTCTCTACTGAGCTACGTACTCCTGATAACAAAGTGATTGTAATGCCAAACTCTTCGATTATGTCTGGTGCAATCGTTAACTACTCGCGTGAAAAAACACGTCGTATTGATCTTGTTATTGGTGTTGGCTATGACGCAGATCTAAGAGAAGCAAAAGCAGTATTAAAGTCTGTACTAGACAATGAACCAAGAATTCTTAAAGAACCTGCATACAATGTTGCGGTACTAGAGCTTGCGGATTCAAGTGTTAACTTTGTCGTTCGCCCTTGGGTTAAAACAGAAGAGTACTGGCCAACGTATTTCACTCTTGTGGAAAATATTAAAATTGCGCTAGACGAAGCCGATATCACCATTCCATTCCCGCAAATGGATGTTCACCTACACAAAGATCAGTAAAAGGTTAGTTAGAAATGAAATTAAAGGTTTTAACCTGTTGTATTCTTGTTGCTGCAAGCGCTAATGCAGCGGCAGAAAGCAAAGCTAAGAAGCCAAAGAAAGTTTGGGATGTAACCAGTGAAGTGGGTGCGATTATCACCAGTGGTAACACAGAAACAACAACCCTAAAAGGTGGGATCAAAGCTAAGCACAATCTAACTAACTGGAATAACGAGTACAAGTTAGACGGCTTCTACAAAGAAGACACGCGTGAAAACGATGCGGGTGTAGATGTTACATCTCGTACTAACGAAAAATACTCAGCATCAGTTCAAGGTAACTACAAGTTAAATGAAGATAACAGCCATTTATTCGTGTTTGGCTCTTATGTTTCAGACTACTTTGGTGCTTACCGCAGTGAAGCGGTTATTTCAGTGGGTTACGGTCAACGTTTATTCGAAAACGACGACATGTATCTTAACGCTGAAATCGGTCCCGGTGTAAAGCGCTTTGAGCACCAAGACGATAGCACTGAACTTGACGATGACGGTGAATTACTTGCTGGTACTTCTGAAAGCGAGTTCATTGGTGTTGGTAAGCTAGATTACCAATGGCAGATCTCAGAAAACGCACGTTTTACACAGCTTATCGCGATTGAATATGGTGATACCAACACCAAGACAACGTCTGAAACAGCATTGTTGACTAAAATCAACGGCTCTCTACAGATGAAAGTGGCATATAACATCATCCACAACTCAGACGTAGCTGACGATAAAGAAAATACTGATACAGAAACCTCACTTACTTTGGTTTACAGTTTCTAACAAGTATCTTGTCAAAGGGCACCTCAGTGCCCTTTTAATTCTTCCAAACTTCGGTAGAATGCCTGAAGTTTAACAAAAATCCACAATGGAAGAGATTTACGTGAAGTTCCTCAGACTACTACTCCTCTCAATGCTTTTTTTGATCTCACATCAAACAATAGCGGTAACACCCAGTAAACAGCAGATAGAGCAGTTTAAAAAGCTCCCCAAAGCACAACAAGAAGCCTTAGCAAAACGTTATGGTTTCGATGTAAATGCATTAGATAACAACAAAAAAGGTGATAAAAAGAACGAAGAGAAGGAATCTTCGATTTTACCACGTGACAAAAAGGGGTTACTGGAAGAGGAAGAAGAAGAGGATAAATTCAAACCAAAGTTAGAAGAGCTTAAGCCTTTTGGTTATGAACTCTTTGCTGGTGAGCCTACGACTTTTATTCCTTCTGAGTTGGCTGCTATTCCTGATACTTACTTGCTTGGGATTGGAGATACAGTAAAAATCAACCTGTATGGTAAAACCAATGAAGAGCACGAAGTACAAATCGATCGTGAAGGACGTCTCGCAATTCCTAACCTAAGCCCAATTCATGTCATTGGCTTATCATTTAAGGAATTGAAAGCACTGGTCTCGAAAAAAATCTCTGAGGAAATGATCGGTGTTCAAGCTTTCGTCTCGATGGGTGAGCTTAACCCTATGCGTATTATGGTAGTGGGTGAAGCCTATAAGCCTGGTAGCTATACAGTGTCTCCTCTCGCCACTGTCACACACGCTCTGTTTGTTTCTGGTGGAGTGAGTGATAATGGTTCGCTGAGAAAAATCCAAGTCAAAAGGGCTGGTAAGCTAGTTACTACCTTCGATCTCTATGACTTATTGCTATTTGGTGATAGCTCTGATGATGTAGTTTTAAAGCCCGGCGATGTTGT
The DNA here is from genome assembly GCF_024124685.1 of Pseudoalteromonas sp. OANN1. NCBI lineage: Bacteria > Pseudomonadati > Pseudomonadota > Gammaproteobacteria > Alteromonadales > Pseudoalteromonadaceae > Pseudoalteromonas > Pseudoalteromonas sp. OANN1. The sequence continues at coordinate 89,133 of NZ_JAMXSE010000003.1, forward strand.
ATTTATTCCGCCAGCAGCTAAGAAAATAAAAGTAAAAGGTGAAGTTAACCGTCAAGCTATCTTTGAGCTTAAAGAATCAGACTCGCTTGAGAGTGTGATGGCTATGTCAGGAGGCTTCAAAGCTAATGCGAATAAATCGAAAGTGGTTGTCTCACGCTACAACGGTGATGGAAGGCGCATTACCCTAAACTACAACTTTACTGAAAACACAAGCTACAAACCACAAAACGGTGATGAGATTTCGGTCAACGCTGCTTCAACTCGTTTCCAAAATACTGTTACTGTTGTTGGTGCGGTAACCAGCCCAGGTCATTATGAATGGCATCAGGGTAAGACACTCAAAGATATCTTCAGTGCGCCACGTGAAGATTTGCTATCCATTGCAGATTTTGGCTACTCATTGATTATTCGTGAAGTTAACTTTGAAGGCGATATCGCTATCCATCAGTTTTCTTTACAAGATATTTTTAACGGTAAAGCGGGAGATATAGAGCTCGAGTCTAACGATACAATCGTCGTATTTAGCCGTTATCAGCTTAAAGAAGAAGAAGAACAGTTATTAGAAGACCTCGCGTATAACAAAGAGCAACTGAAACTACGTGAAAACGTGAAGTTATGGGAGCAATTTGAGCGTGATGAGTTCTTAAAATATATTGGTTTGAAAGAAGATGAACTATTTGAACTTGAGGAAGAAGTTAAATTAATCACAAGTATTGATGCACTTTTTCAAGAGCCTGAAGAAGTAGAAGAAGAAGACTATGCGGTATTTAGTCGTCAAAAGCTACTTGCGCCAATTGTCGCTAAGCTACAGAGGCAGGCAACACCTAGCGAACCTGCAAAATTGTTTGCAGTAAACGGTCAAGTTAAGTTTCCTGGTGTTTATCCATTATCTGAAAATGCAGATTTCCAAAAAGCGGTGCAAGCTGGCGGTGGATTTCTAGAAGCTGCGTATCTCGAGCAGGTTGAGCTAACTCGTGTTGTTTATAATGATGGTAAACAGGTTGAACACATCCAACTCAATGGTTTGAACGAGTTGGCTAATCCAACTCAAATACTGACGAGCAAAGATACTGTTAACATTTTCCCTAGACCTAATTGGCAAGAAAGGCTACAAGTTAAGGTTGTTGGTGAGGTTAAGTTCCCTGGGACGTACACCATTAAGCGTGGTGAGACACTTGATAGCCTACTAGAAAGAGTTGGTGGTTTTAATCAATTTGCACATAAAGAAGCAGCAATTTTTACGCGTGAATCTATCAAGCGTAAAGAAACCTCTCAAATTCAACGCCTAACTCAAGAGTTAAGACGCGATATCATTACTAATACTTTCCAAAAAAGTGCCACTGCAAATACTTCTATGCCATATGAAGATATGGATCAAATATTAAAGGATTTATCGAAGGTTGAAGCGTTAGGACGTTTGGTTATTGATCTTGATAAACGCTCGACCCAATCTTTGCAGTTAGAAGATGGTGATGCGTTATATATCCCAGCGATGCAAGACTCTGTTAGTGTCATTGGTGAGGTTAATCTGGCTGCAACGCACTTATTCGATTCATCCAAGTCTGTTGATGACTACATTAAAGCTAGCGGTGGATTAAAGCAAAAAGCGGATGATGAGCGTATTTATATCATTAAAGCCAATGGTTCAGTTGAATTACCAAGTTCAGGATCATGGTTTGCAGTCAGCAGCCATGGAGGCCAACTAGCGCCAGGCGACACGATCGTTGTACCTCTAGACGCTCAACATATTGATAGCTTGACACTGTGGAGTACAGCGACACAGATTATTTATCAGCTTGGCTTAGCTGCGGCTTCAATTGCAACGCTTAACAAATAATGGATAACAATAAACAGATGACTGAAGCTGATATTATTAAAAAAAATGAAGTTGATTTGACTGAAATTTTGTCAGTGCTTTGGAGGGGAAAGTGGCTAATTATATTAATCACTGCTGTATTTGCTGTATCCAGTGTGTTTTTTGCACTTTCTCTACCGAATACTTATAAAGCGACAGTATTACTTTCACCTGTTGAAGATACTCAAGGTGGCATGCTCTCAAATTTGAAATCGGAGTTTGGCGGCTTAGCTGCAATGGCAGGGGTGAACTTAGGTGGAGGAAAGGGCGATAAATCAGCACTTGCGCTTCAAGTAATGCAAAGCCGCTCGTTTTTAAATAACTTTGTTGAAAAATATGAGTTAAAGCCAAAGCTGATGGCTACTGAGGGGTGGGATCTAGGCAGTAATCAGCTGATATATAACGCTAAAGTTTATGATAAAGAAGCAGGTATTTGGCTCAGAGATGTTGCAGCACCTTTTAAGCCTGAGCCTGGCATTCAAGAAGTCTTTGAACATATCAGAGCACAAAATTTAGCTGTGATAGAAGAAAAGGAAAAGGGACTAATTACGATTGCAATGACTCATTATTCCCCCTACTTAGCGAAGGAAATGGTGGAAAACATCGTTGTGGAAATTAACGATTACATGAAAGCTGAGGCAGTAGCAGAGTCCAATGTAAAGATAGAGTATTTGAAAAAGGCATTAGCGGAAACATCGGTTGCAGATATGCAGAAGATATTTTACCAGCTGATCGAGCAACAAGAGCAGACAAAGATGCTAGCGCAAACACAGTCGCAATATGTGTTTAAGACAATTGATCCTGCCATTCTGCCGATCCAAAAAGCTGGACCAAAGCGTGCATTGATTTGTCTTGGTATTACTTTCCTAGGCAGCGTACTTGCGTTTGTTCTGTTATTATTTAGACATTTTGTGCTCAGAAAGTAATTTTTGGGTAGGGTATAGAGTTGTTATTTAGTGTTATTGGCAATTTAGTTTAAATTTAATTTCTATTACAATGGCGCGTTAATTAGATAATGATGGAAGCATGTGGATCTCTATGGTCATTTTCTTTGCATTTTTAGCATCGTACTGTTCAATTTTTATGATTAAGCCTGTCGCTGAGCGTTTTGGCTTAGTTGATGTACCCTGTAGCCGAAAAAAGCATGTGGGTGCTATTCCGCTTATCGGTGGTGTATCGATTTTTGTGGCAGTGTTGGCTTCAATCATTGTATTTTTGCCACTTGAGAAAAAGCTGATAGTTTACTTAATTTGCGCTGCTGCTATCGTCCTTCTTGGGGTAATTGACGATTATCGCCAATTAGGAGTCAAGATCCGTTTAGGTGTTCAGGCGTTGGTTGCACTCATTATGATGTGGGGCTCCGATGCGTATATTCATAACTTGGGCAATTTGTTTGGGTTTGGCTCTATTGACTTAGGGTTGTTGGGTATTCCTTTTACGGTAATTGCTGTTATTGCTGCTATAAATGCCTTTAACATGATTGATGGTATAGACGGCCTAGCTGGTGCCATGAGTATTACAACGTTTGCAGCCATTTTAATATTGATGGGGGTCAATGGTGGGCAGTTGTCGGTTTTACCGTTAATCATTATTGCAACCATAGTTCCTTATCTCGCCTTCAACCTAGGCGTACTGGGTCACCGAAATAAGAAAATATTTATGGGTGATGCGGGCTCTATGTTCATTGGGCTGAGCGTTATTTGGCTGTTAATGATAGCTACCCAATCAGAAGTAGATAACGCTTTCAGTCCAGTTACTGCGCTTTGGATAATTGCTATTCCACTGATGGATATGATGGCAATTATCATTAGGCGTGTTAAAAAAGGCCATTCTCCATTCAAAGCAGACAGAGATCACTTACATCATGTCTTCATGCGTATAGGTTTTAGCTCCAGAAAGGCCTTAATTACGATATCAATGCTGGCTGTATTTCTTGCGTCGATAGGGATTGTTGGAGAGTTGATAGGTATTCCCCATTGGTTTATGTTAGTCTTATTTATCGGTATTTTTGTTGCTTATTCTGCTTGTATTCAACACGCATGGAAGGTAGCACGGTTTTTAAGAAAGCACGTCTTTATCAAAAAAATTAAAGAGTAGTTCAATGACAAACAATATGAAGGCAAAGAATAAACATAACGGCTTCACCATGATGGAGTTGTTAATTGTGATCGTAATTTTAGGCCTGTTAATGTCTTTAGTCGCTCCTGACTTTTTCAAAAGGCTGAGTTCATCAGAGCGTAAAATAGCAGCTGCTCAAATGTCATCATTTGAAACTGCAATTGATACTTATCGACTAGATGTTGGTAGCTATCCAAAATCATTGCAGGAATTGAGAAGCAGTGATGTGGCGAGGTGGGATGGACCGTATCTACCAAAAGATGTTCCTATGGACCCTTGGGGTAACGCATATGTTTATAAAGCTCCTGGAGATAATGGCGCGCCTTACTTATTGAAATCACTGGGGGCTGATGGCCAAGAAGGTGGTGAAGAAGCTAACGCAGATATCGTTCATCAGTAACTTTATGGAACTTAATCAACTACTAACTGAACGCTTTGAAGTCAATTCTAGTGATATTGAAAAAGCGTTAAACTACCAACAAAAATATGGCGGTAGGCTTGAGCAAATATTGGTAAATATGGGTAGTTTACCAGAGGACCAATTGCTCGATCTTTATGCGCTGTATCTAAATCTACCAATGATTACTTCGGAGCAGCTTAGTGATTTCGATGGTGAAGAAATAAAAATTTCCTCAGATGTTGAGGTTTGTCTCGAGCATAATTGGGTACCGCTAAGCACTGATGAAAGTAATTGGAGTTTTGCGGTACTAGAGCCTCTAGATCCTTTCATGAACCAATGGCTATTCAAGCATAAGATTAACCCTAATATCATCTTAGCTTCTGCATCAGATATTAACTTACTTAAATCAAAACTTGATACATCTGAAGAAGTTGAATCAGATATCTTCAGCGCAGAAGAAGAAAAGCTCAAAGAGTTGGCAACGGAAGCGCCGACAGTTAACTTACTAAACTCGTTAATAAGCCGAGCGCTTCGACAAGGAGCTTCTGATATGCACCTTGAGCCATATGAGGGGCGCTATCGAGCAAGGTTTCGTGTTGATGGGGTATTACACGAAGCAGAGGTTATTCCCGCTAGCAAACAGTTACCCATCGTTACTAGGCTGAAAATTTTATCAGGTATGGATATCGCTGAGCGTCGGCGTCCGCAAGATGGCAAGATTGAAATGAAGATTGCTAATCAAGACATCGATATTCGGGTTTCGGCTTTACCACTTAATGATGGTGAGTCTATCGTAATGCGTTTTCTTAGGAAGGAAAGTGTCAGATATGAAATGTCTGTATTAGGGTTATCTCAAGATATAGAGCAAAGTATCCGAGAAGATATAAAGAAGACTGCGGGGGTTGTTTTGTTAACTGGACCAACGGGCTCGGGTAAAACGACAACACTTTATACTTTCCTGAACGCACTAAATAATGATGACGTTAAAATTATAACACTCGAAGATCCTGTCGAGTATCAGCTTGAGGGTATCAACCAAGTTCAGGTAAATAGTGAAATAGGTTTTGATTTTGCTGCTGGTCTTCGCTCAATTGTTCGTCAAGACCCAGATGTGATTATGCTAGGTGAGATCCGGGATAAAGAGACTGCACAAATTGCATTACAATCCGCATTGACTGGGCATTTAGTGTTTTCAACGGTGCACACGAATGATGCGGCGAGCGCATATACTCGTCTTCTAGATTTAGGAGTTGAAGAGTTTTTGCTAAATGCGGCACTAATTTCTGTGGTTGCCCAACGTTTAGCGCGCAAGGTTTGTGAACACTGCGCGACAAGCGATCCGGACAGTATTGAGTTAATCAAACAATATGATCTAGACAATATAGCGACCAAATTTTCTTTAGATAAAATTAATCTACAGCGTGGTACTGGTTGTGAGAAATGTGCACATACAGGTTACAAAGGGCGTTTAGCTATTACTGAATACTTAGCATGTGATGATACTATCAAAAGTACTCCAAAAGATGCTGATTTCATTCAAAAAGCTAAGGTGCATAATGCGAGTAGAAACCGGCGCACTTTACTAGAGGATGGTCTTTATAAAGCGATCCTCGGTCAAACTACCATTGATGAAGTTGTGAGGGTTGCTGGCTAATGGCTTCGTTTAGCTACAAGGCTTTCGACTCTATGGGAGGAAAGTGTGACGGCCTTATTGAAGCGGATAGCCTTTCCTCAGCTCAGTTACAGCTAGAAAAAGAAGGTTTACTCCCCTATGAGTTGAAAGAACAACAATCATCACGTCAGGGAAACCGCTTTTTTGAAGAACGCGTCAGTTTAGCCGATTTAGAGTTTGTAACCTCTGAGCTGAGCTTACTACTGGCAACCGGAATCAGGATCGACCGAGGTCTAGACATTATTCGAAAAACGAAGGCTAAGCCTGTATTAGCTAAGCTGTTGTCTGATCTTAGTCAAAGCCTAAAAAAAGGCAGTAGTCTCTCTCAAGCCTGCAGAGCACATCCTAAAGTTTTCGATAGCCTCTATTGCAATTTGATTGAACTCGGCGAAGCATCTGGAGATCTCGCTGGTACGTTCGCAGGGCTGTCTCAGGATTTAAAGTTTAAGCGTGACCTTAGAAAAAAAATTATTAGCGCTATTACTTATCCTGTCGTCATCTTTTTTGTCTGTGTACTCAGTATTTTATTTATCTTTAATGTGATCATTCCCAAAATGGCTGATATGTTCGCGAATATTGAGCAACTACCTTGGTACACACAAGCAATGCTCGGGACTAGTGCATGGTTTAACCAAAATCAATCATTACTATTTCTAGGGCTCGTTACTGCTTTTGCGGGAGTTTATTTTGCCAGTAAGAATGAACGTATAATTGCTTGGTGGCATCGAATTGTATTACAGCTTCCCATTTGTGGTACTGCGGTAAAAACGGTTGAAAGGATCCGTTTTAATACCGGTTTAAGCTTAATGCTAAAGGCTGGGGTACCAATTGATAAAGCGCTAGCACTCGCAACTGGTAATATCCGGAATCAGCAGCTTTACGCTGAATTGGAAGTCGCTCGAAAAAAGGTCAAACGCGGAAATCAATTAACTCCTTCACTACAGCAGTCTTCTCTCTATCCGTCTTTTTATATTTCCCTACTAGAAGTTGGTGAGGAATCTGGAAAATTAGAAACTGTATTTGATGAAATTGCGAGTCGCTCAAGGCAGGATTTTGAAACTTGGACCGATAGAATCACTTCGCTTCTAGAACCTCTGATGATCCTTTTTATGGGGGTTTTTGTTGGTGGTGTCGTGGTTGTGATGATGCTGAGTATGATCTCACTCAATGATGTTGGCTTTTAAGCATGAATACTATGCGTGGGTTCACAATGATTGAGTTGTTAATTGTGCTTACCATTATGGGCTTGATCATGTCTTTGGTAGCGCCTTTATCTCTAAAAGCAATTAACCGCTCAGATGCAAAGATGGAATTAGTTGAGGTAAAAAACTGGTTGCGAAATAGAGCCAATAAAGCATTTCTAGAGCAAAGAGATTATTTGGTGGTATTGGAGAAGGATAACGGTATTGTTTTTCAAGGCGAAACAGCAGTCGAAAGCAAGCAACTAAAGTACATACAGTTCCCTAAGCAAGAAATTACGCTTAATCGCTTCGGTATGATCTCAACCGACAGCATTACTACTCACTACCTGGGACAGCCTTTTCAAATTGAGTTGCAGGGTAATGATGCACCATAAAAAAGGCTTTACGCTTGTTGAGCTTCTCGTTTCAGTTGTTATTTTATTGGCGGTGATCACTACAGTCTCCATGCTTTACCGAGGTGCATTTATTAGTTCAGAGAAAGCATCGAAGTATGTTCAATTTTCAACAGCGATTACGGGAGTGTTAGATACTGTACGATTTGACATAAGGCATGCTCCTTTTAATCAAACTAGATTGGAAGGTACAGGTACTAATGGAGGGGTATCATTTCGCTGGGATGCCTCAGCAATTAAGGAAAAAGGTGATTCTATTTCAGGTACCTCAGATATTGCGATCCAACTACAAACAACGAGCAATCAATATAAGTTATGGCAAGTCTCGCTTGAGGTTGAAGCTCAAGGCATAGTCCGTCAATACCAATTTAAAGAGGTGAGTTGGCGTGGCCGTTAAGCAAAAAGGATTCACATTAGTTGAGCTACTGATATCAATTACCTTATTAAGTTTAGTAATGGCGACAGGTACCTTTGCGTATTTTCAGTTTGCAAGTCGATGGGATAAAGAACTTGGGGACTTTCAGCAGCAAGCCCGAACAGCGAAAGTAGTAGCACAGCTTGATCAGGTACTTAAAGGGGTCATTCCATATGTTGTTAGGGATAAAACGGGGGAGCCCACCTTCTTTTTTGTAGGTTCTGAGTCAAGGTTACTGGCTGTGACGAATAATGGCCTGATTAATGGTGGACCTGAAATATTTCGCTTGGTGCTCCAGCAGAACAAAAATGACTTTCAATTGGTGTATCAGGCCATTTCCTTGGAACAAACGATATTAACGTCTATGGAGCAATCGCTGGACTTCAGCAATAGTAAAGTGTTGCTTAGCAACCTGCAGCGAGCTGATTTAAGTTATTTCGGATGGCGGGATTTGACGCTCAAGTCAAGTAGAACGCCAGGCACAGCGCCAAACTGGTTTGAAAACTATCACTCGCAAGAGCGAGGATTGACGCCAGAGTATATTAAATTGAATATTGATGATTTTACACTTTTTTCCCAGCTAGATAGGGATCCCAGTCGTTGGAAAGGCCACTTTATTGAAAGCGGGAAGTTCTAATGCAACAAGGAATAGCTTTACTACAAGTTTTACTTATCACCGCTGTGCTTAGTTTACTTGGTTTGTTCATGACTAAAACAGCGCGGCAGCAAGTTGAAATAGCAGCTGCATTCGACAACAGAGCGCAAGCTTTGGTAGATAATTATGATGCTGAAGCAACGGTTCTTTTTGCGTTATTAACAGAGTCAAAGTCACCTACTTCGCCTTTTTCAAATGATCTGCCAGCACTAACTGGCGTCTGGAATTTTTATGGTGAAGATTTTCGTTATGGGGAGCACGCGAGCATCAGCCTTCAAGATTTAAGAGGGCTGCTTAATCTTAGTTATCCATCGGAACAAAGGTGGTTGCGAGTATTGACGCATAAGGGACTAAGCGACTATGATGCTCGGCTACTGTTGAGCCAAATACAAGATTGGCAAGATGTCGATAAGTTATCTAGGCACTCTTTACCAGAATCAGATTATAAAAATGGTATTATTCAAACTTGGTCTGAGCTATCACATTTGAATATCTCAAGTTCTTTGCGTAAGTACTTGGAGCAAAATGCCACAATGTATAAGAAAAGTGTGTTTAATCCGATGACAGCTCCTGATAGTTTATTACATAGTTTGTATGACGCACCAGTAGTAGAACAAATTATAAAGATGCGTAATGAGAAAACGTTAACCCCAGCATTATTTTCAGCGTATACAGGGGTTGAGGAAAGCCGAAACATCACTTTGTTTCCGTCCAGTAATTATAAGATAAAAATCGAGACTCAGCTGGACGATGCACGCGTAAGTCGTACGCTTTATTACCTATTAGATCCAAACAAGTCAAAGCCAGTAAATTTAGTGGCTTCGGAAGGTTAATAACACAATGAGTGAACATGCATTGCTAGGTTGGCAAAAAAGGCTGATTTGTAATCTGGTTAGTTACTACAAAGATAGTCAGCACTTTCATCTTAACTATGACAAGGATGGGTGGCATTTAATCAAGTCGTCATCACCAAAGCTTATCCAAATCGTTGCTAGAAACCATTATATTGAGCAAGTCGACAAACTACCTGTTACTGATCGTAAAGCATTAAATAGCTTGTTGAAACTGCGTAAGCAGAAGCACAGCGCTGAGTGCTATTCCACGCAGATCCGCGCTCAAGATGAAAGTACGTCAATTTTAAACAGTTGGTTATTCGATATAAAAGCCGAAGGCTCATTAGTTGTGATACCTGAATCGGTGTTAATTGCCATCAGTGAATCTAATTCGAGCATCACCTTGGTTAATAACGAGTATTACCTTGCACAAAGAAATCAGGTGATATATTCCGTTGCTCGCTTTGGGTTAGTGAATTCCCCTGAGCGTTTTGCAAACACGGTTGGAATAAGCTTTGATACTGTATCTGAAATAGATTCAGAGAGAAGTCTAGTAAAGCGCATGGTCGAGTCTATCTTTCCTTTTCTTAAGCGCTCTGTATCTAGCTTTATTCAGCCACAAGGTTTATTGGCTTATCAAGCTTATTTCAAAAAAGCTGCAGTGTTCAGCGCCATTGCATGCGTATCATACTTCGCGCTAAGCAGTGCTTACTTGGTGGCCAAAAAAGAATATCTCCAAGCTGAGCTCAGTGGAAATCAAAGTAATATTAATCAAGCATTATCAACATTTTCAGAGTATGAAAAGAATCAGAGTAGAGTCGAAAATTGGCAAGCAGTAATGCAGGATATACCTAAGGTTTCACCAAACTTGCTTTTATTGGATAGCGTTCGGGATAAAGCAAGGATCGAAAGCTTACAATATAAAGGCGACCGATTTGTAATTCGAGGAGAGAGCTCAAATGCTATTGCCGTCCTCGAGTCACTCAGTGAATTTGACTGGGTTCTAGATCCTAAATTTGACTTCCCTGTTAGAAGTTATCAAGGAAAAGAAGAGTTTGTAATTAGCTATACAATTCCGGTAAGTACCTATAAAGCTGAATATCAGCCAATAAATGAACGTTCGGGTGGCGACCATGGTTGAGCAACTAAAACAATATAAAATGCTCCTAGCATTGGTGATTCTGTTAGCCACAATAAAATTTGCATTAGTCCCGCTTTTCACATGGCAGGAAGAACAAGTTGAGAATATCGCGCAAATTGAGAAGCGCCTATTTAAAGCGGAACAGGTAATGACACAGCTTCAAGAAATCGAGCTCGCAAAAGAGCAAGTTGCTGATGTAGCACGTTTTTTTACCACGATGTTATTTGATTGGCAAGAACCCTCGAAGTTTAGAATTGATACACAAAAGCAAGTTAATCAATGGCTCACAGAACATAATTTGTCGACCATTAATATAGGTTGGCAGCCAGCACTAAAATATCAATTAGCGGCTCTGCACAAGGAGCAAATTAGACTAAATATTTCGGGAAAATTGACCGATCTTGCTGCCTTTTTGGTTATGCTCGAATCTCAATCACCAGTCGTGGTTGTTGAATATTTTGATTTAAATATACGAGGGTTGAGCGCTGAAGAAACAGGGAGTGGAGAAGTCAGCTTGTTGCTCTCCTTTTACTTACAAGAAGGGGCTAAGGGTGAATAAACTATACATCTATATCAGTATTTTTATGCTATCACTCTTTGCTATTGACGCCGTCACTCGCTTACAAACAGAAGTTAATGCTGACAGTAAGCCGTTTAGGCTGAATAACGCTGAACAAACGTTTTTACCTAAGCTATCAGAACAAAGTAAGCATGATATTGAGCGTACGCTTGACACATGGGTTGTTAAAAAAGTAGAACAGCCAGAGTCACAAGATAATGGCATGAGTCCAGATGAGCAGGCAAAACAAACAGGGGAGCTGACTTCTGTTTTTGCTCGCGATAAAGAATTGAGATTGAAGGCGGTGGTACACTCACCTGAGTCTACATACGCCCTGATAGATATTACGTCAGTCAAAAATGGTGCCAATGAGCTAAAAAGGTTTAATCAGGGCGAAGTGATAGAAGATTTTATTTTGACTATTAACTCTAATGTAAAAGTAGAACTCAATAAGGGTGACCAGCATATCACGCTTATTATGTACCAAAGTACGAAGCAATAACGACGGAAGCACTATGAAACAAGCACAGAAAATCTTACTCGGTTTTATTGTCACAGCGGGACTGTCGGCATGTAGTTCAGTACCTAACTCAGTTGCAGTCAACGGCTCGTACTTAGAAAAAGAGAGTAAAGGCAAAACAGTCAACAACGACTTGTCGTCACACGACGAAAAAGCGCGTCCGCAGACGCAATCGAGCGGCTTGGTCTATTTGCCTGCATTACCTGATGGTAAAGTAACACAAACCAGCCAACCAAACTTAGCGCAACAGTTTAGTGATAACGAGCAAGTAAAGCTGACCGCGGACAGCCTCAAAGTTAAGGATTATTTGCATTATGTATTTGGCGATTTACTTGGCGTTAATTACATCATTGGAGATGCAATCACCAATAGTGACGATGCAATAACAATTAATCTTAAAGAGCAGCTAAGCAAGCGTCGTTTATTTTCTATCAGCCAAGACTTGTTAACTGAACGCGGTATTATTATTCGCGAGCAGGATGATATTTTTTATATCCACCCCTCTGAGAATGCCTCTGGTGGAAGCGTGGTGTATGGCTATGGTAATAAAGTGGAAGATGTACCTAACACCGCCAATAGCATAATACAGATTGCGCCATTTACCAGTGGCATGCAGACGCCACTTGCGAACACTATTAGGCAGATGACAAACGTAGACGCGCAGCCTCTTTTTGACCAGCATGCGATAATGTTCAAAGGTAAGCGTGCCGAGGTGATCAGAGCCCTTGAATTTATGCAAATGATGGATAAACCTGCGTTCAGAGACCGTCATATAGGTATGTATAAATCAGTGTTTATGCCTGCAAAAGAGTTAAGTAAAAAACTGGGCGAGCTGTTAAAGCAAGAAGGCATAAGCAGTAATAGCTCAGGTTCTACAGAACAAGCGGTTAGCATGGTCGCTATTGAGCGCACTAATAGTTTGGTCTTCTTCACCAATAATGAGGCTTTTTTACAGCGCGTTGAGTTTTGGTCGCAGCAACTCGATCAGCCAGCAGATGGCAACGAGAAGCAATACTTTATTTTTGAGCCCGAGTTTGCACGAGCCGTAGATTTAGGCCAAAGTTTGCAAAACTTGCTGGGTGGTGGAAATAGTTCTGCTGTTAGTCGCTCTACTTCGGCAGCGTCAGAGGCAAAAGAGCAGCGCGAATCAACACCTCGAAGTACCAATGTGAGCGTGAATAACGAAGACCTTCGTATGGTAGTGGATGAGCGCTCCAATGCCATTATTTTTCACACGTCTGGTTCGGAATATCGCAGCTTACTTCCCTTAGTGAAACGCTTGGATGTGATGCCAAAGCAAGTTGTGCTTGAAGTACTTATCGCAGAAGTCACATTGACAGACGAGTTTAGTCAAGGGGTTAAATTTGCACTGGCTAATAATCGCGCCGCGAGAACGGGTTACTACAATTTTACTGGAAATACAGAAACCGGGCTTAACTACGTATTAGAGGGATTAACGGGTAAGCTAGACATTCAGCTATTTGAGAAAAACCAAAACGTTAATGTACTCTCAAGACCAACCATTGCTGTGCGTGATGGGGTTGAGGCGAATATTGCTGTGGGAGATGAAATCCCAACTGCGGGTGATATTATAACCGATCCAGTAAATGGATCTCGCGCTTCTGTGGTGTATCGTAAAACAGGTATTGATTTAAATGTAACTCCAACCGTCAATGCGCAAGGTGTTATTTTGATGGAAATTGAGCAAGAGATCAGTAATCAAGCATCAGGTGATAAGGCTGCGGATAATCAACCGACAATTTTTACCCGCAATATTAAAACTGAGGTGATAGCAGCGGATGGACAAACCATTATGCTTGGTGGCTTGATTAGTCAAAACAATAGCCTAACGAATACTGGGGTGCCTTTCTTCTCGGATCTTCCGGTGCTTGGTAGGCTGTTTGACGGTAAAAAAGACACCAATACCAAAACCGAACTTGTTGTCATGGTGACACCAAGAGTAGTTGAGGCATCTGAGCAGTGGCAAGGTGTGATGGATGCATTTAAGAAGAATCTAAGCAATTTAGATTTTAGTAATAATAAATCTAACTAGATGAGGTAGATTGCGCTAATATAGTCATAAAACTGACAAAAAAGTTGCTTATCTTATTCAATAGCATACAGTAAATCTGGGTTTTATACTTTTTTTTACAATTGAAAACGCCTAAAAAAAACAACAGTTTATTTGGTTTTATAATCTTATCCTTTTGATTTTTAGGTGTTTTTTTGGTGGTCTTTTTGGTTGTGCTATGTTATTTGTATTAATGCTTAGTATTTGCAAAGTTAACTGCTTGACAATGCAGAGACAATGGTTAGACTAAGCATGGATTTGATCGGATGTCACTTGGGTGACGGCCTAATTGAATGATCAAATATAAGAAAAATGGGAACACGCATTGTTCTTGTTTCATGAAACTTTGGAGAATGGAAAACATGTTCAAAAAATCTCTACTAGCAGTAGCGCTTACAACTGCTGCAACTTCAGCTATGGCTGTAAACACAACTGCAGGTACTGCTCAAAAACTATCTGTTGAAGGCGCGGTTGCTACTTCTGCTGCTATCACTGCAAATGCACCTACTGTAGCTCTTAACTTAAATGCTCAGTATACAGCTGGCGATACGGTAACTCTAACTCTAACTGGTGGTGCAGAGTTTGCTGACACTGGTTACAGACTTACAAAGCAAGGTAACGCTGGTGACACTGTTACTTGGGGTCTAATCAACTCTTCGAAGACGGAATTAGTTTTCCGTGTTACTGAGACAAATGACGCTGATAACAGCGGAAGTGTTTCAACTGAAGGTTTAGTTTATAACCTTGAAGCAACAGGTAACAACAGCAACGAAGTTTTAGTTAAGCTTCCTGATTTAGCAGACAAAGCTAAAGTAACAGTAACAACTGTAGCGAAAACATCTACTGGTATTACTATTGATACAGCAACAGGCACAGGTAACACTGACTCTGCGGACCTTTTCGTAGGTACTAAGCAGTTTTCTGTTACTTCATTCTCAAAAGCTGATGGTACAGTTGACGTTGCTCAATTGCGCAAAGGTTTCGAGAAAACTGGTGGTGTAGAACAAATCCCAGCACCTTCTTTTGTTGTTGCTGAAAATGCTACTGACATCGCTACAATTGCTGATGACAATGTTGAATTAACCCTTAAAGGCGACTTCACTGGTGTTAGCAAGGTAACAGTTAAAGATAACGCTGCTGCTGCAGACGAACTTAAGATTGCTGCTGATGCTAAATCTGCAACAGGCAAAACTGGTGCTGCTTTAGTTGCTGGTACTTACACAATCAACTTTGAATTACCAGCTGCTGACAAGCGTGTAGCACTTACAGCTCCTCAAGATTTCACTCTTGACGTGAACGTACTAGAAGGTACTACTAAGTCATCAGCTCTAGTTTCTGGCTCAGTTGCCTCTTCATGGAAGCTAAATGGTGACTCTGAGTTTGTTGAAATCATGCCTTTCTCAGACGTATACTCACGCGCAATCATGGTAACTAACAACGGTACTGTTGAAGGTGACATCATGGTTGAGCTATACTCTGGTGGTAAGATGGTAGCTACTAAGAAAGTTGGTACTGCTGCTAAGTACGCTGTAACTAACGTAACAGCTGCTGTTGACGCACTTGCTAAAGAAAACGAAATCACAGGTGTTGCTGGTATCCGCGTTACTACTAATGCTCCAGCTGCTAACATCGAAGTAAGCGCGCTTTACTACAACAAAGAAGTACAAGACCACGTTAAAGTTAACTAATTTAACTTTTAGCTAGTCTAAAAAAGCGAGCCGAGGCTCGCTTTTTACTTTTATACGCTTTACCGTTATACAAAATAAAAAGTATAAAAACTTTGTACTTTCTATCTATTAAGCCATTCGGTAAACTGCTTGGCAGTATTGCAAACATGTAGAGTGCCGAGTGAAATACCCCATAGTACAGCCCTTCCTACCTGAATTAGATTTATACCAAAAACAAATCACAGAGATCTTTGCAAGAAATAGGCTGACGAACAAGGGCCCATGTGAAGCTGAGTTAGTCGAAAAGCTAAAAGCGTATTTAGGGGTTGAGCATATCCTGCTTGTGGCGAACGGCACTATGGCGCTGCACATTGCTTATCAAGTTATGGGGATCACAAAAGCCATTACAACACCGTTCACGTTTGCCGCCACCTTGGGCTCGCTACGTATGCAAAATATTGCAACCCGCTTCAGTGATATTTGCCCCAATACATTTAATTTAGACCCAAGCAAATTAGATAGCGCGGATCTAGAGTGGGCGGATGCTTTAGTGCCCGTGCATGTATTTGCTAACCCCTGTGATGTAGAAGCAATTGACAGTATAGCCGAGCAATACCAACTAAAAGTCATTTACGATGCTGCGCACTGTTTTGCGAGTAAATACAAAGGTGAGTCTTTGTTAAAGTACGGTGATTGTGCAACCCTTAGCCTCCATGCAACAAAGCTGTTTCATACCGTAGAAGGGGGAGCGGTTATCTTTAAACATCGTAGCGACCTAGAAAAAGCACAGCAAATAATAAACTTTGGGCAAAATGAGCAGCAAATTCCAGTACTCGTCGGCACGAATGCAAAAATGAGCGAAATGCACGCCGCAATGGGCTTATGTGTGTTTAATCATATTGACGATATTCTCGCGCATCGAGTCGAGCTATTTAATCGTTATAAATACCGTCTCAAAGGCTTGCTCAATTTCCAGCATTGGAAATCTAATACGAGCACGAATGGCTCCTACTTTTCTGTACTATTTAATAGCGAACACGAGTTGTTGTATGTGCGTGAACACCTAGAAAGT
Source organism: Pseudoalteromonas sp. OANN1 (assembly GCF_024124685.1). Taxonomy (NCBI): domain Bacteria; kingdom Pseudomonadati; phylum Pseudomonadota; class Gammaproteobacteria; order Alteromonadales; family Pseudoalteromonadaceae; genus Pseudoalteromonas; species Pseudoalteromonas sp. OANN1. Next base: position 105,705 of record NZ_JAMXSE010000003.1, read on the forward strand.
ATTGGCATTCAAACACGTCGTTATTTCTTCCCTGATCTCAATGAACTTAAGCTATACACTGAGTATAGAGACTTACCTTGTTCAAAATCGATTTCACGAACGATCTTATGTTTGCCTATGTATTATGAGCTGCGGTTAAAAGACATAGATTATATTTGTGATAACATTATCGTTTTACTAAATAAATTTCGAGAAGTAGATGGCGCACAAACAACACTATAGCAAAGCTGAGTTGATAGAATTAGGGATTAAAGCCGTCGGCGATAATTGTTTGGTATCTAGAAAGGCTTCTTTATTTGGCATTGAGAGAATATCGCTCGGTGATAATGTACGCATAGACGATTTTTGTATTCTATCCGCAGGCTCTGAAGGGATCACGTTAGGTAGCTATATACATATAGGCGCATACTCATCACTCATAGGTGACTCAGCTATCATCTTAGAGGACTATGCGGGACTGTCTGCGAGAGTAACGATTTATTCAAGTAGTGATGACTACAGTGGCGAGTGGATGACAAACCCTACGGTAGATGAGGCTTTTACCAATGTGACTAGTAAGCCGGTTTATCTTGGCAAACATTGCATTATTGGTGCCGGTGCCATTGTGTTACCAGGCGTTACGCTCAAAGAAGGTGTGGCGGTTGGTGCACAAAGCTTAGTGACTCGCTCTGTGGACGAATTTAAAATAGTGGCAGGTTCTCCTGCTCGTTTTGTCAAAAGTCGCAGTAGAGCACTTCTTGAAAAAGAAAAAGCGTTCAAAGGTCAATGTTAATACATATCTTTTCAGATACGCCTCATCACTATAAACCGATGGTTGAGTTTTATTTACGCTACATTGAGAGTGAACAATGTTTTTGGGTGTTGGGGAGCGATACGAATAAAGATAAAGACATTTTATTTTTTTCGTGTGAAAAGGAACTGTATCAAGCGCTAGATGCGCAACCTAGTGAAACTAGATTAGTATTTCATGGTCTATTTTCTCCTGTGCTAATTCGTAACCTAGCGTTAAGCCATATGCTAAGCCGAGCTACCTGTGTATTGTGGGGAGCGGAAATTTATCGTAATAAAAATGTGCAGGGCTTAAAAGGCTTTCTTAACTGGTTTGCTCATCGGCTACTATTAAGTAGGGCTCAATGCGTTATCACGCTTAACTCTGGTGATGCGGAACTTGTTAAAAATTATATGAAGCTAAAACGAAAAGTCGATATTTTACCTTACCCCCTAATTGACTTCGGTTTAACTTTAGCGAATGGGCAGAACGAGAAATTAAAGATCTTACTTGGTAATTCTGCCGATCCTGCAAATAACCACAAGCAATTGATTGACCATGTTGCAAATGCTGATTTACCCGAATTTGAAGTTTATATGCCACTCAACTATGCGGGAACAAAAGAGTATATCCAAGAAATCATTACCTATGCTCAGAAAAGGTTAGGGCAATGTTTCATACCTATTACTGCTATCATGTCAAAGCCAGAATATGACAGTTTACTTTGTAAAGTAGATTTGAGCTTGTTTGCCCATCAACGTCAACAAGGGCTATATGTTGTTTACGCAATGCTCTTGCAAGGGAAGCCTATATTTTTAGATACGTGTACGAGTAGTTATAGCGACTTAACTAAACAGGGGTTTTCGCTGGGTGATATAAATAAATTCTCAAAGCTAACTAATGCAGAGTTGACTCAACTAATTATGCAGCCGATGGAGATAAATCAGCAATTAATGGTAAGCACTTTTACCGAGGCAGCGCTTGGCCCTAAATGGGCTGCTATGTTGGTCGATTCTAATGACTAACCTTAAGCGTTTTGCTCAAGGTGTATCATGGTCGGCCGCTGCTACGCTGGTAAAGGCTGGCGTACAGTTTGTTATATTTATTTTATTAGCGAGATACTTGTCCTTAGGTGAACTCGGTCTAGTTGCTTTTGTGACTCTACTTATCAGTATTTCTCAGCTACTGAGTGATGCCGGGATTTCTAACGCATTGATTTATTTTGACAAGCTAGACAAACAAGTTAAATGCCAGCTATATGTGCTGGGCTTGCTTTTAGTTGCTGTTATGGCTGCATTAATCCTATTTTTGCTGCCTGTTATTGAGGCATTCTTTAATATTTCGAACCTTGCTGATTATCACCTTTGGATTGGCTCACTATTGCTTTTAAGAGGTGCTGCAGCGCAGCCAACGGCAATATTACAAAAGCGACTCGCGTTTAAACAGCTAGCAACAATTGAAGTGTTTGCCTCGGTAGCTTCTTTATTGACCCTAGTATATCTGCTTCAACAAGGTGCAACCATTGAAGCCGCGCTATCAGCGCAGTTAACAAACGCGATGTTTATCGCCTTATGTACCAGCTGGTACGGTAAAGATGAGTTAGGATTTGCTTTACCTCGAGTAAAAAAACTCAGAGGACCGTTGCGTTATGGTATCTATCAAAGTGCTGAAGGTGTGGTGAGTTTTTTAAGTCGACAGTTTGATCAGCTGGTTGTCGCCAAGGTTATGGGAGCTGAGGTGTTAGGCGTTTACTCCTATATTAAGGAACTTGTTGCCAAACCGGCACTGCAGTTTATTAATCCGATCGTTAATCGAGTGACGTTTCCATCATTGGTAAAGCTCAATGTGCAACAAAAGGGAATCTTATATATTAAATTAATGATGGCGCTTGGCTGTATTAACATACCTTTATACATAGGCATCGCTTGCTTTGCAGAGCCGACACTTGTCCTGGCTTTTGGAAAAAGTTGGCTGGAGCATAATCAGCTAGTGTCTGTTATGGCAATAGCGATGCTTTCGACGGCACTTATCAATCCATGTGGTCCACTTTTACAAGCATCGGGTGCTGTTCGGCGCTCATTTATTTGGAATTTGGCGCTCTCTTTGCTTAGAGCTGCCATCATACTCGCTATGGTATCGCGTGGCTTATATGAACTAGCTTTGGCATTGGCTGTTTTACAGGGCGCTGTATTGGCAGTACATTGGTTTATTCTGGTTACCCCTTTCACAAATAAAGGTATCTTTGAGTTTATTAAATCTCTACTACCAGGACTGACGATCACTATGCTGGCTTTGCTTATTAGTTTATTAATTCAGCATTACTTCTTCGTATCAGATTTCTTTGCTCTAGTCATTTATGCTTTGGCTACGTCTGCTGGCTTGGTTTTACTTATAACTTTGCTAAAATCCAAATCCACCACTTCATTGACAAGACAACAGTAAATCAACATGAGAAACAGTGAGTCCTGGACACCAAGTAAGTTTGTTTATAAAAATGGTGAACTAAGAGCAAATAAAGACCTGCAACAAGTTAGTTTGTCATCTAGGTTAGCTGTTGAGCTGGTTGCTATGCAATATAACCGCTATCTAGGTGATTTTGCTACTGGCTCTTTACTTGATCTAGGATGCGGAAAAGTGCCTTTTTACCAAGCTTATTCAAGTAACGTTAGTCAAACGACTTGTGTGGATTGGGGAGAATCACTGCATCAAAGCTCCTATGTGGATGAACTTTGTGATTTAAATCAACCGCTGCCTTTTGCAACTGAAACATTTGATACTGTTTTAAGTTCTGATGTACTTGAGCACCTGCTAGAACCTCAAATGACAATACGAGAAGTCGCTCGTGTGCTCACACCAAATGGTACATTTATATTCAATACCCCTTTTATGTACTGGCTTCATGAGCAGCCTCATGATTATTATCGCTATACGCGCTTTGCGATAGAGAGGATGGCGAGTGAGGCTGGTCTGGAAGTGGTCGTACTCAATGAGGTGGGCGGGGCACTTGAGGTAGCTGCTGATGTCTTAAGTAAGTTTTTTAATAAACTTCCCATCTTAGGAAAGCCGGTATGTTGGCTAATTCAGAGCGCTGCTATCGCGCTAGCTCGAACTCGCTTGGGTCAAAAAATTATGCAAAGAACCCAATCCGTTATGCCTATGGGGTATTTTACTGTGTTAAGGAAGAAGTAAGGCATGAGTTTAAGCTGTGGAGAAAGTCCTAAGTCAAAAGTTATTATTGGTATTCCTACCTATAAGCGCCCTCAAGGACTAGCTAAGCTTTTGGAATCCATTACCAAGCTTGAGTGCTCGAATATCGAACTATCAATCGTGGTTGCCGAGAACGATCAACAACATAGGGCAGGTGCTAAGCTGGTTACTAAAGTATCTGACAATTATCCATTGCCTTTGGCATCAATTGATGTCTCACATCGTGGTATTTCTTTTGTTAGAAATGCCTTACTCGACGTTGCCTTTTTAGACTATGAAGCTGACTTTCTAGTTATGGTTGATGATGATGAGTGGGTTGAGCCCAAGTGGCTGAATGCTTTGCTCGAGACACATTTCAAAACAGGGTGTGAGGTCGTAGGTGGCAACACGCTTGCTGAATTTGAAGGCGAACCACCGAGCTGGACAAAAGCATTGGCTATCTACTTTCCAGAGCAGGCAAGTCTTTCCCAAGAGATACCACTATTAGAAAGCTCAGCCAGCGTACTATTGCATAAGTGTGTGTATTTTGGTTTTGGTCAGCAACGCTTTGATCCCTTTTATTCTGTATACGGTGGTGGTGACAAGGAGTACTTTACTCGTCTGAAAGCACAAGGCATAAAGTTTGCCAGCGCACACACTGCTATTTCACACGAACTATTTGATGGCGCTAGAGTCACCAAGCGCTGGGCGCAGGAACGTGCATTTCGTATTGGAGCTGCGGATATGCGAATAATCTTATTGCATCATCGCTCTAGTTTATTGAGTGAGATTATAAAAATACTTCTCGCAACTTTAGTTGGTGCTTCTGGTAGTGTACTCTCCCTAAACTCTAAAAGTAGAATGAAGTATTGGTTGCTATTACAACGTCAGCTGGGCAAGTTAAGTGGCTTGCTGAACAAACAAAAGCCAGTCTATGAAAAGGTGCATGGGAAGTAACAATGGCAAGTAAATATAAGAAACTGGATCAAGCCAAAGTTATGGTAACTGGAGGTGCTGGTTTTATTGGTAGTGCCGTGATCAGGCATTTACTAGCTAATACTAACGCTCAGATACTCAATATTGATAAGCTTACATATGCATCCAACAAAGCAGCACTAGATACATTCTCTGAAGAGCCAAACTATCAATTTATTCAATTGGATATATGTGAGCGTGAAGCCTTGGCACAAGCGGTGTTATCTTTTGAGCCGTCACATATTCTTCATTTAGCCGCAGAAAGTCACGTAGACCGCTCTATTAGCGGGCCTGCTGAATTTATTGAGACTAACATTGTTGGTACTTATCAGTTGTTAGAGGTGTCTCGTTTATACTACGCTTCTTTGACAAAAGAAGCGCAAAGTCATTTTAGGTTTCACCATATTTCAACGGATGAAGTATATGGTGATTTAGATGAGAATGCAGCGCCATTTACGGAAGATCACAAATACCAACCAAGCTCCCCCTATGCCGCTTCTAAAGCCAGTAGCGATCACTTAGTAAGGGCATGGGGAAGAACCTATGGACTCCCATATATTATCACTAATTGCTCTAATAATTACGGACCTTACCAGCACCCGGAAAAGCTCATTCCGCTAATGATACGCAACGCGTTACAGGGAAAAGAACTACCAGTGTATGGTGATGGTACACAAGTGCGGGATTGGCTACATGTAGACGATCATGCTAGCGCACTTTGTACCGTGTTAGAACGTGCTGCTCCAAGAACTACCTTTAATATTGGTGGTAAGAATGAAATAAGAAATATTGAACTGGTATCGATGATATGTCACCACCTAGAGCTACTGATGCCAAATCACCCTATAGCAATAGCCGCTGGCGGACATGGATTTGCTAAGTTAATTCGCTTTGTGGATGATCGAGCTGGGCATGACACTCGCTACGCTATAGATAACACAAAAATTCAACAAGAACTTGGTTGGTATCCAGAATATCAATTTGAACATGGGTTGTTGCAAACCATTCAATGGTATCTTAAAGACTTTGAGGTAGGAGATAAGTTGTGAAAGGAATTATTCTAGCTGGAGGGAGTGGTACCCGTTTATATCCAGTAACCCAAGGGGTCTCAAAGCAATTGTTGCCAATATACAATAAACCAATGATTTACTATCCATTATCAGTATTGATGTTGGCTGGTATTAGGGATATTTTGGTGATAACAACGGCACAAGAACAGCAGTTATTCAAAAATTTATTAGGCGATGGAACGCAATTTGGTGTCAAATTAGAGTATGCGGTTCAAGAAAAACCCGAGGGGCTTGCTCAGGCTTTTGTGATTGCAGAGAGATTTATTGGGAATGAGTCTGTTTGCTTGGTATTAGGAGATAATATTTTTTACGGTCAGGCGTTTTCTCCATACCTGAATAATGCAGCTCAATTGACTCACGGAGCAATGGTATTTGGTTATCCTGTGGCTGATCCTGAGCGTTTTGGTGTTGTCGAATTTAACGAAGTGGGTAAAGTAACATCAATAGAAGAAAAGCCCAGCCAGCCAAAGTCAAACTTTGCGGTGACAGGACTGTATTTTTTTGACAATCAAGTTGTAGATATCGCTAAAACAGTAAAGCCATCATCACGTGGGGAACTAGAGATTACTTGTATCAACCGAGCATACTTAGAGCGCGGTCAATTGCAAGTCAGCGTACTAGGACGTGGTTTTGCTTGGCTAGACACTGGTACACACGACAGCATGCTAGAAGCGAGTCACTTTGTGCAGACCATTGAACGTCGGCAAGGGCTCATGGTCGCATGTTTAGAAGAAATAGCTTGGAACAAAGGTTGGTTAACTCTTGAGAGCCTTGAAAAACAATCAAACCTATTAGCAAAAACAACATACGGTGATTATTTAAAGGCACTTGTTACGAAAGAGAAAAGAGTGAGAGCTCAGTAGCTCTCACACCCCGTATTGCTTGCTGGTGATACTTGCGAAATAAACTTGAACTGCAAGTTTCCCCTTCGTCAAAATAGCTACTCTTCCAGTGCAGTATCAAAAATAAATATTCGACTTGTCATTTGGGTCGTAAACGCACCTCCAATTTGGTACTGCTTCTGATCAACTGACTCCATTTTAAAGTCACGCAAGTAGTAAGTTTCAGAGCCTTGTTGCTCCGTAGCACTTGGATTGCTTGATAGGTTACTCCACTGCATAGTTTGAGTATCGTAATTCAAAACGTGTGCTGCGCTATGAAGCTGAATGTTTTGCTTATTATGCGTCAGTGTATAGTAGCTCCCGAAGAGTTCAGCCGGTACCTGCTCATTTAAGAGTATCTGAGTGCTTGAGAGTTGATACTGAATTAAGTGAGCTTGTTGCTCTTGAGTATTGTTAGCCGTTATAAATAATTCGTTTCCGATAAACTGGCAATCAGTAATCGATAGATTTGGTAGTGATGCCGGTTTGTGAGACCAAGTTGTATCAGCGGTGGACAGCTGGTAAGCATACGTGGTGTTACCTTGTTGGGTGAACGCAACAATCGTGTCATTGTTTGCACAACTCGCTAGAACATTATTTTCAAAAGGGGCAAATTTGGGCGCTGCAATTGATGTCCATTGTTGTGTACTGAAATCAAAGATCTCCATTGTTTCCTTGGGTGTCGATGTGCTTGGGCAGGCCTCTGTTCCACCGAAGAGAAATAGCTTACTGTTTGATATTTGAGCTTGATAGTAATAGCGAGACTCGTTTGCAGAAGGTAATGCTTGCCAATCCGTGTTTGTGGTTGCAAGTGAGTGGATCTCAGGTGCGCTTAAAGGTGCATTTGCGCAGCTCATTGAGGAAGAAAGTGATGCTGCATGACTTGCAATGATGATTTCCTTTCCAAGTGTCGCAGACTGTAAGTGACTACCTAGATTGTTTGGGAACTCTGAAAAAGCTTGCCATGGTTGAGATACAACCTCTATGTCGAAAGGGGGCAGCGATACGCTATGTTCGCCATCTAGTACGGATATAACAATTTGCCGATAGTTACCAAGCTGTTCGATATTAGCAGGCTTTCCACTTAGCTCACCGGTTGTTGTATCAAATTCCGCCCAGCTAGGTTTGTTGGTAATTCCGAATTGATATGTGCTAGTTTCACCGTCAACATCTTCAACAGTTGGCGTGAAATGATAGTTGTCGTTAAGTTTGATAGCTTCGGGCGAGGGGGTTCCTGAAATAGTGGGAGCGTCGTTAATCGCTTCGACTGTGATATCGACGGTCACTTCATTACTTAATACCCCACCTTTTTTAAATTTGTAAGTGAAGCTGTCAGTGCCATTTTTGTTTGGTGCTGGTTGATAAATTAGGTTCAAGCCACTTTTGGTGAGTGTGCCAAGAGTGGGGGACTTTATGACTTCAACCGTTAATGTGTCGTTTCCACTTGGTGCGGACTTTGGGCTAACCGCAAGCGTATAGGTTGTATCTTCTTGGGTGGTAAATGCTGTTGATGTTTCTACAGTAAAGTTTCCTTGGCCGCCGATTACATCATTGTCATTGTTATCTGAACTCCCTCCACAGGCGCTTAACAAAGCACTAGCAATGATAGTAGAGATTATTGACCTTTTCATAAATACCTTCTCCTTGAATGTTGTGCTCAGCTCTAGTGTGAGTATCTGTTGGACGAAATTCAAGCAATATCTTTTCAATACCTTGAACGCTAATATTATGGCTTACGATAAGGTATTTTGTGGCGTAGATGAGTTGCATTGCTCGTGTTAGAATGGAAGTTTGATGATGAAGTCAAGGTTAATACTTTTCGCGTAGTGACTGGTTTGACTGTTGATGTGTTAATATTGCAAATTAAAAGATACGCGCTTGGCCACAAATAACTTTTTAAAAAATATCCTAACTCTTGTTTCGGGCACTGCTTCGGCGCAACTCATTTTGTTACTGATCTCGCCTGTTTTGACACGACTCTATAGTGCGCAGCAGTTTGGTAACTTCGGTGTGTTCGTCAGTATTATCACTATACTTTTAGTACTCGTCAGCTTGAAGTATGAGCTCGCGCTTCCCCTTGTAAAACAACATTCAATTGCTAAGGTGCTACTACACCTCTGCTTTATCTTGATCATATTGAGCTGCACAGTGGTTGCAGTTGTTGTCTATGCATTTGATTCATGGTTGGTAGAGCATCTCAATCTATCGCTAAATAAAAGTGAGCTTTATCTTATCCCTGTTGCGCTATTTGCTTGTGGTTGTTATCAACTTTTGCATTTTTACGCGATTAAAACAGAATCTTTTCGGGTGTTAAGTGTGTCAAAAGTGACGCAGTCTGTGATTATAGCAATAGCGCAAGTTGGACTTTCGTTGTGGACGGTTTTTGGTTTAGTGCTTGGGCATACTTTCGGGTTTATTGCATCGACTTTGATGTTTTTATTACAAAAGCGAGATACGTTACACTTTAACGGCTACAACCCAAAACGGTTGCTAGCGGTTGCTAAACGCTTTAAAAACTTTCCTAAGTATACGCTTTGGGCCTCATTAGCTAATACCTCAAGTACGATGTTGCCTGTAGTACTGTTCTCCGGCTACTACTCTGCGGCACTTGTTGGGCTCTACATTTTGGCACATAGAATGTTATTTGCACCTGTAACGCTCATCGGAAATGCGGTTGGAAATGTCTTTATGTCAAACGCCAAACATTATTTAGTTGCTGGAACGTTGGCAAAAAATACCCTAGATATTCATAATCGCCTGATACTGATTGCTATGCCTATTATGGCCTTAACTTTGCCGTTTTTACCTGAGATATTCGCAGTGGTTTTCGGGGAAAAGTGGACTGAAGCGGGGGAGATTGCTCAGTTTATTGCTATATGGATTTACTTTGTATTTACTGCGTCTCCAATTAGTACCGTTTTGGTTGCAATGGAAAAGCAAAAGCTAGCGGCTTATTTCGATTTTGGTTCTTGTATCGTTCGTCTGGGTAGCGTAGTGCTGTTATCTTCCATGGCTTTTAAAGATGCAATTATGTACTTTTCAATTATCAATGCACTTGTAGTAAGTGCCTTCATCTTATTGGTTTTTTCTCAGCTCAATATTTCGATAGTAGACTTGATTGCGCCGCATTTAAAAGCGTTTGCTGTTTTATGTTTGCCAAGTTTTGTGATTATTCGTTTACTTGCCGAGCAAAGTGATTTCATTGGTTTTCTCAGTGCAATGTTTGTCGTGTTGCCATTAACATTACTGATGATAAGGAAAAAGATTTGAAAGTGCTCGTTTTACCTTCTTGGTATCCACCGTACAAAGGGGAGTTTATTCAGCAACAGGCGGAAGCGCTGGCTGAACAGGGACATGATGTCATAGTGCAAAGCGTAGAGCGTGTTTCACCAAGAGAGCTACTGCGATGGTTGAGTGCTTGGTGTTGGTTGTTTTCCGGTCGTTATACGTTATCGCAAGAAGGTCCGTTGACTGTCGCACGGGCGCCATTACCTGGTATTCCAAAGTTTTATGCATTATATGCTGAGCTGTTTGCATTTAAATCTAAGCAGTTATTTAAACGTTACAAAAAGGCGATGCAGTACCAGCCAGATGTGATCCACGCACATAGTTTAATATGGGCCGGATATGCAGCGAGCAAAATCGCCAAAATGTTTCCGGTTAATTATGTGGTCACAGAGCATCGAGGGAGATTTATTAATAATCAGTACGTAAATGAGAGTGAAAAAAAGGAAATGTCACTGGTGCAGGTTAAAAAAGCGCTGCAAGGGGCAAGTAAAGTCCTATGCGTCTCATCTAAGCTTATTCCTTACCTACAGAAAGTGTGTCCTGAGGCTCAGCTTGAAGTGCTTGCCAACATGGTAGATGTGGATCGTTTTACAATGAAACGTTCAACAGTACACCAAGCTTGTCAGTTTATCTGTGTTGCGCATGTTACGCCCCTAAAAGGTCATGAAACTTTGCTTCAAGCCTTCGCGAGCTTAGCATCCAAAGATAAAGATGTCTCATTAACGATAGTTGGTGATGGTTGGTATTTAAACCGAGTCAAAGAGTTGGCTGTAGAGTTGAACCTAGAGAACCGAGTCAACTTTACGGGTAACTTGACGGCGAGTGAGGTTGTGAATGCGCTTCAGCAGGCAGATGTTTTTGTTCTTCCAAGTCAATACGAGGCCTTTGGGGTGGTATATATCGAAGCAATGAGTGCAGGCTTACCGGTTATCGCCACGAATACTGGTGGGGCTGTGGACTTTGTAAATAAAGAAAATGGCATTTTGGTTGAACCAAATAATATCGAGTTACTTGCAAATACGATGCAGTATATGAGGGATAACAGAGCACAATACTGCAGCCAAACTATTGCAAAGCAAACTAAGCAGCGTTTCTCAACTGTTCACATTGCCAGTCAACTTAGTAAGCACTTACAGAGAGTATCGGAAGTCAAATGATGTATAGCGTAATAACAAACCATGTAAAAGCATTTGATGTCCTCGGAAGTCCCTACTTAGAGCAAAAAGGGCTCGATAGTAGTGAGTTTGGTCGTGAGCTTTTCGAACGACACTCCCTTTCTTCATTATCTGGCTTTTTTGCATTGCTCAGCCATGAAGATGAGTTTGTGAGGCTTGTAGTTGATAGAGTCCGCTCGATTCCATTATTTTATACAGTAATAAATGACAAAATATTGTTCTCCTCTGATTATGCTTGGCTGCATTCGGAGTTACAGCAAAATGAAGAGTGTGAGCAGGGCAAGGCTGAGTTCGCATTAACTGGCTATGTGTGTGCAGATAGAACGCTATCTAAGCAAATAAAGCAAGTTGAGGCGGGCCAAGAAGTCATCATTTGTAAGCGCACTGGGAAAGTTAGTAAATCAAACTATTTCCTATTCCAACATCATGAGCCTGAGGTTCAGGCTGAGTCTCTATATGTTGAACAGTTAGACATGGCTGTGAGGGCTGTATTCAAACGGCTTATAGAATTTGCCGCTGGACGCCAAATTGTGCTGCCGCTTTCTGGTGGGTTTGACTCTCGACTCATCGCTTCAACGATAAAACAGCTTGGCTATCAAAATGTCGTCTGTTTTTCCTATGGCTTAACAGGAAATAAAGAAGCAACGCTGAGCAAGCAAATTGCTACTGGGCTGGGCTTTCAATGGTACTTTGTTGAGTATAACGAAGATAAATGGCGCAATGCTTGGTTTAGTGACGAAGCCGATGAGTTTCGAGAGATGGCCTCTAATGGTGTGTCTTTACCACATATACAGGATTGGTTGGCGGTCAGAGAATTAAAAGACAAACAGTTAATTTCAAGCGATGCCGTTTTTGTACCTGGCCACAGTGGCGATTTTGTCGCAGGCTCTCATATCCCAGACATTGTTTTTGAACAACAGCAGTTCTCAAAGTCTGACCTAACCTCACAATTGCTCACGGATCACTATAAGAATGTGCCAAGGCGACTTATTGAAACGCAGACATTTAATCGAATAAAGGTAAGCCTGCAGCAGCAATTATCAGATGGCGATGTTCTTAATGCAGAAGCGTTTGCAAATCAATATGAACTTTGGGATTGGCGAGAAAGACAGGCAAAATACATTATCAATTCGGTTCGTGTGTACGAGTTTTTTGGCATGCAGTGGTGGTTGCCCTTATGGGATAAGGAGTTTGTTGAGTTTTGGTGTGAAATGCCACTGCAATACAGGAAAAAACGCCTTTGGTATAACGCCTATGTTGCTGACAGATTCAAATCTGTAGTTGGCGCCCAAAGTGAAATAGCGGATAAAAATGCGGCGGATTTCAGCTTTGCTCGTAAGTTAGCGCATAGGCTTTATCGAGTGATGCCTACACCGCTCAAACAGTTTATCTATGGTAAAAAACTCAGAAAAGACTTTGATAATCACTTTTTGGCATTTGGGGCGTTACTTTCTGATGAGCAAAAAGATGCATATGCCAAGTTTGGTTACACTATGATTGGAGTTTATTCCTTACTGTTCTTACAATCGCGCTGGGGAAATAAAGAGAGCTAGCAGAAAGTATTGTTGATTGCATTCTTTAACAGTTTTATTTCTGATACATGTTATATTCGCTCAACTTTATAAGCAGATTGTGACTTTTGTAGGCAATTAACAGCCTACCGGTTGTATCATTGCTTGGTAATAAGGTAAAATCCGTCGGTTCACGGGCTGTGTAAAACGCGGTTTTGTAGGAAAAGTAGAAGGCCTTATGAAATAGGTCTCCTACGAGGAATATTCTCAACTAATTTGGCTACATATTTATGAAAGTTGTAACAGTAATTGGGGCAAGGCCGCAATTTGTCAAAGCCGCTACATTTAGTCGCGCAGTCAGAGAGCACAATCAAACCAGCCAAAAAGCAGTGCAAGAAGTGATAGTTCATACGGGGCAACATTACGACGCCAATATGAGCGATATCTTTTTTGAAGAGATGCAAATTCCCAAGCCAGATTACAGCCTCGGAATTGGTGGTGGCACCCATGGGCAAATGACCGGCCGTCAGTTGGAAGAGATTGAGAAGGTACTATTAGAAGAAAAGCCTGACTGGGTTTTGGTTTATGGTGATACCAATTCGACACTAGCTGGTGCATTAGCTGCAGCAAAGCTTCATATTCCGGTTGCTCACGTTGAAGCTGGGCTACGTAGTTTTAATATGAGGATGCCTGAAGAGATTAATCGCATCCTAACTGACCAAATCAGCAAAATTCTATTCTGTCCTACAGATACCGCTGTGCAAAACTTAGTACGAGAAGGTTTTAAAGACAAAAGCTGTCAGGTACGCAATGTCGGTGATGTGATGCTTGATGCTGCTAGTTTCTATACACAAAGTGCAAAGCGGCCAGCTATCCCAGAATATGACAGTTTCTATCTGTGTACAATCCACCGAGCAGAAAACACCGATGATGAAAATCGTCTCAAAAGCATCATTACAGCACTAAATGAATTATCGGAAACTCAACCTGTTATTTGCCCTATTCACCCTAGAACACAAAAATTAGCTGAATGCTTGGGTCTTGAGATTAAGTTTGACGTGATACCGCCGGTGAGTTATTTCGAAATGGTATGGCTGTTAGAGCATTGCGAGATAGTACTAACGGATAGTGGTGGCCTTCAAAAAGAAGCGTATTTTTTCTCAAAGCCATGTATTACAATGCGAGATCAAACTGAGTGGGTTGAACTGGTTAATACAGGCGTGAATCAACTAGTTGGTGCTGATAAACAGGCAATTTTAAATGCGGTTGACGCTGCAAAAACAACGAACTTTGCTCAAGCTGAGAGCTTATATGGTAATGGTGAAGCCGCGAAGGCGATATTGGCAGCTCTTCTGGAGTTTGAAAGCGCCTAATGAAACATCAGTTTGAATATATCGCTTTTGTAGATGCCGAGAAGACGCCCGGTGTCGCGAAGAAAATAGAGAGTACAGTTGCTTCTGCGCAAAAGTTGGGCTTGAATGCCAAGTCTACATTGCTTGCGCCAACGATGTCGGGAGCGTGGGGGTTTATCAAGGCCCTGTTGAGCACCAACACAGAAGTATTGTTTGTTCGTTTTTCTAGTTTATTGTTTCCATTTTTGTTTTTTCCTTTTTTGCTCGCGCGACTAAGAGGAACAAAAATAGTAGTGGATGTGCCAACACCACGAAAGTCGGTGCTGGTAGAGCTTAAAACATCAGAGCCAAGAACGCTTGTAAGAATGTTTAAACAGAGTATCTCATTACTTTCTGCCAGTTGGGTACTAATGCCTGCAAATCTAATAGTGCAATATGCGCAAGAATCTGCATGGTATTTATTCGGCGTTAAGCATAAAACACTTAAAATTGGTAACGGTATTAATATACCTGAAGATTTGCCAGTCGCACTGTCATCCTGGCAAGCCGATGATACCTTGAATTTAATTGCGGTAGCGCAACTCGCAGATTGGCATGGGTATGATAGATTGTTGAAAGCAATCGCAGAGTTAGCAAATAAACCTGATGCGCCGAAAGTCAGTTTGACTATTGTAGGCGAAGGGGAAGCGTTTCAACCTTTGAAGAAACTGGCAAAATCATTAAAAATTGACTCGCAAGTTGAGTTTACGGGATTTTTATCGGGCGCTAGGTTAGATGCACAGTTTAACAATGCACATATAGGCATTGCGAGTCTTGGCTTGTATCGCATTGGGCTTGATGAAGCTTCAGTGTTGAAAGCCAGAGAGTATGTGGCAAGAGGGTTAAGTGTTATTGGTGCTGCCAATGATCCAGACTTCCCCGCGAATTCTGATATTCGCTTGATGGTGAGTAATAGTGATAGCACGAATGACATCACGACGCTGATTTGTGAGTTACCGACTAAAACACTAATGTCACCAAGTGAGTTAAGAAAGTATGCGGAAGAAAACCTGAGCATGGAGAGTAAGCTCAAGCGTATTTTAGATAAGTTAAATTAACAGATAGTGTAGGCGTAATTTGATTCATTCAAAAGTGTTAGATAACAAACTGTCCTCTAAAACAGTATTTGATAAATTATTAGATGAGAGTACAAAAGGGCTGTCGCGTAGTATCGCTGTGACTTTTGTAAATCCATTTTCATACTCTCTATTGAGTAAAAATGCTCGCCTATTATCGGGACTGGACGTTATTTTTTCAGATGGTTCGTTGCATACAAAATTACATAACACTTTTAACCAAAATAAAATTCAGCGATTAAGCTTCGATTTTTCTTCGATAGCAGTCGATGTTTTACGCTTTGCCAATCAAACAGGAAAACGCATCGCCTTTATTGGCGCAAAACCGACCTTAGTTGATGTCGCCGTCAAAAATTACGTCAGCATGTTTCCAGACCTCAATGTCGTTTATAAGCATCATGGTTATGTAAATGATGCGGCACTTAAGTCACAAGTCATCGCTGATCTTAATCAGCAGCAGCCAGAAATTATTGTTTGTGGCATGGGGACTCCAAAGCAAGATGAATTTATTGTTGAATTAAAAAATGCTTTAGATACTCCTGCGTTACTGTTCACTTGTGGCGGATTTATTGAGCAGTCAGCAATTAAAGCTGACTATTATCACCCTTTAGTAAAAAAACTTGGATTACGTTGGTTGCAAAGAGCGGTATTGCACAAGCATGTTCGTCAAAGGCTTGTAAAAGAATACCCAAAGTTTGTTGTTAGCTATCTGCGCGCACAAATGAAAAATAAACGCACTCAGTCAATCGAAGAAGCCAACCCTCGCGAGAAATAGGAAAAGTATGTTTTCTCCTTCACCAACAAAAAAAATAGGCATTATTGGCCTTGGTTATGTAGGTCTGCCGTTAGCAGCTGAATTTGGTAAATATTTTGACGTTGTTGGGTTTGACATCAATAAACGTCGAATTGAGCAATTACGTGACGGGTTTGATGCAACGTTAGAAGTGAATAAGACACAACTAACTGAAGCGGCTAAGCTTTCTTACTCCTGTGACGAAAATGACTTAACCTCATGTAACATTTTTATCGTTACTGTGCCTACGCCGATTGATGATACACATGCACCGGATCTTAATCCTCTTCGTAAAGCGTCGGAATTGGTGGCTCGTCATATCAGCAGTAACGACATCGTCATTTTCGAAAGCACAGTATATCCAGGCGCAACAGAAGAAGTCTGTATTCCTATCATTGAGAAGATCTCAGGCCTTAAGTTTAATCAAGACTTCTTTGCTGGATATTCACCAGAGCGGATCAATCCAGGTGACAAAGTTAATACTTTAACAAAGATTACTAAGATCACTTCAGGTTCGACACCTGAGGTCGCCGACTTTATCGACGAGATGTACCGCTCAATTATCACCGTGGGTACGCATAAAGCATCTTCAATTAAGGTTGCAGAAGCTGCGAAAGTGATAGAGAACACCCAGCGTGACTTAAACATTGCTGTGATTAACGAGTTTGCAAAAATATTCAATCGCTTGAATATTGATACGGAAGAAGTACTAAACGCAGCTGGCACAAAGTGGAACTTTTTGAAATTTAAGCCTGGACTGGTCGGCGGTCACTGTATCAGTGTCGACCCTTATTATCTGACTTTTAAAGCTGAAGAAGTTGGTTATCGTCCAGAGGTCATACTTGCCGGACGTCGCATCAATGATGGTATGGGCGAATACGTCGCGACACAGCTAGTTAAGAAGCTTTCAAGCCGTAAAATTCATATAGATGAAGCTAAAGTACTCGTACTTGGGTTTACCTTTAAGGGCGACTGCCCTGACGTGAGAAACACTAAAATCATTGACGTAGTGCGTGAACTTCAAGATTTCAATATGTCAGTTGATGTCTACGATGGCTGGGCGAGTGCAGAAGAAGTAGACAAAGAATACGGTATACAACTTGTCAATCAGATACAGCACGGTCAATACGATGGTATTATCCTCGCGGTCGATCACTCTGAGTTTAAAGAGTGGGGCGTGGAAAAGATCAGAGCATTCGGTAAAGAAGATCATGTTTTATACGATGTTAAACATGTGTTAAACCCACAAGATGCAGACATAAGGCTATAACAGAGCAATGGAAAAGATGAAGAATTTCGCATTAATTGGTGCGGCGGGTTATATCGCACCTCGTCATATGAAAGCCATTAAAGAAACTGGTAATCTGCTGTCGGTTGCCTATGACATCAATGATTCTGTGGGTATCATCGATAGTATTTCACCGCAAAGTGAGTTTTTCACAGAGTTTGAGTGCTTCTATGACCATGCACATCGATTGAAGCGCGATGAAGCGACTAAGCTTGACTATGTTTCTGTTTGCTCACCTAACTATCTACACCACTCGCACATTACCGCTGGTCTGCGTTTGGGCTGTGATGTGATATGCGAAAAGCCTTTAGTACCGACGCTCGCTGAACTTGATGACCTAATTCAGGTTGAGCAAGAAACCGGCAAGAGAGTATTCAACATATTACAGCTAAGACATCACCAAGCTATCTTAGATCTGAAAGATAAAGTCGCAAGTTCGTCAAATACCGACAAGCATGAAGTGGAGTTAACATACATTACTTCTCGTGGTAAGTGGTACATGCAAAGCTGGAAAGGCGATCCTAGAAAGTCTTTTGGCGTGGCGACGAATATCGGTGTTCACTTTTTTGACATGCTGCACTTTATTTTTGGTGACTTACAGCGCAACGAATTGCATTTCATGAACAATGACAAAGCGGCTGGTTATTTAGAGTATGAAAATGCCAGAGTAAAATGGTTTTTGTCTATTGATGCTGAAGATTTACCAGAAGTCGTTAAAGGTAAGCAACCGACTTATCGCTCAATCACTTGTGATGGTGAAGAGCTAGAGTTTTCGGGCGGCTTTACCGATCTTCATACTGTTTCTTATCAAGAAATTTTAGCTGGCAGAGGCTATGGCTTAGAAGACGCACGTCACTGTATCGAAACCGTAAATGCAATCCGTCAAGGTAAAGTGCATATCGAATCACAAGCGGATGTTCATCCGTTTTTACTAGGTAAGCTCTAATGGCCTACCAAAAACATGAAAGCGCGATTGTGGATGACGGTGCTCAGATAGGTGAAGGCTCTCGAGTTTGGCATTTTGCACATGTTTGTGGCGGAGCCAAAATTGGAGCCGGCTGTTCGCTCGGACAAAATGTTTTTGTCGGTAATAAAGTAGAGATTGGTAATAACGTTAAAATCCAGAACAATGTGTCAGTGTATGACAACGTTTATCTAGAAGACGATGTATTTTGTGGTCCGAGCATGGTATTCACCAACGTCTATAATCCGAGGTCGTTTATAGAGCGCAAAACTGAATACCGAGATACTCGCGTTCAGCAAGGCGCAACGCTTGGTGCAAATTGCACAATCGTGTGTGGCGTTACAATCGGCTCGTATGCGTTGATTGGTGCCGGCGCTGTAGTTAATAAAGACGTTCCCCCTTTTGCGCTTATGGTCGGAGTACCAGCGAAGCAAATCGGTTGGATCAGTAAATATGGCGAGCAATTAGACTTGCCCCTTGAAGGTGAAGGTCGTTGTGTTTGTCCGCATACTGGCGAGCAGTATGTACTAAACGGAAACCAACTTAGTCATCAATTTTAATGGAATGATGTAATGCAATTTATCGACTTAGCTGCACAGTATCAGCATTTAAAAACAAAAATAGATACACGGATCGCAGCGGTATTAGAACATGGTCAGTACATTATGGGGCCAGAAGTACAAGAGCTAGAAGCCGCATTGTCTGATTATGTAGGTGTAAAGCATACTATCACCTGTGCTAACGGTACTGACGCGCTGTCTTTAGCTCTAATGGCATTAGGTGTAAAGGCTGGAGACGCCGTCTTTTGTCCAACTTTTACATTTTTCGCTTCTGCTGAGACTATCGCTTTTGCGGGGGCGACTCCTGTATTTGTCGATTCTGATGCAAAAACATTCAATATTTGTCCAATCGATCTTGAAAACCGAATTAAGCAGGTAATAGACGCTGGTGAATTGACACCTAAAGTGATTATGGCTGTGGACTTATTCGGCTTGCCTGCTGATTATCCTGCGATTAAAGAAATTGCGGATAAATATCAACTAAAGATTATTGAAGATGCAGCGCAAGGGTTTGGTGGTGAGATTGATGGCAAACGTGCAGGCTCTTTTGCCGATATAGCTACAACCAGCTTTTTCCCTGCTAAGCCATTAGGATGCTATGGTGATGGTGGGGCGCTATTTACCGATAACGATGAATATGCTGCATTATTACAATCATTACGAGTGCATGGTAAAGGTAAAGACAAATACGATAATGTTCGCATCGGCATGAATAGCCGATTAGATACAATTCAAGCAGCTATTTTATTGGAGAAGCTTGCTGCTTTTCCTACCGAATTGGAGAATCGTAACTGCGCCGCCAAGAACTATACCAATGATCTTCAGTCGCAGTTTGTTACGCCTTTTGTGCCTGAGGGATATTTAAGTTCATGGGCGCAATACACTATCCAAGTAGATAATCGTGAACAGGTAATGCAATCATATAAAGAACAAGGCATTCCGACCATGATTTACTATGGCACCTGTATGCATCAGCAAAGTGCTTTTGAGCATTTAGGTCATAAGGAAGGTGATTTTCCGATTGCTGAAAAACTGGCTAAGTCAGTACTGAGTCTGCCTATGCATGGATATTTATGCGCCGACAGTGCCGAATAATTTTGCTTGTGAGTGCTTAAAAGAATGAATATTTCTGTAGTTATTCCGCTTTTTAATAAAGCCGAATATATTGAACGAGCTGTTCATTCTGTACTATCTCAAAAACATCCAGCGAGTGAGATCATTGTCGTAGATGATGGCTCCACCGATGCTGGAGCGAGTGTAGTTGAGAAAATAAACAGTAGTAAGGTGAGATTATTACAGCAGGCTAACAAAGGCGTTTCTGCTGCAAGAAATGTTGGTGTTCGTGCTGCTAACGCTGAGTTCGTTGCATTCTTGGATGCTGATGATGTTTGGCATGAAGACTTTTTGTCTAATATTCAATCTCTTTATCAAACCTTTCCAGATGCACGTATTTTTTGTACTGGCTATGAGTTCAATACAGTGGAAGGGAAGCGAGCGGCCAAAAACCAACATTTAGTAGAAAATAGAGGGTTGCTGCAAGATTATTTTTTAGCGTGTTGTAATGCTGATTTACCAATAACTTCGTCGTCTGTTTGCATTGCAAAAGATAGCTTGCTAAAAGTCGGTGGGTTTAAAGAAGGATTAAGCCTAGGTGAAGATCAGGCCGTATGGGGTAGCGTTGCTTGTCAGTGGCCAATTGCTTATGACAAGTCTGTGTCTGTGATGTATGATTTAACGGCTTCTAGTGTTGGGCAGTCGCCGTCGGATTTTGAACAGCCATCTCCACATATTTTTGAATTTCAGCGTTTGCTGGATGATGGTATTGTGCCTACTGAGCTTATTGGAAGTGTTAAATACCTACAACATCTTACCGTGATGAGCAGTGTAAAAAGTAATTTACTCATTGGTAATCGCATGAAAGCATTAAAACTTCTGCTAACCCATCCTTTATTGCAATGGGATAGGTATCGCGTAGCTGCTTTTTTCTTACTAATAATGCCAAAGAGCTGGATCGCTCGTAGCTATATGGCTTTAAAGCATCGGAGATAAGCATGGTTAGAAAGCAGTTTCTGTTTTTCTTTCTAACATTAGCAATCATGAGTATTGGTATTATTGGTCAATACCATGTGCTGCCAACTAATGCTATTTTCGAATTGCTGGTTTTATGTACTTTTTTGTTTGTTGCTAAGCGCATGTGCCCAAGCGCATGGCTAGTGTTCAGTTGTAGCCTGCTTTATTTAATTATTACGTTAGCCTTAGCTAAGGCTCGCGGTATCCATCCTGTAGATTACTTTATTGCCTATAAAACTTTTTTTTATCTCGCTTTATTGTCATTTTTTTCCTCTAAAGTGTTATTCGAAGAAAAGCTACTGCGACGTTTTTGGCATATTCTTCTGCTACTATTTTTCATCAAGTATGTCATCTGGATTGGCCTTGGGCAAGAAGGTCGGCCAGGTATTTTTACCGAAAATAACTATGAAATTATGTTTGTATTGCTATTAGGGTGTGCAATATGGGGCTTTAATCGCTCTTTGTCATTATTCGACTGGATGGCATTAGGTATGGTTACTTTTCTTTCAGGTTCTCGTTCTGGTGTGATCTGCTTTCTTGCAATGTTCACCATTTTCTATATTAAGGATTTTGGTTGGAAGACCATCATTAAGTTGCTTGTTGTTGCTATAATTGCAGCCGGTGTCGCAGCAACCTTTATTAGTCGTTTGTCGGGCGGTGATATTGAAGCAATCGATAGGGTGGTTTTTTTCCAAGGCTTTTTGAAAGCGATCTCAAGTTGGGGGTGGCAAGAATATTTGATTGGTTCGCAAACACTTACAGCAATGCCCGAAAGTGTGTGCACAAGGCTGCAGTATTACCAATCACTATTTAGTGCAGGTAAGCCAGGAGTGTGTTACTCAGTTATATTACATACTTATCTCACTAGAGCGGTATTTGACCATGGCTTTTTAGGATTGTTATTTATCTTTTTGGCAGTGAATCAGCTACTCAAATTGAGCGATGTTTCGCCGCGAGCAAGACTTGCCTGCATCAGTATTTTATTTTTAAATGGAGCATCAGTCAGCTCGATGAATAGTGTATATGCTATTGTTGGACTGATTATTGTTATGACCGCGTTGTATCCGGAGCGGTTGAAATATTATGGTTCTTCAAGTGCAAAGTCAGCTAGAGAGCTAAATGCGTCCACTTAACTGTCATCTTCTTTACTTATAGTAAGCTGAGAGTTGAAAAGAGGCTAAAACTATGAAGATAACAGTTGTTGGTGCAGGTTATGTTGGGCTTTCCAACGCAATTCTTCTCGCGCAGCATAATCAAGTTACATTGCTAGATATAAACGAGTCCAAGGTGCGCTTGGTGAATGATAAGATTTCGCCTTTCTATGACCCTGAGATTTCAGAGTATCTGCTTTCGAAAGAGCTCGAATTAGTAGCCACAACATGTGCAAAGAGTGCTTTTGGTAACGCTGAGCTTGTTATAATCGCTACACCAACTGATTATGATCCAAAGACGAACTTTTTTAATACAAGTAGTGTAGAAAATGTAATCGGTGAATTGCTGTCTATCAATTCTCAGGCGAAGATCGTAATAAAGTCTACAGTTCCTGTGGGTTTCACTCGTAAAGCTAGGGAGCAGTTTAGCTATGAGAGTATTATATTTTCTCCTGAATTCTTAAGAGAAGGTAAAGCGCTCCACGATAATTTATATCCATCACGGATCATAATTGGTGCTAAATCAGAATATGCACAAGTTATAGCTAACCTTTTTCAACAGGGGGCATTAAAAGCGGATATAGATGTGCTTTTTAGTGGGTCAACAGAAGCCGAAGCGATCAAATTATTCTCGAACACTTATTTGGCGATGCGCGTAGCCTACTTTAATGAGTTAGATAGCTACGCAGAGTCTCATGGTTTAAACACAAAGCAAATTATCGAAGGGGTGTGCTTAGACCCAAGAATTGGTGATCATTATAATAACCCGTCTTTCGGATATGGCGGATATTGCCTACCTAAGGACACCAAGCAGCTACTAGCGAACTACAAAGACGTACCAAACAACATCATTCAAGCGATTGTTGATGCAAACACAACAAGAAAGGATTTTATCGCTGAGTCCATTCTAAAGCGTAATCCCAAAACTGTAGGGATTTATCGCCTGATCATGAAGGCAGGATCCGACAATTTTAGAGCCTCATCTATTCAAGGGGTGATGAAGCGCATAAAAGCGAAAGGTGTTGAAGTCGTTGTTTATGAGCCAGTACTGAAAGAGGCAACTTTCTTTAATTCGAGAGTAGAAAATAACCTAGATGTATTCAAACGTAGCTGTGATGTAATCATCTCTAATCGTATGGTCGAAGAGTTACAAGACGTTACCGAAAAAGTCTACACAAGAGACCTTTTTGGCAGTGACTAGGCTAGACCTAATTGAGAATATACGTATAATAGTAGGCCTAATTCGTTAGGCTTATTTTTTTAGGGAACGCAACGCATGGAATGCTGGTATTTGCTCTACTGTAAACCAAAACAAGAACACAGAGCACAGTCAAATCTTCAAAATCAAGGGATAGAGTCTTGCTTCCCAACTTTCGTAAAAAGAAAAACCTCTAGCTCAAAGGCGGTGAAGCAACCGCTGTTTCCACGATATTTATTTGTTAAGCTAGATCCACATTCTTCACACTTTTCTGCGGTAAAAAACACTCGCGGTGTTTCTGACTTTATTCGTTATGGTACCGATCTGCAAATGGTGCCAGATGAACTCGTCGCTCAACTAATGAATAAAAATGAAATCGCGGACGAGCTCGACCTTCAAGAAGGCGATTTGGTTCAGTTAACAGACGGCTGTTACAAAGACATTCACGCCATATATCAACAACCTGATGGAGAACTACGTAGCATTTTATTAATTAAACTGCTTAACCATTACGCACAAATCGTTGTTGATAACTGTACAATAAAAAAGGTACAATAAAAACTTCACCCTTTATTCTTATTTAATTGTTATAAAAAAGGTGTACTCTGGTTTGACTGTAAACTTCTTCACGTTGTTAGAGCGATTACATTCACATAGCGGAACGTTAGCAATTTTGTAGCCGTAATTTAAAAGCTCAAACCATTTCGTAGCAGCGACTTTATGTCGCGACAGAATGGTTCAGGCGCGGCTTTACGTCGCAAAGACATAAACACCTAGGGTCAATGTGGTAGTAGCGAGTTCACCTCGCGATCTTTTACGTAAACTAAAACCAGCATTTAGGAGCTGCAACCTAAGGGCGGAAGCGTGCTTAAATGCCGTAGCAGCGGCTTTACGCCGCGACAGAGTGGTTTTACGCCGCGAAGATATAAACACCTTGGGCCAATGTGGTAGGAGCGAGTTTACCTCGCGATCTTTTACCAAAACTAAAACCAGCATTTAGGAGCTACAACCTAAGGGTGGAAGCGTGTCTGAATGCCGTAGCAGCGACTTTATGTCGCGACAAAATGGTTCTAGTGCGGCTTTACGCCGCGAAGACATAAATACCTTAGGTCAATGTGGTAGGAGCGAGTTCACCTCGCGATCTCTTACTTAAACCGAAACCAGCATTAAGGAGCTACAACCTAAGGGCGGAAGCGTGCCTGAATGCCGTAGCAGCGGCTTTACGCCGCGAATACATAAACACCTTAGGTCAACGTGGTAGGAGCGAGTTCACCTCGCGATCTTTTACGTAAACTAAAACCAGCATTTAGGAGCTACAACCTAAGGGCGGAAGCGTGCTTAAATACCGTAGCAGCGACTTTATGTCGCGACAAAATGGTTCAAACTCAGACGTAGCAGATTTACGCCGCGACCAAGGACCAAGGATTAAATTGCAAATTAAGAAACAACAAAAACAACAATCTAAAAAATAAACTCAAACTTGATAAAGGCTTTTAACCACATCTCTAGGTAAAAACATAGAATATAGAGTGAGATCTTGCGCAAAACTTAGTACTCACTTGCGATTAACAATCGTGCATGCTTTAATTAGCCCACGAAATTTTTATTGTCTCTCTACTATTTAATAAAGGGCAATAAAAGTAATGAAAAGAAAAGATTACAACACTTTTGGGAAGAAACAATGGCGCTACGCTGTAAAACTATCATTGCTTCAGCCGTTCTGATGACAATGAGCGGCTGTACACTTGTTCCTGGTGGCCATTTTGAAGGGATCGGCTCTGGTGAACAAACCGCAAATCTAGAACGCGACTTAGAAAAAGTAAATATTCACATCATCGATTCTCAGTTAGTTCAAGAGCACAAAATCAAACAAGCCAAAAAAATTGACCGTTCGTCACTTGCTGGTATCGATGTCTCAAACTACGAATATCGTTTAGGTGTTGGGGATGTCATTACGATTGGTGTTTGGGATCACCCTGAACTTACAATCCCGGCAGCGGTACAAAGAACAGCCGAGTTTGATGGTTTCCGTGTTCAAGCCGACGGCACTATTAATTTTGCCTACGCCCCAAAAGTTCCAGCAGCAGGTAGAACAGTAAATGAGTTACGTGAAGATCTTACTAAACGCTTAAGTCGTGTTATCGAAGAGCCCCAAATCGATGTCAAAGTGGTTGGCTTTAGAAGCCAAAAAACATACGTAACCGGTGAAGTAACAAAACCGGGTGTATACCCAATTACAGAAACGCCAGTTACGCTAATCGATGCAATAAACCAAGCTGGCGGCCTGACTGAAAGTGCAGATTGGGAAACCGTAACATTTACTCGCGGAGAGAAAACAGAGGTTATTCAACTCGATGACTTCTATGCCGAGGGCGATATTTCACAAAACCGCTTGTTACAACACGGTGATATCATTCATATCAGCCGCAACGACAAACGTAACGTGTATGTGCTAGGCGACGTAATTAAAGCAGGCAAAGTAGACGTAAATCGCTATGGCTTAAGTCTGGCTGAAGCACTCACAGATGTTGGTGGATTTAATGAACGCACAGCTGATGCTAATGGTGTTTTTGTACTGCGTAAACGCGACCTACAAAAAGATGGTGTACTTGCAGATGTATATCAACTACATGCTAAAAACGTAGCTTCTCTAGTACTTGCTGAACAGTTTGAACTTGAGCCGCAAGATATTGTGTATGTTACTAGCGCGCCACTTGCTCGCTGGAACAAAGTTATCAGTCTATTATTGCCGTCACTGTCTACAGTAGACGCGATTAAAGATATAGAAAATCAGTAATTGTGAGTACTCATGTTTGATAGTGTTTTAATGGTTTGTGCGGGTAATATCTGTCGTAGCCCTACGGCAGAGTATCAGCTAAAGAACAAACTAAGTGGTAAAAATGTAGCTGTTTCGTCAGCTGGATTAACCGCCCTAGAAGGAAAAGCCGCTGATATGTTAGCGCAGGAGTTGGCGAAAGAACAAGGAATCGACATGAGTGAGCACCGAGGTCGCCAGTTAACTGGTACCTTGGTCGCACAAAATAGTCTCATCCTCGTAATGGAACAAAGGCATTTAACTGACCTTTGCAGCCGTTACCCTCACGCTCGTGGCAAAACCTTTTTGCTTGGCAAATGGATTGGCGATAAAGAAATTCCAGATCCCTATCGCCAATCACGTGAAGCGTTTGAGCATGTTTATGAGCTTATCGATAGCGCCTGTGGCGCTTGGCAACAGTATTTATAAGGATCCGTGAGTATATGAATGCTCAGCCAAATTTTATCTCAAGTCAAAAGTCTTCAAAAGAAGAGGCAAAAGAAATCGATTTAATGGCGCTCGTTGGCACATTATTAGATGCAAAGTTCTTTATTGCAGGTATTACCGCGTTATTTATGTTGCTAGGTATAGCCTACGCAATATTTAGCACACCAATCTACCAAGCAACTGCAATGGTACAGGTTGAGGAAAAAGGAGGGGCGGTGCCTGGTTTTGACGACATGTCTGGTATGTTTGAAAGCACCTCAGCCGCGGTAACCGAAATCGAGCTGCTAAAATCCAGAAGTGTCATTGGTGAGGCTGTTGATGCATTAAACTTAGATATCGTTGTTGAACCAAAACTATTTCCGCTATTTGGCAGCCTCAGCTTCCGTAAATTTGTTGCACAAAGCGAAGGCGAAGTCGCAGAGCCAAGCCTCGGCGCGAGCTCTTATGCATGGGGTGGTGAGCAAGTTGAAATACACCGATTTAAAGTGCCAATTAGCGCAATCGGTGAAGTATTCGTTTTGCAAGCGATATCGGAAGAGTCTTTTGCATTGTTAACAAGTGATGGCGATGAAGTACTCACGGGTAAAGTCGGTGCAGAAGTAAAACAAGGCCAATTTGAGCTGACCATTAAGACCTTGATTGCACGTCCAGAAACCGAGTTTTCAATCGTTAAACGTAATCGACTCCAGACGATTTTAGATCTACAAAGCGCAATTTCAGCATCTGAAAAGGGCAAAGACTCAGGTATTATTAATCTTGCGCTGCAAGATGCAAGTCCTGAATATGCAGAAAAAGTGCTAGACAAAGTGGCTGGTATTTATGTACGTCGCAACGTAGAGCGTAACAGCGCTGAGGCACAGCAGTCTCTCGAGTTTTTAGAGGTGCAGCTTCCAGAAGTTAAACGCAACCTAGAACGCGCTGAAAAAGCCTTTAACGATTACCAGATTCGCCAAGAGTCTATTGATATTAGCCTAGAAACACAGGGGGTTTTAGAGCAAATTGTAAAACTAGAAACTAAACTGCAAGAATTAGAACTAAAACGTTTAGAACTTGGTCGTAAATTTAAACGTGAACATCCCTCTTACCGTGGTGTGGTAGAGCAAATTGATACCGTAAAGCGCCAACGCAATGAACTAGCTGGTGAAGTTCAGGGGTTGCCAGAGACTCAGCGGGAGCTGTTACGCTTAAAGCGTGATGTAGAGGTAAATAATGAAATCTACACGCTGCTCCTAGGTAAAACTCAAGAGCTAGATATTGTGCGTGCAGGTACGGTAGGTAATGTTCGTATAGTAGATTATGCAGAGGTAAATACCACCCAGCCAGTTAAGCCGAAAAAAGCATTAATCGTTGTAATGGCAACTATGCTGGGAGGTATGTTAGCTATTGCTATTGTATTTGTTCAAAAAGCGCTGCATAAAGGGATTGAAGACCCTGCGGAAATTGAAGCGTTAGGCTTACCTGTATACGCCAGCGTTCCTTTCTCGGATTATCAAGTGAAACTTACAGGCTTTGCCAAAGCGCGTAAGGGCAAAACAGCAAAAGCCAAATCTATTTTGGCAATAGACAACCCAGCAGACCTTTCGGTCGAAGCTCTCAGAAGTCTGCGTACAAGTTTGCACTTTGCCATGCTTGAGGCAAAAAACAACGTTATTGCGGTTTCAGGCCCGAGCCCAGGTGTTGGTAAGTCGTTTATTACTGTCAACTTAGCAACAGTCTTAGCACAAAGTGGTAAAAAAGTGCTTGTAATAGACGGAGATATGCGTAAAGGATACCTGCAAACTCAGTTTGGTATGAATTGGGATGAGGGGTTAAGCGATTATCTATCGGGTCGTTTGAGCTTAGCCCAAGTCATTAAGTCAAGCCAAGTCGAAGGCTTGCAGGTAATGACCCGAGGCCAAATTCCACCTAACCCTTCAGAGCTATTAATGCATAAAAATTTTAGTAAATTGATTGGTGAAGTGAGCAAAATGTACGACTTAATTATTGTTGATACACCACCAATTTTAGCGGTAACAGATCCTGCTATTGTGAGTGCACATGCTGGTACAACATTACTAGTAACCCGTTTTGGTCAAAACCACGCAAAAGAGCTAGAAATTACGCGTAACCGTTTTGAGCAAAATGGTATTGACGTAAAAGGGGTAGTATTCAACGGTGTAGTCAAGAAATACAATAACAAATATGGATATTATGGTTACTATAACTATGAATATCGCTAGAAGTTGAGTTTTTTGGATAGAATTAATGAAAAAAGTTACGTTATATAGCCCTGGATTAGCATCGTATAATGTGGGTGATAAAATAATTGCTGATGCAGCAAAGAAAGAAATGTCGTATATTTTGGATAATGCATTTGTTACGGAAATACCAACGCATACACCCCATAGTTTTTACTATATGCGCCCTTTAATCCAAAATGACCTTAAGTTTGTATTGGGAAGTAATTTATTAAAGTCCACATTTTTTGGATTCAAACGACAGTGGGATATTACACTTCTAAAGTCATGGATAACAGGACCTTGCGTTTTAGTTGGGGTTGGTTGGTGGCAGTATAAAAATAACCCTAATTTCTACACAAAGCTATTGTTGAATAGCGTCTTAGATAAAAATTATGTTCATAGTGTACGAGATGATTACACTAAAAGTATACTCGAAGGTATTGGAATTAAGAATGTCATAAATACTTCTTGTCCGACAATGTGGGCTCTTAATCAAGAGCATTGTTATGAGGTCAATAAAAAGACTTCTGAGAATGTTGTCTTTACACTTACTGATTATAATAAAGATGTAAGTAGAGATTTGGATTTTATTGACTTAATTAAAAGAAAATATAAGAATGTTTATTTTTGGCCTCAAGGTATTGGTGATTTTGAATATATTACGCAGTTGGGTTTGGAGGGGGTTGATATTATACCGCCTTCACTTGAAGCGTTTGACCATGCATTAGAAAATCTAAACGTTGATTATATTGGAACTAGATTGCATGGTGGTGTTCGAGCCCTCCAGAAGAAAGTAAAAACATTAATATTGGCAATAGACAATAGAGCTAGAGAAAAAAGTAAATCATTTGGCCTACCTGTAGCTGAAAGGGGGGACTTGATGTCGGTATCAAATTTTATTGCTAAAGATTATCAGCTAAACATACGTATTCCTGAAAAGAATATATTGGAGTGGAAGTCTCAATTCTAGGTGGGAATATGGTAAAGGTTTACTTTTATTATATATTTTTTGGTATTGTTGTTTTTTATTTTGGACCGTTAAAATATCCAAGTGAAAATCAAATGGAAACTTTCCTTTTTTTAGCTGTTTATTATGGAGCTTTGAGTTTTGGTTTTTTAGTTGGAAGTAAACTCTTTTATACTAAACCTAGGTATTCAATACGCTCTAAAGAACCTGTGTTTTTATTTTTATCATCAATAATATTGTCGATGGCGGCTGTTTTATCAATGCTTTCTAATGTTGATGGGAGCCTTTATCAGAGTATTAAAGAGGGAATATTCGATTCGGGTAACGCATATTACGGTAATATTGAAAAAGAGAAAGTGGGTTCAATATATAACCAGATTTATGTTTTTTTGTTTCCTCTGTTTTTTATTATTGTTTGCGTTGGAGTACAAAAATTTAAAGAATTGTCTTTTCTGAATAAGTCGTTGTTGGTAGCTATAATTTTGATAAATGCTTTCTCATATATAATTAAAGGTACCAACTTTGGCGTGTTCATGACTATAGTTCCTATAGTAGTTTCTATTTTTATGAAAAGTCAAAAGATAAGTAAGGCTAAGTTACTAACTAGTGTAGCTGTAACTTCTATTTTTATTACTTATTTCCTAGTTGCAATTACAAGTAGATTGAATTTCGATTATGTTCCCGGAAGTATTTCGGGAATTGAGGTTGATAAAGAACACTTTATTTTTTCATTTTTTCCTGTGAAGTTAGCAGTTGCTATTTCTGTAGCTTGTTCTTACATCTCTCAGGGATATTATGGTTTGTCGCTTTCTTTTTCTTATCCATTTGACTCTACCTTTGGTTTTGGCTCTGGTTATTTTATTATGTCCAAGTCAACTATGTTTGGTGCGAACGAAATTGAACTTTGGTTAAAAACATATCAACAAAAAATGGCTGTGTACTGGGATCCTAGAATACAGTGGCATACAGGATTTGTTTGGTTAGCTAATGATGTTAGTCATTATGGTGTTCCAGTACTAATGGGCTTTTTTGGGTTCTTATCTTCACTAGTCTATAAAAGTGCGAAAGAAGAAGGGGCTAGTGTTTCTGTAGCATTATTTTCAGTTATAGTTATCATACTTTTTTTTATTCCTGCGAATAATATATTAATGAGTAATCCGTTTATATTTTTTTCATTCTTTACCTTGTTGATTGTTTGGTTATGTAGCCGGAGGTATTATCTTAATGTCTAAAAAGTATTTATTTGTAGTAAGGGGCTACTATCCGGAACTATCTGCGTCGGGTAATTTAATAAAGCCTTTATTGGAGAGGCTTGCTGTTGATAATGAGATACATGTTTTATGCTTTAGCTCGAGAATATCGGAACCAACGTGTTCTGAAAATATTAAGGTTTTCAGGATTCCACTTCCCAGCTCAAATAGATTCAAAGATTTCATTACTAATCGACTTTCGGCTAAAAGTGAAAAATATAGCTTGGTTGTTGCAGCAAAGAGAGAGATCGAGAGACTGGATTCGATAGAAGTGTATGAGCACATAGTTTCTGTAACATTTGAGGAGTCATGTGCTTTATTAAATTCAAATATTGATAAAAGTAAAAAAATTGCACTTTTCTTGGAAAAACCACCAAATAGTGGTCTTTTTGGGATTATTAGGAAGCTAAAAGATCACTCAAACAAACAAGTATTTTTATCTATGTTAAAGAACATGGAGTCGGTTATTTGTTTACCAATTTTGCGCAAATATCTAGAAAGAAATAACTTTAATCCTGAGCGTGTAGACTTTATTGAACACCCAATGGTTTCAAACCGCTGTAAAGAGAGGGAGGGAGGTTCAAACCCTAGAGCTTTATTATTGTATGCTGGGGGAATCGACAGAACTCAACGAAATCCTTTGATGGCTCTCAACTTTCTTTGCGGCTTAGAGCAAGATTTAAATATTGAATTTTATTCTTATGGAAATATCTTAACTTCATTAAAAAAGAAAAAACTCAAGAATGTTAGTTTTAATGAACCCGTCGACTCTAGCGAATTAGAGCATTATTACCAACAAGCAGACTTCCTAATTACTATAGGTAATGTACAGGTAGATATTATGCCCAGTAAGATTTTTGACTGTATCTCTACTGGAATACCGATTATACACTTTTCTAAATCCAAAGATGACCCTTGTTTAGAGTATTTGGCCAAATATAAATTTGCGCTGACATTACAAGAGTCAGAGTTAAGTTTGAGAAGAGATAAACTTATTAGTTTTATAGATGAAATGAAAGGGAAGCGTGCCGATTACTCATACATTCAAAATACGTTTTCTCATTGTACGGCTGAGACAAATGCACTACTTCTTGAGAAGTATATAAAGAAATGAAAATAATCACATTATATGTCTTTTTTGCATCTATTGTATCTCAGTTATTGGCATTTGTTAGGGAAGTGATGATGGCTGCCAATTTTGGCGCATCGAAGATAACAGATGCTTATGTCATATCTATGCTAGCTCCTACTATTATAATTGGCTTTATTGCATCAGGTATTAGTGCTGTATATTCCCCCTCATATGCAAGAATAGCGGCGCAGTTTAACAAGGTAACAGCAAACCTTTATACTAAAAGCTTTTGCTTCTTACTTTTCTTTGTAGGCGTAGGATTGTCTTTCCTATCTTTAGTACTCTACAAATTGTTAGGAAGTGATCTTTTTTATGGTTTCAATAGTAGCCCAATATATTTTCAGTTTTTTGCTATTACTGTTTTTTCAATGCCATTCCTTCTAGCCTCTAACATATTGGCTTCCTATTTGAATATAAGAGGCCATTATGTTCTTTCTGCTTTTTCTGTTCTGCCTATAAATGTTATATCAATAACATTTATTCTGCTTTCGGTTGTATATGAAGATGTTGCTTTAATTGCATATGGGTATCTTTTCGGTGTAATTTGTACGTTTCTAATACAGTTTTTTTCCGTGAAAACGGATGTCTTTAATAGTTATAAACTGGGAACAGCGAAGGAAATTAGGAAAAGTGTCGCATTGGCGTGTCCTGTAATATTTGGTGTTGTTTTTAATCAATTGAATTTTGTTATAGACAGGGGTATGGCTATTTCTATCGCAGAAGGAGCTCTGTCGACATTAAATTATGCTGTAAGAATAGGATCAATAACGGAGTTTGTTATCGTTGCAACGTTACTTTCTTTATTTTTTCCTATAATGAATCAGAAATATTCTGTCAGGGATTTTAATAAACTTTCATCCCTAGTGAATGAGCTGGTAATATTGCTGATATTTTTAACTGTACCTATTTCTGGTGTGTTGTATTTTTATTCGTTGGATATTATTAAGTTTATCTTTGAGCGGGGGCAGTTTAATGGCAGTTTGTCATTAGATGTATCAAGAATACTGAGTGTGTACTCTATAGCAATTCCTTTTATCGCCCTGAAACTGGCTAGTTTAAAAGTTTTTTACTGTCGAGGTGAAACTTTTTTACCAATGATCGTGTCAATTATTTTTGTGATTATTAATGTTGTTGGAAATGTTGTATTAATAGAGTTTTATGCCTTGCTTGGTTTAGCTTATTCAACAGTAATCTGCGCTATACTTAGTTCTATATCTCTTTTCTATTTGTCAGTTCGTAATACAGAAATATCTATTGACTTTAGATTTGTTTTGTTTTTTATTTTGTTCGCTTTTTCTGCTTTTTTTATTTCATATTCTTTTGTTGAAGGACTCTTTGAAGCTAACCTTTTTATTGAAGTGGTTTGTTTGTTTTTACTATATTTATCTACTTTAGCCTTGGTGGTATTTAAATCGAAGTTCTTAAAAGGGTTGGTAGTTAATTTTTATATTTTTAAGGGCGTGTGAATTGGAAGTGAGGAATGTTTTAATTAACGCATCTAATCTACATTCTGGAGGTGGGGTCCAGGTGGCTGCATCCTTTATTTATGAGCTGAATAATATATTGGGTGAAGGTGATTCGAGTGGTTTTATATATTATATATTTGCCTCTGAAGCAGTTTTAAAGTCTGTGCCTATTATGGAATATACGCATAAAAATGTTAGATTGCGCGAATGTAATTACTTTGGGAGTAGGGCATTACCTCCTGAGCTCGTCTCAATTTCTAGAAAATGCTGTGTGAGCTTTACTATATTTGGCCCGGTTTATAGAAAGTTGTATTCTAAGGTGAATGTTGTTGGTTTTGCTCAACCATGGATTATTTATCCAAAGAATGAGGTTTATAAGAAGTTAGGGTTTTTCGATGCACTAAAGAGTAAATTGAAATATCGAATTCAAAAAAAGTTCTTTAAAAAAGCAGATTTACTCGTAGTTGAGCATGACCTAGTAAAGCGGAAATTGGTCGAACAAGGTTTTTGTAAAGACGAAATTGAAGTTGTCAGCAATGCGGTTTCAGCACCTTTTTTGAATTCTAATTTAAGAGAAGTTCTTCCAGAAATTGAAATTAAAGAAAGGATAAAGTTAGGCTATATTGGTAGAAACTACATTCATAAAAATCTAGAATTTATTTTGGAGATAAATGATATTCTTATTTCTAAGTATAAAGAAAAGGTTGGTTTTGTTTTTACTTTGTCAAATGAAGAAATGGATGAGCTATCATTTGACGTGAAAGATAACTTTTATTCTTACGGTGCTATAAATAGTATGCAGTGTCCAAGCTTCTATGAAAAAATAGATGGTTTAATATTCCCAAGTCTTTTGGAGTGCTTTTCAGCATCGCCATTAGAAGCTATTATTTCAGGCAAACCAGTTTTTGCTTGTAAATTGCCATTTGTTTCAGAGGTTTATCATGAGTTGAATACGCTTTTTGAACCTGGTGACGCAGAGGTGGCAGCTGATTTAATCTATAGTTACTTTCACCAAAGTAAGGAGGGAGCTGTTAATCATAACGCTCTTGAAAATGTAAATACTGCAAAAGATAGAGCTCAGCAATATTTAAGAATAATAGCTTCAAAAACAAGTCAAAATGAGGTTGATTAATAGATGTTTGAAAATAAGGTTTTACTAATAACCGGTGGGACAGGCTCATTTGGTAATGCGGTTTTAGAACGCTTTTTGAAATCTAGTATTAAAGAAATACGTATATTTTCGCGAGATGAGAAAAAGCAAGATGATATGCGCAAAAAATACAATAGCCATAAACTAAAGTTCTATATCGGTGATGTGAGAGATTATAACTCAATACTTTCTGCAACTCGTGGCGTTGACTATGTATATCACGCAGCAGCGCTTAAACAGGTACCTTCTTGTGAATTCCACCCGATGCAAGCGGTTAATACTAATGTAATTGGAACCGAGAATGTTTTAGAGGCTGCAATCGTAAATGGTGTATCAAGAGTTGTATGTTTAAGTACTGACAAAGCGGTGTATCCTATAAACGCGATGGGGATTTCAAAAGCAATGATGGAAAAAGTCATGGTTGCTAAATCGCGGACTGTTGAGAAAAGTAAAACGGTTATCTGTGGAACTAGATACGGTAATGTCATGGCATCTCGAGGCTCTGTAATTCCGCTATTTATTAGACAAGTGCTTGAACAAAAGCCAATTACAATCACAGATCCGTCAATGACACGTTTTATGATGACTTTGAACGATGCCGTTGATTTGGTTTTACATGCATTTGAATATGGTACAAATGGTGATATTTTTGTTCAAAAGGCACCAGCTGCAACAATTGAGGTATTAACAAAAGCAATACTAGAAATGGTCGGTAAACCAGAACATCAAGTAAATATAATTGGCACAAGACATGGTGAAAAGCTTTTTGAAGCGTTATGTAGTCGTGAAGAAATGTTCGTTGCAGAAGATCAAGGCGGTTATTACCGAATACCGGCCGATAACAGAGATCTAAACTACTCACAATATGTTGAAGAAGGTCAAGAAGACCTTTCAAAGATTGAAGATTATAACTCGCATAATACCGAACGTTTAAACGTAGAAGAAATGAAGCAATTGCTACGTAAACTTGACTTTATGAATGAAATTGAGTCTGGCAATCTATTTGTTCCAGAAGGTGTTTAAATGAATATTTTAGTGACCGGTGCCGATGGCTTCATAGGTAAAAACTTAATCGTCAGCCTTAAGCGCAACACAAATGTCGAAATTTTAAAGTTTACACGCCAAAATAGCTTAGATGAATTAGGCTCATTGATTGAAAAGTCAGATTTTATTTTTCATTTAGCTGGCATAAATAGACCCGAAACAGAAGACGAGTTTAAATTTGGCAATGCAGATTTAACTTTAGCGATTTGTGAGCAAGTAAAAGCGACAGGGCGTAATATACCAATTGTTCTGAGTTCTTCTATTCAAGCTGAGCGTGAAAACGCGTACGGCCATAGTAAGCTTTTAGCTGAAACATACCTTTTAAACTTACACAATGAAACGGGTAACAGAGTTTACCTTTACCGTCTACCAAATGTCTTTGGTAAGTGGTGTAAGCCAAATTATAACTCTGTTGTTGCGACATTTTGTCATAACATCGCTAATGGCTTACCTATTCAAATAAATGATGAAAACGCATCGCTCAATTTAGTGCATATTGGTGCAGTTATAACCTCGTTTATTGATGTGCTTTATAATCAGCCTACAGACAAGATACATGTTGATGTTGAGCCTGTTTACAAAGTGACTTTGGGCGAATTAGCTGCAAAAATTTATGACTATAAAAACAGCCGTGAGACTTTAATCACCGAACGCGTTGGTGATGGTTTTGAGCGCGTTCTATATGCGACCTATATAAGTTATATAAAGCCAGATGATTTCGGTTATGAAGTTGTACAACACGAAGACCCTAGGGGGCGCTTTGTTGAGATGCTTAAAACGAAAGATTCTGGTCAATTTTCATTCTTTACAGCGCACCCAGGGGTAACCCGTGGTGGCCATTATCACCACTGCAAGACTGAAAAGTTTTTGGTTATTAAAGGTAAAGCACGTTTTGGTTTTAGGCATATAGTGACAGACGAAGTATGCGAATTAATCACAACTGGGGATGAGGCTAAAATTGTTGAAACCGTTCCTGGTTGGTCTCACGATATTACGAATATTGGTGAAGAAGAGTTAATTGTTATGTTGTGGGCGAATGAGAATTTTGATCCTCAAGCGCCTGACACGGTTGCTTACAAGGTATAAATAAAAATGAAAAAGCTAAAAGTTGTAAGTGTTGTAGGCACTAGACCAGAAATTATTCGCTTATCTCGCGTTCTTTCCAAACTCGATAAGTATTGCGAACACATTCTTGTTCATACAGGTCAAAATTATGATTTTGAGTTGAATGAAGTTTTCTTTAATGATTTAGGTGTAAGAAAACCAGATTACTTCTTGAATGCAGCGGGCAAAAATGCTGCTGAAACTATCGGACAAGTCATTATTAAAGTTGATGAAGTGCTTGAAGAAGTTCAGCCTGAAGCAATGCTTATTTTAGGCGATACAAACTCTTGTATTTCTGCTATTCCTGCTAAACGCAGAAAGATCCCTATTTTCCATATGGAAGCCGGTAACCGCTGCTTTGATCAGCGTGTGCCAGAAGAAACTAACCGTCGAATTGTTGATCATACAGCAGATATCAATCTTACCTATAGCAGTATTGCTCGCGATTATTTATTAGCAGAAGGTTTACCAGCAGACCGTGTTATAAAAACGGGTAGCCCTATGTTTGAAGTTTTAAATCATTATATGGAGCAAATTGATTCTTCAGATGTTTTAGAGCGCTTATCTCTTAAAAAAGGTCAATTTTTTGTTGTAAGTGCCCACAGAGAAGAAAACGTAGATTCTCCGAAGCAATTAGCTAAGCTTGCTGAAACGCTTAATGCGGTTGCTGAAAAATATAACTTGCCTGTTATTGTGTCTACTCACCCTCGAACACGCAATAGAATTGAAGCACAGGGTTTGACGTTCCATAAAAACATACAATTGTTAAAACCATTAGGTTTCCACGATTACAATCACTTGCAAAAAAATGCTAAAGCAGTGCTTTCTGATAGCGGTACGATTAACGAAGAATCTTCAATCCTCAACTTCCCTGCATTAAACTTGCGCGAAGCCCATGAACGTCCTGAAGGTATGGAAGAAGCTTTTGTCATGATGGTTGGGCTAGGTGTTGAGCGTGTAATGCAAGCGCTAGAAGTGCTTGAAGAGCAACCATCTGGAGATGAGCGACTTTTACGACCTGTTTATGACTACAGTATGCCTAACGTGTCAGACAAGGTTGTACGTATTATTCTCTCTTACACTGACTATGTAAAACGCGTTGTTTGGAAAGAGTATTAATGCGAATTCTTTTCGTCAGTCAGCTTTTTGATCCTGAATACTCAATAAAAGGCCTTGAGCTAATGAAATATTGGGTATCTCAAGGTCATGAAGTCGAGGTAATTACAACATTTCCTAACTATCCGACAGGAAAAGTGTTTGATGGCTATAAAATGTCAACTAAACAGGTTGAGGTAATTGATGGTGTTAGAATTATTCGGCTTTGGTCTCATGTGAGCCACTCTAAATCCAAGCTATCAAGAGCGTTTAGTTATCTTTCTTTTACTTTCATGGCATTAATTGAGTGTTTAAAAAAGAAAGATGTCGATTTATTGTATACATATCACCCTCAGTCTACGACAGGTCTTATTGGTTTGCTTTTTAAATATTTTAAGAAAAAGCCATTTATTACAGATGTACAAGACTTATGGCCTGATGCATTGTATGCAACGGGGTTTAAACGCGACGGGCTCTTGATAAAAGCCATTGATAGGTGGTGTAAGCTACTTTACAAAAATGCTGATAAAATAGTCACCTTATCTGAAGGTTTTAAGGCTCAAATCGTGAGCCGAGGAATCGATGCAAGTAAAGTCCATGTTGTTTATAATTGGTGCCCTGAAGAGCCTGTTATAGCCAAAATACTGCAAAGCCCTAAAAGTAAACACACTTACAATAATAAACTTAAGCTTGTGTATGCTGGCAATATTGGGGCTGCTCAATCTCTTAAAACGATAATTGATGCTGCTTCTAAATTCCCTGACTCCATTGATTTATTGCTCTATGGTGGCGGTTTGGAAAAAGATGAATTGCAAAGTTATGTAGCTGTCGCTGCGATTAGTAATGTGACTTTTGGCGGATATGTACCTGCGTCTGAAATTTTTTCTAAACTTGTTGAGGCTGATGCCTTAGTAGTTCATCTTAAAGATGAAGACCTGTTTAAAATTACGATCCCATCTAAAACACAATCTTCAATGGCTATGGGTAAAGCTATTTTGATGGCAGTTGGGGGCGAAGCGAATAACTTAGTTGAAAATGCCTTAGGTGGTATAGTTGCCAATCCTGGAAATGTTGATTCCATCGCGTTAGCTATGGAACAATTACTTGATAGACGTGCAGAGCTTGAAAAAATGGGAGCTAATAGTAGAGCTTTTTATTTGGATAATCTCTCTACCAATAGTAACTATAAGAAGTTAGATGATGTTATTTTAAAGGTAGGGGGATCTGGTGTTAATTAGAGATGCTGTTATCGGTGATCTGGAAGAAATCGTTGAAGTACATAAGTTGTCATTTAAAGGTTTTTTTCTTACGAATATGGGGAAACCTTTTTTAAGGTTGCTTTATCACGGTTTTTTAAGCATTGAAACTGGAGTTTTGAGAGTTGTTGAGAAAGACAATAAAATAGTCGCTTTTTCTGCTGGTACCACATCACCCGATACATTTTTTTCTGAAATGAAAAAAACAAAATGGCCTTCATTTTTTCTTGCGTCTTTGTATGGCATTTTAAAGAATCCGCTTATGACCTTTAAGAAATTATATAGTGCGTTATTTTATAAAGGTGACACTATCCCTTCTCTTGAAAATGCGGCTTTGCTGAGTAGTATTGCTGTGTTACCTAGCTACATTGGTAATTCTATTGGAGCAAAGTTACTTAAAGATTATGA
Source organism: Pseudoalteromonas sp. OANN1 (assembly GCF_024124685.1). Taxonomy (NCBI): domain Bacteria; kingdom Pseudomonadati; phylum Pseudomonadota; class Gammaproteobacteria; order Alteromonadales; family Pseudoalteromonadaceae; genus Pseudoalteromonas; species Pseudoalteromonas sp. OANN1. The sequence goes on from NZ_JAMXSE010000003.1 coordinate 145,404, forward strand.
GAACTATATCATTTCACTTAATAAGAATAATAAGTTGTACCTTACCACTGACAAAAATAATAATGAGCGTGTTTTGAGATTTTATCAAAATGCTGGTTTTAAAGCTGACTCTGAGTTTTCGCAGTCAGGTAATAGAGTTATGTATCGTTTTGTTAAAGATTTACAGAGATAATCAGAATGTCAGACAGTTTTTTACCATTTGCTTTACCTGAAATAGGTGAAGCAGAAATTAATGAAGTTGTTGATTCACTTAGGTCTGGGTGGATTACTACTGGCCCAAAAGCAAAGCGTTTTGAAGAGGATTTCAGTCGCTTTCTAGGTGATGAAGCTTTGCACTCAATAGCTGTTAATTCAGCTACATCTGGCTTGCATCTTGCCCTTGAGGCGCTTGGGGTTGGGCCTAATGATGAAGTTATCATTCCTTCTTATACGTTTACAGCTACAGCTGAAGTTGTTCGCTACCTCGGTGCTACTCCTGTGTTTGTTGATGTAGAAGAGCAGAGTTTTAATATAGACCCCAGTGCTTTCGAAAAAGCAATCACAGAAAACACGAAAGTTGTTATGCCTGTACACTTTGCTGGGTTAGCTTGTAACATGACTGAGATTTTAGCAATCGCAAAAAAACACGGTATCAAAGTTGTGGAAGATGCTGCGCATGCTCTGCCATGTTCACATAGAGGTGAAATGATCGGCACCCTTGAAAGTGATGCCACAGTATTTAGTTTTTATGCTAACAAGACAATGACTACTGCAGAAGGTGGGATGTTAGTAACAGCAAATGATGAAGTTGCGAAGAGAGCGAAAATCATGAGGTTACATGGTATTAGTCGCGATGCGTTCGATCGTTATACTTCTAATAAGCCTAGTTGGTCTTATGAAATAGTTGCACCAGGTTGCAAATATAATATGCCAGACATTTGTGCTGCTATTGGTATTCATCAGTTAAAAAAATTGCCTGACTTTTTGAAAAAGCGTGAATTATTAGCCGAAAACTACAACGAAGCACTGGCAAATTTACCCGTTATTTTGCCACCTAAAGCTGACTTTGGTTCAACTCACTCATGGCACTTATATCCGATTAGATTGCAGGAAAATTGTGGAATTACCCGTGATATGTTTATTGAGCGCATGGCTGAACTGGGAGTAGGTTGCTCGGTTCACTTTATTCCTCTGCATTTACAACCTTACTGGAAAGAAACTTTTGATCTGAAAGAAGAGGATTTTCCTATTTCTCAAAGGTTATTTGAAAATGAAGTTTCTTTACCTCTTTACACAAAAATGACTCTCGAAGATCAGCGTAGGGTAATTGCTGCGGTTAATATGGTTTTTGAAAATGCTTAAAAGACTGTTTGATTTATTCAGCTCTTTTCTAGGGCTGCTCCTTCTAGGGCCTTTGTTGGTTCTAATTGCTTTTTGGATTAAGATAGGTTCAAAGGGACCTATATTCTTCAGACAAGAAAGAGTAGGACTTAATGGTCGGATTTTTAGAATTCACAAGTTTAGAAGCATGCGTGTTGACTCTGAGAGTTCAGGTCGCTTAACTGTTGGTGCAGATTCAAGAATCACTAAAGAAGGGGCTGTTTTACGGAAGCTCAAGCTTGATGAACTTCCTCAATTAATCGATGTATTAATTGGTAATATGAGTTTAGTTGGTCCAAGACCAGAAGTACCTGAGTTTATTGATTGTTATCCTGAAGAAGTCAGGGCCAGGATTTTAAGTGTAAAGCCTGGAATTACTGACAGGGCATCGATTGAAATGATTGATGAAAACGAAATACTATCTAAATATGATGATGCGAAAAAAGCATATATAGAGGTTATTCTTCCGAAGAAGCAATACTATTATTTAGATTATGTAGGTAACCACTCAGTATTAGGGGATGTTAAAATTATTCTTGATACAGTTAAGAAAATTGTAAAGAGATAGTGGTTTTACGATTGAACCTAAAAGCTATACTAAATGTTACTTTTACTAACTATTATTCTGTAGCTAAAAATACATATCAAATTTTCTATTATTGGCGTGATCACTAGTGAATAGTAAAGAATAGCATTTCTAATTTTTGTTTTATGTAATCAAACTAGAGTTAGAAGGCTTAGGTCAACGTATACAATTTTAAAGTTTCAGCCTAACTTATTCATTGTACATCTAGAATGTTAGACTAAACTTACTTTTTAAGTAGCATTCAATTGGATAAAAGTAAAAAGGGAATACAATGGATACTTGGTTTCGTACCTTGTTAGGGGCTTCTCGTAGACAAAAACGCCTCATTACTTTAGCATTAGACTCTGTTTTTATTATCTCTGCTTTTTGGTTAGCACTCATTGTTAGGCTCGATAGTATTGAGCCTATAACTGTTATTAAAAACTGGATGTTATTGACAATTTTGTTACCTGTTAGCTTGTTTGTTTTTGTTCGTTTAGGGCTTTATCGTGCGGTGCTGCGCTATGTTGGCGCCAATGCAGTTGGTGCGGTAGTACTAGGTACTGTTATTAGCACCATGGTGTTGGTTATAGTGGCGTTTTTTACTCAAACCGCAATCCCTCGTACTATGCCATTTATTTATGCATGGTTAATGATACTTTCTGTGGGTGGTTCGCGTATTTTAGTCCGAGCACTTATTTGGCGCTTGAGTTCATTTACTAAAACTCCTGTAGTAATTTATGGCGCAGGAGATGCAGGCAGGCAGTTAGCTACTGCACTAGCAACAGGACCTGACTATTATGTTACGGCATATCTGGACGACGACTCAACTAAGCATAACGCTATTATTCAAGGAATCCCCGTTGTCGCCTTTGATGAAATTTATAATTTGATAGATAAAAAGCAGGTTAGTAAAGTTTTACTTGCACTACCTAGTGTTCCTCGCTCTCGCCGTAAAGAAATACTCACTAAGTTAGAAAAACTGCCACTCGAGGTGATGACAGTGCCTGGCATGGCAGATGTCATTGACGGTAAAGCGCAGCTAAATGAGATAAAAGAAGTCGAAATCGAAGACCTATTGGGTAGAGACCCAGTAGCACCGCAATCAGAGCTGATGGCTGCCAATATAGAAGATAAAGTCATTATGGTAACCGGTGCAGGTGGTTCTATCGGCTCCGAACTATGCAGGCAAATCATATTAAATGGACCTAAAAAACTGGTGCTTTTTGAAGTGTCTGAATTTGGTTTATATAGCATTGAAAAGGAACTGAATCAGCTAGCATTGAATAAAGGCGTATCATTGGAAATAGTACCAGTGATGGGATCTGTGCAACGTATCAACCGTATTGAAACTTGCATGAAAGCTTTTAGAGTGCAAACTGTCTATCATGCCGCGGCCTACAAACACGTACCGCTCGTAGAGCAAAATGTTGTTGAGGGTGTTCGTAATAATGTATTTGGTACTTATTACACAGCTAAAGCCGCTATTAACGCGGGAGTAGAGACTTTTGTATTGATCTCTACGGATAAAGCGGTGCGCCCTACCAATGTAATGGGTGCAACCAAGCGTATGGCAGAGTTAGTGTTACAAGCCTTGGCTGAAAGTAAAGCAACGTCTAAAAATACCCGTTTTTGCATGGTACGTTTTGGTAATGTGCTTGGTTCTAGTGGTTCAGTTGTGCCTCTATTCCGTAAGCAGATTAAAGAAGGTGGACCAATTACCTTAACGCATAAAGATATCACCCGGTTTTTTATGACCATACCGGAAGCTGCGCAGTTAGTTATTCAGGCGGGTGCCATGGGTAAGGGTGGTGACGTATTTGTGTTAGATATGGGTGAATCAGTTAAGATCAAAGACTTAGCGACCAAAATGGTGCATCTTTCTGGCTTAGAAGTTAAATCAGAGTCAAACCCTCATGGCGATATTGAAATTGAATGCACAGGATTGCGCCCAGGCGAAAAGTTATATGAAGAGTTATTGATTGGTGACAATGTAGAAGAAACCTCTCATCCACGGATCATGACGGCCAACGAGGTAAAACTACCAATGGCAGAGTTAGAAGACTTTATGAGTGCAATGGATACAGCTTGTCATAATTTTGATCATGAGCTTATTCGTAAATTGTTGTTGGAAGCGCCTACAGGATTTAATCCTACAGACGGTATTTGTGACTTGGTGTGGAATGAAAAACACCAAGTGCTTGAAGTCGAACGAGAGTCCGAGCAGAAAGTGGTTAATTTTAGGAGCGTGTAACGCTCTTGTGGTGGGGTTATGTATTTGTAGCAGCGACTTTATGTCGCGATGCGCTTATCTCGGGGTAAATCCACGGTTTCGGGGATGGCGTTTGGAACCCTTGTCGCGGGATAAACCCGCTGCTACGGGGTTGGTGTTTGGTGTTTCTATCGCAAGGTTATGTATTTGTAGCAGCGACTTTATGTCGCGAAGCTCTTATCTTGGGATAAACCCGCTGCTACGAGGTTGGGTTGTTCTATACTTCATTGTACGATATCTACATAATACTTATAACGGTGGCTGAGTTGGTTAACTTACTCTTTCACATTTAATTCAAGAATTGAAAATAAAAATCGGTCTGCGCACATGTCAAAAATAAATACGATTCTTGCAGGTAGTATTACACTTGCAAGCATGCCTGTTTTAGCTGATACCCAAATAAAAAACTACACCGCATTTGCAGGTTATACTGGCCTGTTCAACACGCCAAATGCTGAAGTTCTAGAAAAAGGCGTGATTGATATTGGCTATAACAACCAGCTTGATGTCCGAGGTCAAGCGTATGTTGATGGGCATAATTATATCTTCTCTGCAGGTGTGTTTGATGGCCTTGAAGTTAGCGGTGTGATTGCGTCAAACACTATGCATGACAATATGTTTGCAGAGGGTAGAGGCCAGCTTCGAGATCTATCGTTTAACTTAAAATATCAAATCCCCTATATTCCTAAAGAGTGGTTTAATCTTGCTATCGGCGGTAAAGACTTAGGTGGAGCGGCAAATAACTATGAGACCTATTATTTAGCTGGCTCACGTGAGTGGAACGACTTTAGGTTTTCTGCTGGTTTTGCGGTAAGCGATCGCGCAACAGGACAAATGGATGGCGCATTTGCGGGTATTGAGTGGCAGCCACTAGACTGGCTAGCTGTGCAAGTGGAACATGATGCTGATGCGGTTAATGCCGGTTTGCGTCTAACAGTACCAAAAGCATGGATTTATGATGTGGGTACTTTAACGCTTACCAGTAAGTTTTACAGTAATACTGATCATGCAGAAAAGGATACCTTTTGGGGAGTTAACTTTTCGATGCCGCTTTTTGAGCAGGCAAAGCTAAATGATCCAACAGAAGCAGCACCAGCACCGATTTTAGATAACCATAAAAAGCGTGAGGCTGCATTTGAAGCGCACTATCAACAGCAACGAGAGTTGGCTCAAAAGCCGCTAGAAGAGGCCAAGCAAGAAGTAACGGAGCGTGATGAATACAGAAAGTCACTTACGCTGCAAACTCGGGAACTTAAAAATGCACTAATCGACGATGGCTTAGAGGCGATTAGTGTGGGCTTTAATCGTGATCCGCATATTGTTGTAAGTTTTGAGAACTATGTATTTAATCGTAATGATATAGACGCTATTGGTCTTGTGCTTGGTCGTATCGCTGAACATATAGATGAGCCAGAGGCTAAATATACGATTCAGTTATTAAACCGTGGTATTCCAATGCTTTCTGTGCGTGGTGATATCGATAATTACCGTGAGTTTATCAATACTAGCAGTACGCCAGATATGGATATTCGCCGCGGTGAAATGGATCCGATTGGCAGTGTGTCTTGGGTGGGAATGCCTAAAGCCAACAGTCCTTACTTTAAGCCGCGCGTAACAGTTGGGCCTTCGCTCGATTCACACTTTGCGACTGAGATAGGTGTTTATGACTTTTCACTCGCAATTAAAGCTGATGTGGATGTGCCGATGTGGTATGGCGGTGGTATAAGCGTTAGCGCTGAAACCGAAGTTGCCAAAACAGATGACTACGAAACAGGCAAAGCATTTGGCCGTTTTGCAAAAGACAGTGGTGTTACGCAAGCGACAATTTATCAAACGTTAGATTTACCGTATGGTATTTATAACCAAACCCATATTGGTTTCTTTAAAGAGTTTAACGACTATACGGGTATCAAAAACGAAACGACTTGGCTTAGTGAAAACGGTCGTCACCAGCTTAATGCTGAAATTGGTTATTTAGAATATGATGACTATGACTTGGACAGAGATTATCAAACTTTGTCTTATCGTTATAACTGGGTTGAGCAGGATGTGAGTTTTCACGCAACAGCAGGTCGATTCTTTTATGAAGATAGCGGTGTAAAACTAGAAACTCGCTTCTGGTTTGGCGACAGCTATATTTCAATCTTTGCCCAAGATACGGATGTGCAGGTCGCAGGTATTGCATTTAGTATCCCGCTTACTCCACGTAAAGATATGGCACCAATTCGTTATGGACAAATTAAAGGTAATGAAGCTTGGCGACATGAAGTGAGTACACGTATTGGTGAGTCAACAAATGCATTGGTGATTGGCCGTGGACATTCAGTTAAAACGCCTGTGAATTTGGATAAGACATTCCTTAATCAAGGACGCTTGTCGAGTAGTTATATTTACAGCAATTTGGCAAGATTACGAGAAGCGTACCTAACTTACAGATAACAGTAACAGCGACTTTGTGTCGCGATGCTCTGTCGCGGGGATATGTATTTGTAGCAGCGACTTTATGTCGCGATGCTCCTGTCGTGGTGTTATGGATTCGTAGCAGCGACTTTACGTCGCGATGTGCTTGTCGCGGGATAACCCCGCAGCTACGGGAGAGATGCTTCGATGCACTTGCCGTAGGCTTATGGATTTGTAGCAACGACTTTACATCGCGATGCTCCTGTCGCGAGATAAACCCGCTGCTACGGGAGAGATGCTTCGATGCACTTGCCGCGGGTTATGGTTTCGTAGCAGCGACTTTACGTCGCGATGTTCTTGTCGAGGGATAAACCCGCTGCTACGGGAGAGATGCTTCGATGCACTTGCCGCGGATTATGGTTTCGTAGCAGCGACTTTACGCCGGGATGCACTTGTCGCGGGATAAACCCGCTGCTACGGGAGAGGCGCTTCGATGCACTTGCCGTAGGGTTATGTATTCGTAGCAGCGACATTGTGTCGCGATGCGCTTGTCGCGGGATAAACCCGCAGCTACTAAAACCTGCGGGAATCATACAAGCATCTCATTCACACTCTTAAATTTATATACCTTGTTAATAAATAAGCACTATATTGCAACTTTTTGCTATAAATTTGACTTCATTCATTGTCTATTTAGTGTTCTAAAGGTATCCTACTTTCAACTTATTACAGGCGGTTGGAACTACCGCTTTTCTGTGATAAATTAAGGCAGCTAACTCCGACTATATGGTTGTTTTTCCGCTAGATTGGTAGAATAACTGAGTTGGCTTTAGTCAGGGAGCGACTTAGTCCCTGTCTGTCTTATTAAGTGATTTAAAACTTAAGCTTATATTGTTCGCAATATGGCTTTTTTTATGAGTTAACGCGTCAAATCGACGTAAGTTAACAGAAGGAAAACAAGGACTAATCATGATTGCAAATAAAAAATCTCTTCTTGCGCTCTCTGTAGCGTCTGCGCTAACGCTTTCTGGCTGTTTTAGCGATGACGATAACAACGTAACTATCACGCCTCCACCAGAGCCTACTGATCCAGTAGTCGTTGCTCCGGATGCACCAGATGCACTTTCTCTAGTTGTAAATGGTAGTGTGATTGATAAAAAATCAACTAACGTTGTTCCTGCGACAATCGCTTTCCTTGAAAACGGTGAAGCGTCTGCAAACATCGTAAATACTAAAGGCGAAGCAATCGCAACAGTAGAAACTGGTGAAGCAGGTAACTTTGTATTTTCTGTAAAAGAAGGCGCAGAGCTTTCTCAAATTACAGCTGTTGTAACAGCTGACGGTTACTTCTCAAAGAGCTTTAATATTGACCTAACAACAGAAGCAGATACCGCTGAGCTTGCAGTTCAGTTGGCCCTTGTTTCTAAAGATCTAGATACAGTTGTTGAAGAAGTTGTTGAAGTGGCAGTTGAAGGCGGTGCAGTAGCAGAAGCAATCACAGCTGAAGCTGCAAAAGGCAAAGCTGGTGCTGATGTAACAATCCCTGCAGGTGTTGTATTACGCGATGCAAGTGGTGCGGCTATCACTGGTACTGATATTTCTCTAAATGTTGGTTCTGCAGATCCAACTTCATCAGATGCAGGTGCTGTACTTCCTGAAGGTCTAAACGCTGATAGCGCTGCAACTTTAGCGGCTCCTGTAGGTGTTGCTAACGTAACTATGACTGACGAGAATGGCGTTAAGATCAAACAGTTCAGCAACCCAATCTCTATCTCTATCTCAATTCCAAAAGAAACAGTACTAGCATCTGAAGGCCGTGCTGTTCAAACTGGTGACGTACTAGGTCTGTCTTCTCATAACGAAGACACTGGCGTATGGACAAAAGAAGTAGACAATCAAGTAACGGTTGGCGCACTAAACGAAGCTGGCACTGCTTATAAAGCTTCTTTCATGACTGATCACCTTACATTCTTCACCGCAACTGATGAAGTTGCAGTATGTAATGCGGATGTATCAGTTAACATTAATGGTGACGTACCAGCTGGTGGCCTATTCGTAGATGTTCAATCTTCAGACATCAACGCAACACGTTCTATCGCTGCTGGTTCAACTTCTAAAGTGATTTACACAGCTGCAAATGCGGGTAAAAACAACGTAAGTGCTGATGCAACTGCACGCATCGTTTTACGTGACGCTGAAGGTACCGTTTGGTTCGACTCGGTAGACGAAGTAGCGGTATGTGGTGAGCCAGTAAATGCAACTCTTGTGGCTCCTGAAGTTGAATACACAACTACGTCATTTGCACTGACTGGTGTGTGTTCGAACGAAGCTGACACAGCTGTTCCTGTAGAAAACTCGGTAGTAACTTACCGTCGTGCTGGTAAGGCAACTTACCAAGCTGCAAATGCTACAGGTACATACACACTAAACAACTTAGTTGTTGGTGAAACATACACTGTTAACATCGATACGCTAACACTTGAAGTAGCATCGGGACAAGCAACTTCATTTACATTTGAAGCGGGTACTGATGCAGCAGATCAGCAGTTACAAATGGTTTGTGAAACTGTAACTGGTGCATAATAGCCTCTAGCAAGACTTAATTTGCTTAAAAGCCGCACTTTGATGCGGCTTTTTTATACCTACCGTTTATCTGCCATTATTTGTTTTGTGGGGACGAGATCCTGTAGCTGCAACTTTATGTAGTGATTTTTTGTTGCAAAGAGCGTTAACAGATAAAGTAATTTACCAAAAAATCACCAAAAAATATTTTAATTACTAGCTGGACAATCTTTGAACTTTCTCTATATTTAAGTTTCGATGTAATAAAACGCGCGTTAGTGCCGCTTGGCACTTTCAAAAAAGGGAACAAGGACCAATCATGATTTCGAACAAAAAATCTTTACTCGCTTTATCTGTAGCTTCAGCTTTAGCACTTTCGGGCTGTTTTAGCGATGACGATAACAATGTGGTGATCACTCCGCCACCTGAGCCAACAGATCCGGTAGTTGTTGCACCAGAAACGCCAGCAGCTTTAGCATTTGCTGTAAGTGGTAACGTAGTTGATGTTGATACTATTGATATCGTTGCACCGGCGACAATTACCTTTTTTGAAGATGGAGAGCCAACCTCAAATTTGGTTAATGTCAATGGCGACGCAATCACTCAGATCACAACAGAAGATGGTAGCTTCACCTTTACTGTAAAAGAAGGTGCGAATGTCGGGATTGTAACTGCTGTAGTCGCTGCTGATGGCTATTTTTCAAAAAGCTTTGACATCGACTTAAGTAATGAAGATTCTGCAGCAACGCTAGAAGCAGAATTGGCACTTGTGTCAAAAGGCGGTGACGAAGTTGTTGAAGCAAGCGTTTCTGAAAGTGTGACTAACGCAACAACAGCTTCTCCTGTAACAGCTGCGGCTGCAAAAGGTAAAGCAGGTTCTGATGTAACGGTTCCGGCAGGCGTACAACTAAGAGATGCAAGTGGTAATGCCGTTACAGGTACTTCTGTATCATTAACTGTTGGCTCCGCAGATCCTACTTCTAGCAAGATTTCAGCTGTTTTGCCAGCTGGGTTGAGTGCTGGTAGTACAACCAGCATTAAAAAGCCAGTTGGTGTAAGTAACATCGTTATGCAAGATAACAATGGAACTAAGATCAAACAATTTAGCCAAGAGATCGATGTTTCTGTTTCACTTCCTGTCGCAACCTTAGCACCATCTGGTGATAGAACAATTCAAACAGGAGACCAGTTTGATGTTTCTTCAAATAACGAAGATACTGGTAAATGGCAGTCAGAAACGAATAAAGCAACTGTTGGTGCGTTAAACGCTGAAGGCACGGCTTACAAAGCATCTTTTAAAACCGATCACCTTACGTTTTTTACACTGTCTCGTTCAGTTCCAATCTGTACGCAAGGTATTACTGTTAATGTGACTGGCGATACTGTGCCGAGTTCAGGGCTATATGTGAGTATGACCTCTGCTGATGCGAGCGTATCAAGTTATTTACGCGGCGGTACTACGTCAAAAACAGTTGTTTCAGCTAGCACTTCAGCGCGTTATGGTATTAGCTCATCAGCAACAGCACGTGTAGTTATCCGTGACGCAGCAGGTAACGTGTGGGGGAATGCTTCATCAACAAATGCTGAAGTTCAGGTATGTAATGGCCCAGTTTCGATCACGCTAGCAAATCCAATTCAAACCACTGTTAACGAAAATGTGACTGTTAGAGCTGTGTGTTCTAACGATACAACGGTAACAGAAGTTATCCCAGGTGCGATTGTAAAGTATAGATCAAGTACGACTAAGCCATTCCGCACAGCAGCGAACAATGGTGACGGTACTTTTGCACTGTCAGCACTAAACGGTGATGTCGCGTCATATGCCGTTAGTGTAGATCCTCGAATTTCAGCTCCATTTACAACGTCTATTACGCCAGATGGAACAGATGAAACTATCGATGTTTCAGTAGCTTGTGACACTGTAACGGGTAGTTAAGTACAGAATGATTAGTCCAATCAGTTAAGCCGCGGAGACGCGGCTTTTTTCTTGCCTAAATCTTAAATATTTTTATTCATAAAATCATATTGTCAAAATTAACCTTTCTTTCGTAGCAGCGACTTTATGTCTCGACTGTTTTCATGCCTTTATGCCGAGGGGCTTATGTTACGGTCTTTTTTATTGTGAATAATATGGCCGTTATTGGTTTTCTCTCGCGGGATAAACCCGCTGCTACGAGTTTGGCGTAGCAGCGACTTTAGGTTGCGACTCTTTTCATGACTTTATGCCGAGGTTCTTTCTGTAGGCTTATATCACGGTCTTTTTATTGTGAAGATCCTGCCGCCGTTATTGGTTTTCTATCGCGGGATACACCCGCAGCTACGAGTTTGGCGTAGCTGCGGCTTTAGGTCGCGATTATTTTCATACCTTTATGTTACGGTCTTTTTTATTGTGAAGGACTTGTCGCGTTATTGGCTTTCTATCGCGGGATAAACCCGCTGCTACAAGTTTGGCGTAGCAGCGACTTTAGGTTGCGACTGTTTTTAAGCTTTTATGTCACAGGATTCTTTCTGTGAGTTTATGTCACGGTCTTTTTTATTGTGAAGATCCTGTCGCCGATATTGGCTTTCTATCGCGGGATAAACCCGCTGCTACGGATTAGGCGTAGCAGCGACTTTATGTCGCGACTGTTTCTACAATTTTATGTAAAGGCGACCCCATGACGCTTCTGCTGACGGACAAGCTCGCGGCTTAAGCGGTAAGGTGACTATCAAACTTCCGAAAAAGACTAAAAACCGTTAAACTTAAGATCTTTAGTATACTCAATACGTTGACTACAGTATGAAATCTCATTTAGGCCGAAGAGCATTTTCCACTATGGAGCTTCATACCTTGTTTAACGGTTATATCTACTCAGATGAAAAACTAAAGCGTGAACAGCCTAAACATTGGCATTTTTGGCTACCTTTACTGAGTTATTACACCGGTGCGTATAGTGATGAAATTGGCTCACTCACACTTGATGATGTTTACTACAAAGACCACGTTTATGTATTTCACTTTAACACCCATGGTAAAATTCAACCGCGAGTGGTGCCTATTCATCCTGCATTATGGCAAGCAGGTTTGGAGCAATATCTAGCATTGGTAAAACAACAAGGATATCGACGTCTTATGTTTGATTTACCTGCAAAAACTGGTCGTTATAGCGAGAAAGTTAGAATATGGTTTTCTGGAGAGGGGGAAAGACAAGGGTATCTACAAAAATGTGGTTTACCCAATGTTGATCAGCAAGGAATGAAAACGGCGATCAGCAGTTTACGACTAAACTTCGAGCAACAAATCAGAATATCAGCTATTCAGCTCGGGACTAAAGACAGTTTTCAATATTTGTTGGGTTTAAAGCAAGATGGACATGAAGTTACGTGCCCACCTTTCCACTTGCTCAAGCAGGTTATTTCTCCGATCCGAGTTATTAATCCCAATATCACATGGCAACGCTTTTTGGAGCGGCACTAAAACGTAGTACTCAGTTACTACCACTTCTTACGTCAAGCGCATTATTATTTGCAAGATAAGTTAAGCAAGTAACACGCAGCATAGACGCCAAGTTTTTAATCTCACCATGACGTTCAATCACTTCTTGGTAAAGTAAAGAAATAAACTCGGCAAGGCCCAGATCTTCCCGTTGAGCTATGGTTTCTAATACTTGCCATATTTCATTTTCTAACGCGAGGCTAGTAACAGCTCCTTGAATACGAATAGAGCGTTTGGCTACTTCGTAACGATGAGGCTCAGTTGATGCGTAGAGTTCACACATATAAATTCCGTAGGTAAAGTAATGGCAAAAATGATCCACTCAATGATCAGAGTGAAAGACGCTGATCGCTCAATTAAATTTTATCATGATGTATTTGCGTTGGTAGTGAAACGACGTATCGACTTTAATGATTTTTCTCTTATCTACCTTGGCAACAATGAAACTTCGTTTGAACTGGAGCTAACTTGGAATCATGACACCACTGTAGATTATACAATCGGTAATGGCTATGGGCATTTGGCTTTCGCCACGGATAGCTTGCAGGCTGTCTACAACAAGGCTCAAAAGAATAGTTATTGCCCTAAAGAAATCAAAGATTTTTATAATCAAAATGTATTAATAGCAAGATTCTTTTTTATTAAAGATCCTGATGGTTATGATATTGAAGTAATTGAAAAAAGCGATGTGTATCGGTAGTAACGGGTTTATCCCGTGACCAAGGTTGGTGAGTTGTGACGTCAAATCTTACAGGATTCGTGACACAAAGGCGTAAAAACAATCGCGACCTAAAGTCGCTGCTACGAATGTGGATAAACCCGTATCTGGGGGGGATCCCGCGACCAAGGTTGGTAATTTCGATATAAAATCGTTAAAGATGCCACGACGTAAAGGTATGAAAACAGTCGCGACCTAAAGTCGCTGCTACGAATGTATACAAACCTGTAGCAGCGAGTTTACCCCGCGACCGAGGTTGGTAATTTCGATATAAAATCGTTAAAGGATTCGTGACGCAAGGGCGTGAAAACAGTCGCGACCTAAAGTTGTTGCTACGAATATGGATAAACCTGTAGCAGCGGGTTTACCCCGCGACCAAGGTTGGTAATTTCGATATAAAATCGTTAAAGATGCCGCGATGTGAAGGCGTGAAACAGTCGCGACGTAAAGTCGCTGCTACGAATGTGGATAAACCTGTAGCAGCGGGTTTATCCCGCGACAAATTAGGAAGCTAGGCTTAATTGATGAAAGCGTTTCAAAAATTGCGAAAACTCTTCACCTAATTGCTCATCACGAATAGCATATTCAACGATGGCTTTAAGGTAACCAAGCTTGTCGCCACAATCGTGCGAACGACCGCTCATATGAAAAGCCTCAACGGTTTCCTGTTCCATCAGCATATCGATAGCATCGGTTAACTGGATTTCTCCACCAGCACCGACTGGTGTTTTTCTCAGAAGTGGCCAAATATTTTTAGAAAGCACATAGCGACCAACAACTGCTAGATTAGAAGGAGCTTCTTCTATGGCTGGCTTTTCTACCATATGCTTTATTGCACTGCTTTCACCTGGACGTAGCGACACACCGTTGATATCAGCAATACCATACTTGCAGACATCCTGCTGTGGTACAGGCTCTAACATAATTTGGCTAGCTTTCGTTTGGTTGAAACGAGATAGCATTGCGGCTAAATTTTCATTTCCCTGATCGGCTGTGTATTCATCCAAAATAACATCGGGCAGTACAACAACAAAATCATTATCCCCAACGATAGGTTGTGCGCATAAAACAGCATGGCCAAGACCTTTGGCTTCACCCTGACGAACATGCATAATCGTAACATCTTCAGGACAAATCGAGCGCACTTCATCTAAAAGTTTACGTTTTACACGTTTTTCAAGCGTTGCTTCCAATTCAAAGCTGGTATCAAAATGGTTTTCAATTGCATTTTTTGACGAGTGAGTCACTAACACAATTTCTTTAATACCCGCAGCAACACACTCTTTGACAATATATTGAATGAGTGGCTTATCTACCAAAGGCAACATTTCTTTAGGAATGGCTTTGGTCATTGGGAGCATGCGAGTACCAAGGCCCGCGACAGGAATAACTGCTTTCATAAAAAATCCATATTTTGACTGGTTTCCAATTTTCACCCGTATTGTAACGCGTCATACAAAAGTTGCAAACCAGATTAAGTTGCAATTTCTTCAATAGTATTTAGGAGTATACTCTAATACTTCATTTTATGCCGTTGCTTCGCTTTTCCGCTATTTTGGAGCTATTTGTTCAAGCCATTAGGCGAATGAAAACATCATGAACGACGAGAGCTGAATGAGCACTGATTTTGGAGATTACAGCTTTGATCTTTCTACGCTTTTCCATATTTCAATTGAGAGTTACTGTGCATAAGAAGCCAAACTGATTTTATCTTGCACATTAGTGGCTCTATCTAGTGACACACAAAATTCGAATCAATTTTTTATTGAGTGTACTTTACGGTAGGAATGTGGGTTGAATGTGAACGCTTAGCATAGTTATCTCACCAAAGCGATGTTAGCTTGCATTACAACTGTTTTTTATCGTGATCTGTAAAAATATCATATCTATTTTATTCGGCTATTTTTAAGCTGTACTTTAAATTGGATAGTAGGAATAAAAAAGCCCCTTTCGGGGCTTAAATTAACCTTTAGATATGGAATAATTAAAAGTTAACTGTGATTTCGTTTGAGCAGATTTCACCAGATTGACACACTTTATATGTGTAGCTGGTGGCTTCTAAATCACGTGAGAAGTCTCTGAATTTACCAGTGTTTGCAACCGTTTCAAGTGCTTGACCATCACGATAAATCGTTACTTCATCAGCACTGCTGCCTTGCCATGAAAGCTCTACGCGGATAAAGCCTAAGCGAGACTTATTAGCGCGAACCAGCGATAGCTCAACCTCATCAGTGCTAACCGCAACAGACTGAGTGGTTGTGTGGCTGTTGCCTTCACTATCAGTCACCGTTAGAGCAACGCTGTACTCACCAGATGCTGCAAATTCATGAATTGGGCTTGCGTCAGTACTGATGCTGCCATCACCAAAGTCCCATGCCCAGCTAACGATATCATCATTCGGATCACGGCTTTCATCAGTGAATGTCACGGTAAGGCCTGAAGCTGCAAAGCTAAAGCCCGCAACAGGAGGTTGAGGTGATGCCTCGCCTAGGCCTGTTAAGTTTAGTGTCCAGCTGTTTAATGTACCTGTATCGATACCTGCATTATCTGAGACAGACAATGTCCAATCACCCGTTGCAACCTCACCATTAAATGCCGCAGAGTTAAAGGTTTGGTTAATGTCATCAGCACCGCCACCCTGACGGTTGTGCAGTGTTGCCACTGTACCCGCAGGAGAGGTAAGCGTAACAATTAAGTCGCCGATGTAGGTGTGTGTAATATCCACTATAGTATTGCTATCAAATACAGTAACAGTGTCAGCTACAGTGATCACGGAAGTAATACCTGAAGCATCGTTATCTGGAATGTCTACCGCGGTAGTATTTTCATAGCTGAAATCACTTAACCCTTGAGGTAATACATACAGTCCTACTTGCTCTTGATCTGCAAGTTCGCCGGATGTTGCATTAAGCGTGAAACTATATTCACCCCACTGAGTTGAAGCTGTAGTTGGTACTGAAAGAGTTACTGTATCGCCTGGCATTGCAGTAGTCGCAGACAATGTCGCACCTGCAATTGGTGAAGTAACAGACAAGTCAATGGTGCCCTGCCAGTCAGCGACTGAAGCAAAAGTAAATTCGTATGTTGCAGTATCGCCCGCTGTGATTTCTTGATTAGCAGGACGAGCTGATACTCTAAAGCCCGGCTCTGGATCTGCATCAATTACTGCTTGATTCACATTTAAGCGCTTACCAGACACAGTTTTATCTGTAAGATCTGCATTAACATCACCACTTTGCATTAGTAGGTTTTTAAGCTCAACAGCAGTGAGTGTCGGGTTGATAGAAAGTACTAGAGCCGCTGCACCAGCAACATGAGGCGTCGCCATCGAAGTACCTGAGTAGCTTGAGTAACCGCCACCTGGAACGGTAGATAAAATAGCGCTACCTGGTGCACCCATATCTACAGACGTTAGGCCCCATTGTGAAAATGAAGACATCGCGTCAGTGTGTGTTGTACTTGCGATAGAGAATACGCTGTCGTGCTCGTAGCTTGAAGGGTAGTGAGGGTTTACATCGTTATCTACGGCGCTGTTACCTGCAGCGGCAACAAATAAGATGTCCGCATTTTCACTTGCAGTGATCGCATCAGAGAGTGCTTGGCTAAAGCCGCCGCCGCCCCAACTGTTATTAGTAACACGAACGTTATGACCTGCATTTTTAAGCGCAACCATATAATCAATACACTCAATCGCATCAGAGGTTGAGCCCGAGCCAGATGCATCTAGGAATTTACAGCCGACGATAGACACCTCATGGTTTACACCTGCAACGCCCGTCGCATCATTACCAGACGCACCGATAGTACCAGATACGTGCGTGCCGTGACCTTGGTCGTCCATAGGGTCGCCGCTACCTGTAATGGCGTTAATACCGAAAACATCATCAATATAGCCGTTACCATCATTATCAATACCATCTCCAGCGATCTCTCCTGGATTGCGCCATGCGTTTGCTGCAAGATCTGGGTGGGTATAATCAACACCTGTATCGATCACACCGACGATAACATCGCGTGAGCCAACCGTAATATCCCACGCTTCGGGAGCGTCAATATCGGCATCAGCCGTACCACCTGTTTGACCTGTGTTATGCATGCCCCAAAGCTCATCAAAGCGACTATCGTCAGGAATGCCAAGTGCTTTTACTTGATAGTCAGGTTCGACATATTCAATGGCCGGGTGGTTAGCTAGTTTTTCAATTGCTTGCTTTGCTGTGATGCTATCTAGTTTAAAGTTTGCTAGGCGACCTTTTAAAACATTGCGATATTTGTCGTCTACGCCATCAGCGTTCAAATCCGCCATCTTGGCTTTTACAAGGTTTCTTGCATTGGCACGAAGTGCAGCAGAAGTGTTTTCTTTAAACACAACTAAGATGCTGTCATCTGCGGTTGCTGTTGTAGTTTCGATTTGAACAGCTGCTTGAGAAGTGAAAGCAAGTACAGGAAGCAAAGCCAAAGACAATGCAGAAAGTTTAGATCTCATATTAATAACCTTTTTAATTTCAAGCGTATCCATCAATACACAATTTTTGGGTTGGTAGTTTTTCTGGTAGTGGCTGTGGTCTTTTTGGCAACGTCTTAAAACCTAGACCCAGATATTGAGCAGTGCAATGTAAAAAAAGAGTTAATTAATAAAATCAGTTTTTTTTACTGATTTTTTATTTTTGGAATAGATTATTTGGTTCTTTTTTATGGGGTGAGTGGATATGGGTACGATTGAACTTTAGTCATACTTTTTTTGTACCTCCATATTTTATTCGTAATTTTATGTGAGTTTACCCCTGTACTTTATTGAAAATAATGGAGTATTTTTTTCATAAAATCTTCTTATTTATCTTCGGTTGTTCCCATCTTAGAGTTAAAGGTGACAAGACGTAATAAAATATATTATTTCAACATATGAATTTGCTGACTTTGATATAGATTATGTTTTTCACTAAAAATGTAACACTCTGGTAACTGGCACAGGTGGGAGCGACTCAGGAGTAATGAGTCATAACAGGACGTTAGTTAAGTGAAAAGTTGCAGTTGGCTGAGTTCGGCAACAACTCGATGCCTGCACCGATCACTTAATTGCAAAATAATATAATAAATCTCTAAGGAGAACAGTGTGAAGTTTTCAAAATCAATCGTGAGTTGCGCTATCGCGCTTGCACTAACACATTCAGTTACAGCACATGCTGAGGCAAAATCAGATAATAAACCACTTTCAACTTCTGCACTTTCACAAGTGGAGCGTGCAAGTGGAACAAGTAACGAACTCAAACTTTCACAAACGTCAGGTAGCCAAGGTGGTAACGAGTTAGCTTCGGTGCAACTGGGTACTTCTAACCTGACAGATGTGACTACGATTGGCGACAACAATATTACTGAGGCCGATCAGAATGGTACTGGTAACGTCGCTATTATTACGACCACCGGCAATAACAATAACCAAGTATATAGCCAAGATGGTGAATCTAACGGCGCATTAACCGAGGTTACTGGTGATGATAACGCGATTGACATTCAGCAATCAGGTAGCGGGATCCTTGGGATTAACAACGAAGCCATCAATGTGATTAATGGCGATCAAAATACGATTACAGTATCTCAAGGTTCTGGCGGCCAATGGTTCTACAACCTAAATATGCAAGGTAGCCAAAACGAAGTAACAGCGACACAAACAGGTACGTGGAACGAAGCGACGCTTGAGTCAGTACAAGGTGACATGAACCAAATCACCTTAGATCAAGATGGTGTGTACAACCAATATAAAGTGGTTAGTCTACAGGGTAATGAAAACGAAATTGAATCGAGCCAAAGTGGCAACTTCAATGTTATCTCTGTAGAGACTGTGATTGGTGATGACAACCAAGTTGAGATCGAGCAATCGGAAGGTGATAGCAATACGGTTAACGTATTTGAAATTACTGGAGACAATAACGAGCTTAGTATCGATCAGGAAGGTTCAACTAACACCTTCGCGTCAGATTTATTAGTTGGTAACGACAACGAAGTGATGACTGAACAACGTGGCGACGAGAACAAAGCCCAAGCAGACGTTATTGGTGATAATAACGAATTTACTGCGATGCAAATCGGTAATGGTAACGAGATGTATCTTGGTGTTGCTGGCGAGAACAATGAATTCTCAGCAACTCAAGTAGGTGATGCGAACATCGCACACATTGCGAACTTCAACGGTAGTGATAATGATGTTGATGTTACCCAAACGGGTGATGAAAACGAGGCAGTGGTGCAGTCATCTTATCCAGACGTGAGCCTTGCAAGTAATGATAACGCAGTTGATATTTCACAAAGTGGCACAGGCAATGGTGTTGTTGTGACAATGAGCAGCGTATTTGATAGTAGCTCAAACCAAGTAGATATTGCGCAGTCTGGCGAGTTCAACGCGATTGATCTGATGCTTGAAGGCAGCCGCAATATGCTAGACATCACACAAAATGGTAGTAATAACTTTGTGATGGGTATGGGCTCAGAAGCATTCATTATCAACGGTGATGATAATGCATTTACAGTAAGCCAAATTGGTGATGGCAACTTAGTCCAAGGTGGAATTACAGGTAGTGGTCAAAACATTACCGTAACTCAGGTTGGAGACAACAACGTTGCGACTATCACTCAGCAATAACTAAGTAATTTAGATAGGGGGCAAAACCGGCCCCCATATTTTGTACTATTCAGCTAACCAAAACACCAATGTGAATCTCGTCAGCAAAGACATTCTACGCCGTGAGTAAACAAATAATGATAAGAATAATAACACTCTTAAGCGCTATGCTCGTTTCTACGTTTTCACTGAGTGCACAAGAAGATGTAGAAATTGATGGTTTAGTGATTGATCAGAGTATTAGCCGGTTTGGTCACCAGTTTTACTTTCAATTTTCACAGTTGTGGAGAGATGTTCCTAACTCCTCGGGAATTAATATCACGGTTAAAGAAACGGTTTTGCCAAGAGCAGGCACTCGGTTAGAGGTATTAATGAACAGTCGCGCAGTGTACGCAACAGCAATGGGAAGAAGAGGCGGCTCCGTTGATGAACGAGTCGAGACTGCCATTTTCACCATTATGGATGCGATGGCGAGAGAACAATATCAACAGAATGGCTCTGAAGATCTAGCTGCGAGCGGGTGGTAAAATGACAACAATAAAAACAACAATCGTGTGCGCTGGTTTAATACTACTTGGTAGTGCTCATGTGACAGCGACTGAGCTTGTATATAAACCAATTAACCCTGCATTTGGCGGTAATCCGTTAAATGCCAATATGTTACTGAGTAAAGCACAATCTCAAAATAAGCACAGAGCACCAATCATAGAAAAAACCTATGACGAAAAGTTTCAAGAGTCGCTTGAGCGTACGTATCTCAACCGTTTGGTTAGAGAAATCACGGATGTTGCGTTTGGTGAAGATATTCAAGACAGTATCTTTAACCAAGACGCGACCTTTATGAGTGGTGACTATCAAATTCAAGTGATCACCAGTACACCCGACACCATCACGGTTAGGATCACGAATACAGCATCGGGTGAAGAAACCATTCTAGAGGTACCCAGATTTGCCTCATCAGCTGGTGGAGGATATTAAATGCTCCGCGTAACGTTATTGGTATTTTTATTACTGCTAGGCGGTTGTTCTAGCATGTCTCGCGTTTTGCCACCTTCGCAAAGTGTAGCAATTGAGCTGACTGACACAGAAACCTTTGCAGAACTAAAAAGCTTACCTACACCGAAAGGGCGAATTCCTGTCTCTGTTTATTCATTTCGGGATCAAACAGGGCAATACAAACCACAAGATAATGTAAGTTCATTTTCAACAGCGGTGACTCAAGGCGCTAACTCTATTTTAATGCAGGCACTACACGAAACGGATTGGTTTATTCCGGTAGAACGTGAAGGACTGCAAAACTTGCTGACTGAGCGCAAGATTATTCGTGCAGCAAGTGATGATAATGACACAAACGCTTTGCCACCTTTAATGACTGCAAAGATCATTTTAGAAGGTGGGATCATCAGCTATGACTCTAATATCCGCACAGGCGGTTTGGGTATGGAATATTTTGGCATAGGTGCATCTGAGCTTTATCGTGAGGATGTTATCTCTATTTATATGCGCGCAGTTGATGTTCGTACCGGGCAAGTATTGCTTTCCGTCGCGAGTAGCAAAAAGGTGCTATCCATGGAGGTTCGGGCAGGGTTTTTCCGCTATGTGAGTTATAAACGGTTGGCTGAAGCCGAAGCGGGGTTTAGCGATAACGAACCGATGCACATTTGTGTAACCCAAGCGATAGAAAAAGCGCTGACTTTGATGGTACAACAAGGCATTGAAAAAGGCGTGTGGTCGGCCGCTACCGCATCGTAGGTCGCGCTTTAGCGCGACAAACCTTTACCACAACGCTCCATTTTACATGGCACGCACATACCAGCCGTAGGTCGCGCTTTAGCGCGACACATCGTTAAGCACGACACAACCTTGAGCACGTGCTCACACCACCCACTTTAAAATAAAGAATAATACTGGTGCATGAGATTCAACAATAAAGTCAGCCACCAATAAGCTGAGTATGTTAATCTAAACAGCAATGAAATAATAAAGAACGCTAACATCATGCACGTACATATTTTAGGGATTTGCGGTACCTTTATGGGCGGGATCGCAGCCATCGCTCAATCATTGGGGCACAAAGTCACAGGTTCAGATCTCAATGTTTACCCGCCGATGAGTACACAACTTGAATCACTCGGTATTGAACTAACTCAAGGGTACGACCCTAAGCAGCTCATCGATGTTGAGCCTGATGTGGTGATCATCGGCAATGCCATGAGCCGTGGTAATCCGTGCGTTGAATATGTTTTAGAAAAAGGTATGCGTTATACCTCAGGCCCTGAATGGTTAAAAGACCATGTTTTACGCCAGTCATGGGTGTTGGCTGTGGCCGGTACGCATGGCAAAACAACCACTGCAAGCATGTTAGCGTGGTTACTCGAATACGCAGGATTGCGTCCGGGCTTTTTGATTGGTGGCATAGTGCAAAACTTTGGTGTGTCGGCGCGCACGTCAGATACGCCATTCTTTGTTATCGAAGCCGACGAATACGATACGGCGTTTTTCGATAAACGCAGCAAGTTTGTCCATTACTTACCTCGCACGTTAATACTTAATAATCTTGAATATGATCATGCTGATATTTTTCCAGATTTAAATGCCATTCAAACCCAGTTTCATCATTTAATTCGCACGCTACCCAGCCAAGGTAAAGTCGTATATCCAGCGGATGATACTGCGCTACAAAACGTTATTGAACGCGGTTTTTGGAGCGAGCAGGAATCGCTTGGTAAAGAATGGTCGTATAACTTGCTCAAGGCTGACGGCTCTCGCTTTACAGTGTTATTTGAAGGCGAAGAAAAAGGCGAAGTAAATTGGCAAGCGATTGGTTTGCATAATGTCAAAAATGCCATGATGGCGATTGCGGCGGCAAGACATGTGGGCATTCCAATCGAGGTGAGTATCGAAGCGCTAGGGCAATTTATTTCTCCCAAACGCCGGATGGAAGTCAAAGGGGAGGTCAATGGCGTTACTGTCTATGATGACTTTGCGCATCACCCCACGGCAATAGCAACGACCCTAGCAGGGCTTAGAGCCAAAGTTGGAGATGCACCTATCATTGCTATTTTAGAGCCGCGCTCAAATACGATGAAGCTGGGCATTCATCAAGAAACCTTATTGCAATCACTTGATGTTGCAGATGAAGTGTATCTATTCGAACCAGATGGCTTATCTTGGTCTCTTAAAGCACAAGCCGAAGCCGCGGGTCGTCAGTGTTTTGCAAGCGTAGATGAGATTGTCGCACAGGTTGTGACAAATCAAGCACCAAACCAACATGTACTGATCATGAGTAATGGTGGTTTTGGTGGCATCCACGACAAACTTTTAACTGCATTGAAAAAGTAATCATTATGTCAGAACAAACATTTAATGGGCCAATTACGCTGGCCTTTAGTGGTGCGTCGGGTGCCCCTTACGGACTGAGATTACTCGAGGTATTGGTGTCGTTAAACTATCAAGTTTACGTGCTAATCTCGAGCGCAGCCAGAGTGGTGCTGGATACTGAGTCCAATCTAAAACTTTCTGGTAATGAACAAAAAGCAACGGAGCAACTACAGGCGCTTTTCTGTGCCAAAGAGAAGCAAATTCAGGTATTTGGTAAAGATAACTGGTTTAGCCCTGTGGCATCTGGCTCGGCGGCACCCAAGCAGATGGTGGTGTGTCCGTGTAGCGCGGGAAGCGTGTCAGCCATTGCACTTGGAGCATCTGATAATTTGCTTGAGCGTGCAGCAGATGTGGTGATCAAAGAACGTGGCCAATTAATATTAGTGCCGCGCGAGACTCCCTTTAGTCCAATTCATCTTGAAAACATGCTCAAGCTTAGCCGCTTGGGGGTGACTATCATGCCTGCAGCGCCTGGTTTTTATCATCAGCCACAAAGTATCGACGATTTGGTCGACTTTATGGTGGCCCGTATTTTAGATCATCTACACATCGAGCATACCTTAGCTAAGCGCTGGGGTTATGGAGAATAATAAAATATGACAATAGCACTGAACATCAAAGGGTTAAAGAAAGTTTATAGTAACGGCGTTGAAGCCGTTAAAGGCATTGATCTCGAAGTTCAAGAAGGGGATTTCTTCGCGTTGCTTGGTCCAAACGGGGCGGGTAAATCTACCACAATAGGGGTTATTGCCTCACTGGTAAATAAAACCCAAGGCAGTGTAGAAGTTTTTGGCCATAGTATTGATACTCATTTGGAAGACGCTAAATCGAACTTAGGTTTAGTACCACAGGAGTTCAACTTTAGCCAATTCGAGACGCTAAACCAAATTCTAGTGACTCAGGCGGGCTATTATGGTGTGCCAAGAGACGTTGCCCATCAGCGAGCTGAGAAGTATCTCAAGCAGCTGGGATTATTTGATAAAAAAGATAAGCAAGCTCGCACGTTATCCGGCGGTATGAAACGTCGCTTGATGATTGCAAGAGCATTGATGCATGAGCCTAAGCTCCTTATTTTGGATGAACCTACCGCTGGTGTGGACATTGAACTACGCCGTTCTATGTGGGACTTTTTACGTGAAATTAATAAGCAAGGCGTAACGATCATACTCACAACGCATTACTTAGAAGAGGCAGAGCTGTTGTGCCGTAATATTGCGATTATCGATAAAGGCACGATTGTTGAGCACACGACCATCAAGGCATTACTCGCAAAGTTAGACAAAGAAACGTTTGTACTTGATCTTAAGCCGCCCATGCAGCCTGTGGCACTCGATGGTTACCAATTTACCACCGTCGACGACCATACTATTGAGGTAGAAGTAGCTAAGTCGCAAGGGCTCAATGGGGTATTCACACAACTCACAGAGCAAGGTAATCAAGTATTAAGTATGCGTAACAAAGCTAACCGTTTGGAAGAGTTGTTTGTTGGCTTATTGGAGCAGGGGAGAGGGGCATAATCGTGTTGAAATATGGCGTCGCGTTAAAAAGTATTTGGATAAAAGAGTGTATTCGGTTTTTACGTATTTGGGTGCAAACCTTAGTACCACCAGCGATCACCATGACACTTTATTTTGTGATATTTGGCAGTTTAATCGGCTCGCGCATTGGTGATATGGGTGGCTTTAGCTACATGGAGTTTATTGTACCTGGCTTAATCATGATGTCGGTGATCACCAACTCCTATTCTAATGTTGCCTCGAGTTTTTATTCCACCAAGTTTCAAAAGAGCATTGAAGAACTACTCGTTGCACCTGTGCCTAACTATATTATTGTACTTGGCTATATGGGCGGTGGTATGGCGCGAGGCATGCTGGTCGGGCTTATTGTTACTATCGTCAGTCTGTTTTTTGTGGATATTCAAATTCACAATCTTGCAGTTATCGTTATTACGGTTATTTTAACGTCAGCCGTGTTTGCATTGGGCGGTTTGATCAATGCGGTGTTTGCCAACAGTTTCGACGATATTAGTATAATTCCGACCTTTGTGCTGACACCTCTGACTTATCTAGGTGGTGTATTTTACTCAATCACATTACTACCGGAGTTTTGGCAAGGTGTGTCGCAGGTAAATCCAATCATTTATATGGTAAATGCCTTCCGTTTTGGCTTTTTAGGTGTTTCGGACGTTGATATTGGCGTCGCCTTTACGGTATTAGGTGTATTTATATGTGGTCTATTTTGGTTGTCACTGTACTTAATTAAACGCGGTGTTGGACTAAGACACTAACGTAAATAGCATTAATTTGGAAACGTGGGCGCTGTCATCAATTGCGGCGCTCTTGCGTTATTTCAGGTAAAATCCTTACCATTCCCCCTTAATAATGACTGGTTATGACAGAAGCAAACTCTCGTAGTATCACCACTAATCAACAAGGGCTACACGAAAAGCTCGATGAAATCGTTACCAAGCATCTAACCGCTGAGTTTAAAAAACCCATTGCGGCACATACACAAAGTGCTTTCGATGAGGTTAACGCACGAGTGCAGGCCTTTAATGGACCGATTATTTTGGACTCATGTTGTGGTGTTGGTGAAAGTACTGCAAATTTGGCGAAGCGACATCCTGATGCCTTGGTAATTGGCATCGACAAGTCTGCGCATCGACTAGATAAACACGATGTTGAATATAAACAAACGGAACAAGGCCAATATATTTTGGTGCAAGCCGATCTCAATGACTTTTGGCGATTAGCGTTGGAAGCCGATTGGCAGCCAACTCACCATTATTTGCTGTATCCTAATCCGTGGCCGAAAGCTAAACATATTCAAAGACGCTGGCATGGTAGCGCGGTGTTCCCTTTTATCGTCAAGCTAGGCGGTAAGTTGGAGCTGCGCAGTAATTGGGATATTTATGTAAAAGAGTTTGCCAGAGCTTTGGCGCTTAGCGGTGTTGATGTTGAAGTGGAAGCCTACGAAAGTGATGAGGCTATTACACCCTTTGAGCGTAAGTATTGGGCAAGTGGTCAATCAAGTACCCGGTTAGTCGTAACGCTTTAATTTAACCCATTGTAGACTTGCACTTCAAATTGATAAAAGCGGCTTAAAGATGGCCGCTTGCTTTTCCTATCCAGCTACCTTCTAATCTTGCAACGCCTGCTGCTTCCAATTGTTTTGCCTGTTTGCTGGTGGCAACACAGGGTACAATCAAGTCGATCCGCTTGGCATTACAATGACTTGCAAGATATTCAATAGAGCTCAGCAGCATCTCATCTTCATCCAAGTTTTCACAAATACTGGCTTCTAAACAAATGGCATCTAGTGGGAGTTTTAAGATCCGGTTGATGGTAAGAAAACCGCTATTCACACCCGTTACCGCAACATTTGCACCTTTTGCTTTTAACGACTGCATCATTAAGCTCATATCGCTAAAGTTTTTGAGCACATCTGTTTCATTAAACTCAAATGTGATGAGCTGCGGCTGCGGGTAACGGCGTAGGATCTGGCTGATATATTCAAAATATTCCGCATCCGAGATTTCACTGTGGCTTAATTGCATGCTCCAAGCATGGTTTGATTTACGAAAACGGGTGACGCATAACTCAAGTAGCTTCATGCTAATTTGGGCGCGGAGTTTTGGTTGCTTCATCACTGGGTAAAAATGTTCGGCGTCGATGATAGCGCCACGCTCGTTAAGGACGCGTGCCGTGCAATGGTACTGAATGTCAGCATGATCATGACAAGCTTTACGCGGCGTAAAGAAAGGAATGATGCGGTCTGATTCACACGCGCTTTGCAGTAACCGGGTGAGGTGGAGATTTTTTGATTGTTGCTGAGGATTTATTTGTAGCTGAGAATCAAAATAACACACTTGGGTATTTTGCTGTTGAGCCTGACGTAGCGCGAGAAAGGCATTTTCAAGTAACAGCGAGCAATTGCCTTTAGCAACACCCGCACACAAATTAACGTATAAATGCGGCGCGTCGTATATGGGTTTTGCACAAGGGAATGACTCGGTTAAGTTCGCCAAATAATGCTCACCATTTTCGATGCTGGTAACTAGCGCAATTTTAGAGGTGGTAAGGCGATAAACTTCAAACGGATGGGTAAACTCGCTAAAGTAGCTCATGACTTTTGCCATCACGTTATCGCCGACTTCCGTGCCATAGAAGCTAATGATATCCTCAAGTTCTTTAACCCATACCACGCTTAAGCATAGGTGTTGCGATTTAGAATATTTAAGTGCTTGCTCAAGGGCGATTCGGTTGCCAAATCCGGTGCGGCTATCCGTTGTTAAGGTCTTCTTGTAGTACATAAAGTACAAGCTCACGACAACCAAAAACATCACAAAGAAGAAGCTAGCGTCAATGGCTGCATCCATTACACTTTCTTGTAACCGACTTTCTAAATCGTGAATGGTTAAGTCAGCACCTGCTATATAAGTAGTGCCATCTGGTAGCACAAAGGGAATAAACACACTTTTAAAGTGGCCCCATTTGTCTTTGGCGATTTCAAACACAGGTTCGGTAGAGTGAAAGGCGCTTTTTAGGGTAATCGAAGCCTCGGAATAAACATCTTGATAACGTGTAAGTCTGTTGAGTTTAAGATCTTCTCGGGTGTAACTGGACGCGGTAAAGTGCACATAAGGTGGCTTAAGCACCATAGTATAGACGTATTCAACATTTAGAGCACGGGCAAGCTCTGTGAGGGCATGACTTTTTTGCTTAAATTCGGCAGGGGTTATGTGTTCTGGTGACTCGTGATATTTTTTACCTACAATGACGTTGGCGCTGGTGGCTGCATTGATTAACTGGGCGTCGATCCTTGCCATGATATCGCGGCGCGTATCATAATAGTTGGCGATAACATAAATCGATAGGGCAGCTAAAAAGATAAAAGAGGCTAAAACGAGCCAAGCAACTGGGAGTCGGGAAGTGTAACCTGTGAGCCCTAAAAACTGAGTTGCTTTTGCTGTAGGCTGCCTAGATTTAGCTTTGAGCGGTTGAGCGATACTCCGAGTATTCATGATAATCCTTTATCCACAATATCGTTATCTAACAACGATAAAATGCCTAACTGGCGTAAGCGTGGTGGCTGCTTTGTTACATAATATAAACAATACAACATAAATTGACGTCTTGAGAAGAAATAAAGCAAAAAACTTTTTCTCCAATGATCAATAAAATGCATTGTTGCGAGCAAATCGGCAATATACCGTTTTGCTGGGTTTATGTCCCCATTTTATACCTTATTTTTGACGAGAATGTAAAATAGAAACGTCAAGATACTGGTGGATTTTTCACTGAACTTTCGTTGGGTTTTCATAAAATTGTCAATGTTTCATGAATTTTAACTAGACAATAGAAGACAACTCCCTTTCTTTACAGTAAAGTTAGCCATTTCATGTATCACAATCTCTTGTGCAATTTGTATTTACTCAATTTCTAAAATGGGTAGGTAGGCTACTGCACCGTTTGATGTTTAGGTAGTATTGATGGGTCCAAAGCGTTGCGCCGTTGCGTCTGAAGAAAGCTTAATGCGTATATTTACCGTGCCTGAGGCGCCTGATTCAACTTTAAGCAGAATCGAGCAAGAAATCTCGAGCAATTTGGCTGGCTTTTTAAATGAGAATATTGCGGCAATCGAAAAGCCACTGCACGAAGTTGAAAAAGACTTTCAGTCGGCAGTGATCCCCGAAGTGCCGATGTTTGTCTCAGACTATGCGCAAGATATCATGGAGCAATTAGTTGCTCACTCGGTACATACCGCAGCCCCAAGCTTTATTGGCCATATGACTTCAGCTTTACCGCATTTCGTGTTGCCTCTGTCGAAGCTGATGGTGGGACTCAATCAAAACCTAGTCAAAATTGAAACGTCAAAAGCCTTTACTCCACTTGAACGTCAAGTGTTGGGAATGATGCATCATTTGGTTTACGGTAGCGATGATGCTTTCTACGATAAGTGGATGCACAGCGCAAAAACGTCTCTTGGTGCTTTTTGTTCTGGTGGCACAATTGCCAATATAACCGCGCTTTGGATAGCAAGAAACCGCTTATTAAAAGCGGATGGTGAATTTAAAGGCATTGGCGCATCGGGTATTGTGGCCGCGATGCTACATTATGGCTACCGAGGCTTAGCGGTATTGGTTTCTGAAAGAGGCCATTATTCACTAGGTAAGGCCGCAGATGTGCTAGGTATTGGCCGCGATAATTTTATATCAATCAAAACAGCTGGCAACAATAAGGTAGATGTTGATGCCATGCGAACTAAAGCTCATGAACTTGAAGCACAAGGGATTAAAGTACTGGCTTTAGTTGGTGTTGCTGGGACGACCGAAACGGGTAATATTGACCCGTTAGAAGAGATGGCTGATTTAGCCGAAGAGCTCAATTGTCACTTTCATGTTGACGCCGCTTGGGGTGGAGCAACACTACTATCGAATAACAATCGCCACCTTCTTAAAGGGGTGGAGCGAGCAGATTCAATAACCATAGATGCGCACAAGCAAATGTATGTGCCTATGGGGGCGGGTATGGTGCTATTTAAAGACCCTGCAGCATCTGATGCAATCGAACATCACGCCGAATACATCTTACGGAAAGGCTCAAAAGATCTGGGGAGTCATACTTTAGAGGGGAGTCGTCCTGGTATGGCGATGTTAGTGCACGCATGTCTGCGTGTCATTGGTCGTCAAGGCTATGAGATGCTCATTGATAAAGGGATTGAAAAGGCACGGTATTTTGCTGAACTAATTAAACAAACCCCTGATTTTGAGCTGATCTCTGAACCTGAGCTATGTTTGCTGACTTACCGCTATGTGCCTGAGCAAATAAAAGCGGCAATCGCACAAGCGGATGAACAAGAAAAGATAGAGATTTATGCCGCACTGAACCGTTTTACTGCAAGCATGCAAAAGCGTCAGCGTGAAGCGGGCCGCTCTTTTGTTTCTCGAACACGCTTAACACCAGAGCAATATGACCGCCAACCTACGGTGGTATTCCGAGTAGTTTTAGCCAATCCTCTGACATCGGAGTCTTTGCTTAAAGAAATCATGGATGAGCAACGACAATTGGCAATGTCAGATCCGGTATTTAAAAAATACCTCGCAAAATATATTAAATAATCCAACGAATAAAGTGGCCTCGTGCCACTTTAATAAACTCAGGCTTATTACCTTTTAGCATTACCTCCTTTACGGATTGCTCTACTTATATTCTTATTTCTTACATAATCGTGTGAAAATATTCCAAAACATAGGTTAATTCTAGTATTTAAGACTATGCTTAAAAATTATGGCGCGTTATGCTAGCAGAAAAGAATAAAATCTTCGTATTATGTTGAAGAACTTTAGCAATGTCACTCAGAGGCTTCGGCGGCTCAGTTCGCAGGAGCTTGACGTATCGGGAACATTTCAAAGCTTCCTGATTGATTTACTTGATGAAGGTAAGCTTACCTTAGACGTCACTCGGGTTTCCGTTTGGTTGTTTGACGATCTCGACAAACCTTCTGAGCTTATCAATGTTGCTAACACAGATTGGCAGGGTGACGAGTTACCTGTGCAATTGCCGGCCTTAACGTATGAAAACTTTCCCGCTTATTTTTCAGCAATCAACAGTGGTCAATCGATCGATGCGAATGACGCTGCTGCCGATCCCAGAACGTCTGAATTTCAAGAGTGTTATTTAACCCCAAACCACATAGTAACCATGTTAGATACGGTGATCTTTAAAAATGGTATTCCTCACGGAGTGGTGTGCTGTGAGGGGAATAATGGCGTACGTACGTGGCACAAAGATGAAATCGCGTTTGCGGAGATGATTGCGGACTGCTGCAGTCGCCGATTACTGGTTAAAGAGTTATGGCAGTTACAGCTGCAACTCACTGACATGGCGTTTAAAGATCCACTCACTGGATTGAGTAATCGACGTTTTTTAATGGATAACGCAAAACGTGAGATCAGTCGTCATGCACGCTTTGATCATCCATTTAGTATGATGATGCTAGACATAGATCACTTTAAAAAAATCAACGATAACCATGGCCATGAAACCGGTGATTTAGTGTTAAAAAGCTTTGCTGAGATCTGCGTAAATACCTTGAGGTTAGAAGATTGTATGTGTCGCTTAGGGGGAGAAGAGTTTATTGTGCTGTTACCTAACACGCCGGTAAATTCAGCGATGGTGATCGCCGAGCGCCTGCGACAAGAAATAGAACAATCGGTTATCTCTACGCCATCAGGGAAGATCTCCATTACATCAAGCTTTGGGGTTGCTGAAGTCAATACTAATTTGCCTTTTGGTCACTCGCTAAAAGCCGTTGATCACGCGGTGTATCAAGCCAAAGCTGCAGGCCGCAACTGCGTGATCCCCGCGCAGTAAAGGTGGTGTTGAATACACCAACCACAATCGCAGCCAAGTTGCTATTGCAGGCTCAAGTTAGTTGAAGCGTCCGGCTCTGACGCGCCTTACCCTTTGGTTTATCCAATGTCTAAAGCAGTGTGCATAGAGCCATTGCTTGATGCCAGTTAGATTTTTGTGTTGCTGATAAAGCGCATCTGGACTTGTATAAAACCCTAGATCGCGTGTAATACTTTGCTTTTGAATATATGCACCATTTAACGAAAAACGATTATCGGGTTGCTGCAAACAGGGAGTGGAAATACCAAATCCTGTAAAGTTTTTTGCCATTGAGAACTGTTGCTGAACCTGTTTAAGGTAGCCGTCATCTATTATGTAACCTTCAAGCTCTACCCAGCGCTCCTCTAAATAAACCTCAACCCAACTATGGATAATACTTTTTGGAGCAAACCACGTCAGTAGGGTAGGAATTAACCCTTGTTTAAGACTGTTGGCTATCTCAAATCCATGAACTCGTGTTGGAATACCACAAGCTCTTAGCAGTGCAACCAGTAACGTTCCTTTGGTATTACACTGGCCATAACCTTGCTTAAGTACTTGGCTTGCAGTTAGTGTATCTGTTTCACTATAACCAAATTCGATGTCGTCTTTGACGAAGTTATAGATTTGCTCCGCTGCCGTGATGGTATCAAGTTGCTGCCAACCTTTTGCTTCTATTAAACTTTGGATCGCTGAATGTTGATAATCAACTAAAGGGGTAGTTACTAAAAATTGCTTCATGGTTATGCTCCTATTTTGGTAGCAGTGTGATGCAACTTAGGTAACTAAGCTTGAATAAACTGGCTAAGTTTGTGTTTTTAATGCCTCAGTCGGTGTAATGCCAAACTGCCGTTTAAATGTACGGCTTAAATGAGCGCTATCTGCAAACCCCGCAAGCATGGCTGCTTGTGTAAGGTTGTTGCCTTGTTGTATGGCGACAACCGAGCAGATCAGCCTGCGCCACAGCACATAAGGTCGCCATGCTATCCCCACTTGCTCGGTAAACAGGTGTAAAAAGCGACTTGGCGAGAGATAAAGTGACTCGGCAATCGTATTGGCGCTGAAGTGACTGGGTTTAAGGCAAGTTTGTGCGTTAAAGCACGCATCTAATTGTGCCAATACACGGTCAATTCGTGGATCTAAATCTGTTGTCGGTAGCTCGGTAAGTCCTACTGTGCGTATTAACTCGGCAAGCTTGGCATTGCTCTTTGGTGCAGTATTTATCTTGATTGCTGCGCAGTTATTGCCCTGTAGTTGCTTACCATACAAGCTTTTTGGCTCGACTAATATTACCCATCCTGAGGTCATTTTTAAGCTATGCTCTACGCCGCCTGCAATTACGCTCGGGCCAAATAGCGTCTTGTCACCGACTTGTGCGATACAGTCGCTCACGGGCAAGTTGATTTGAATAAGGTGATGTGAATGGCGCGCGGCATTCAAGTATTTGACAAAGGAGGCGAATATACCCGGAGTGAGGTGCAGCATAAAAACAGCCGAGACTTTCGTCTCGGCGAGCAGTATTAACCAGCGAATGCGTCTTGCAATGGTGGTACAACTTGCTTTTTACGGCTCAGTACGCCGTCCAACCATACTTTGCTTGCTTCAGGCTCAACGTTGTATGCTTTTGCGATGATCGCTTCATCATCTGAAGCGATCAGCATTTGTGATCCTTCTTTCATGATATCAGTAAGTAGCAGCATCACACTGTGGCGATTACCTTCTTCTTTTAATTTTGCGATGTCGGCATGTAGCTCATCTTTGATCTTATCAAATACAGCAAGATCAACCACTTCAAGCTGGCCAATACCAACAAGGTTGCCATTCATGTTAAAGTCTTTGAAATCACGCATGACTAGGTCACGAATTGGTGTGTCTTCAACTGCTGATTTCACCTTGAACATTTCCATGCCAAGCTCTTTAGCATCATCAACACCCGCGATTTTTGCAAGTGCTTCAACACATTTGATATCCGCAGTGGTGCAAGTTGGTGATTTGAAGATGACTGTGTCGCTTAGGATTGCACACATCATGATACCAGCAATGTTTGCTGGGATTTCTACATCGTAGAAGTCGTACATCATTTTAATAATCGTGTTACTACAGCCAACAGGGCGGATCCAACACTCAAGTGGTGTTGAAGTTGTAAGGTCGCCTAGTTTATGGTGATCAACTACGCCAACTACAGTTGCTTTATCGATGTCGTCTGGTGCTTGCGTTTTTTCAGTGTGGTCAACGATATACACATTTTCGCCAGCATAGCTCATCTTAAGCTCTGGTGCTTCAAAACCAAAACGGTCAAGAATAAACTGAGTCTCCGGTGAGACTTCACCCAAACGCGTTGGGATTGCTTCTTCACCAATTTGGTTTTTTAAATAAGCAAGTGCGATTGCACCGCAGATTGAATCTGAATCAGGGATCTTATGACCCACTACATACATTGCCATTGACGGAACTCCTTAAAATTTTGCCCACATTCTAGCAAAATAACTTGTCATTTAAATAGTGTAAATGCGCAATTTGGTGTAGATAGGGTGCGGCTATGACAGATTATTGAATTAGGCGAAATAGCCTCGGCGAGCAAGGACTAATTGAGCATGTATAAATGCAAATTAGTATTATACACTAACCGTTCAAACGCTTAGGAGGTGGGTATGATTCAAATGAGCCGTA
The DNA here is from genome assembly GCF_024124685.1 of Pseudoalteromonas sp. OANN1. Lineage (NCBI taxonomy): Bacteria > Pseudomonadati > Pseudomonadota > Gammaproteobacteria > Alteromonadales > Pseudoalteromonadaceae > Pseudoalteromonas > Pseudoalteromonas sp. OANN1. The sequence goes on from NZ_JAMXSE010000003.1 coordinate 179,812, forward strand.
AGGCGTGGAATAACGTGGTGATCTTTTCCATGTTACTGATGATCTTTTTTCTCAACGGCCTCCACTATAAATTGAACCCCAGTGACGATAAAGCAAAGGTACAAGCTGTGCTACCAGAGCAAAGCTTTGTCTTAACTGTGGCATTTCCTGGCTATAAAATTGAACGCATTGGTACAAGCTGGCGTATAGAGTTACCGCAAGGTTCAAACCAGACCTTTAGCGAAGATGCCTTACGTGCGCTTGTCGCCAAGTGGCAAAGTTTACAGCTATTGGTTGTTGAGGCGCCAAGGCAATTGGAGCCAGCGCTGAGCGCTGCGCAGTTTTGGCTGGCAACTCAAGAGCTTCCGCTTAGCTACCAACTGTATCGAAGCGATAATGGCTTTGTATTATTTGATAAACAGCAACAGCGCTGGTTTGAGCTTGATAGCGTGCAAGCCAAAGCATTATTTCTACCGATAGAATTGTAATACCACAAACCACACAGTAATAGAGTGAATTATGCCTGAGTTACCAGAAGTCGAAGTGAGCCGTTTAGGTATTCAACCGTATTTAGAGCAACATATTATCCAAAGCGTAAAAGTACACAATGGTAAGCTGAGATGGCCTGTACCAGAAGAAGTACAATTGCTTGAAGGTGAGAAGGTGCTTGCGGTTAAGCGACGGGCAAAATATTTGCTTATCGAATCCAAGCATGGCACTGCGATTTTGCATTTGGGGATGTCAGGAAACTTGCGTGTTGTTGATAGCAAAGAGCCGCTAAAAAAGCATGATCATGTGGAGATCATTCTGGCCTCAGGTAAGTCGCTCAGATTGAACGACCCACGTCGCTTTGGCGCTTTTTTATGGCAAGGTGCGGGCGAAGATCATAGCGTTTTTGAAAAGCTGGGTCCTGAGCCGTTGACCGAGCTTTTTACTGCAGAGTACTTATTTGAAAAAAGCAGAGGCAAAAAGCAGCCGATTAAACAATTTGTTATGGATAATCATGTGGTGGTTGGTGTGGGTAATATTTATGCCAACGAATCTTTGTTTAAAGCGGGGATCCACCCCAAAAAAGAAGCTGGTAAAATTTCACTTAAACGCTACCAATTACTGACACCGATCATCAAGGAAACCTTAAGTGCAGCTATCAAACAAGGGGGAACGACACTCAAAGACTTTGCTCAAAGTGATGGTAAACCGGGTTATTTTGCCCAAGAATTGCTGGTGTATGGTCGCAAAGGTGAGCCTTGTGTAAGCTGCGAAACGCCATTAAAAGAAATACGTCTAGGGCAACGCAGCACAGTGTATTGCTCTAAATGTCAGCGCTAGAGCAAAGTGCAGGCTAGGAACCTGCGGTTTTAAAGTCTATTTTAACTTGGTTTTCTTGCAGTGTTGCTGAGCAAGGGGGATAACTGCGGGTTGTTTTATACACGCGGTCAAAAATATGGATTTCAACCCCTGAATGAAGCGCTTTGTTTGCTGCAAGTTTCGTGTTCTCGAGTAGATCGTGTAAGTCGTGATCAAGCTGGCTGAGCTTTTGCTCAAGGTGCTCGGCTTGTTGACAGTAGTGCATCTGTGTCGCACCAATTTTAGTTTTGAGTTGTTGCTTTTTAGCGGCGTCTTTTACTAACTCTGCTTTTTCAATCGCTTGCTGTAGTTGATCTAGGGCATCATTGGTGGCGGCGACTTCTTTGAACAGGGTGTCGGTTTCTTGGGTGATTTTAAGACCTTTGCGTGCAAGATAAATCATCATCTTAGCGCCAGATTCACTGCCAATCTCTCCTGCAACCACCATTTGCGCATCTATGATTGAACCACCTATTAACTTGCCGCTTGGATGATCGCCAGTGCCAACTTGTATCAGCTTTTGTGCTTTAATATCGCAGTGGTTACTTTGCTTATTGATAATAATGTTATCGCCTTCAAGGTAAGTATATTGTCCATGGGCAATCTCAATATTGCCTTTGGCGATAAGCTTGCAGGTTAAGCCTTGCTCATTATTTTGATGGTCGACGTGGCCAATCACGCCACCTCGCACTTCAATATGACCACCTGCAATAAGTTCTCCAGATTCCACCGTGCCGAGCACTGTGATATCACCTTGTGCGGTAACGCGCATACCAGGTTCTATATTATGAGTGACTATGACGCTGCCATTAAAGTCGACATGACCACTTTTTACTGTGACATCGGCAATCGTAAATACGTCATCTACGCGCATTCCATTGGCGATATCTGAGGGGCAACCTGCGATAGTTGCGATAAGCTCTAGTGGGTTGTTGGGGTTGATCTCGGTGCCTTCACCCGCCATAAGCTGGAACGATTCGCCGGGCTTTGCTTCAATACTTTCACCGCTAACCGTAAAGCCTTCTTTACCTGGCGTTGCGGGCTTTTGAGTGACCAGTAAATCTCCCGGTGCAACGCTTGCAAGCTTACCAAAGTCACGCATATCAACGGTGCCATCTTCACGCATTCTAGGCTGCTTGAGCCTTTCTTTTAAAGTTTGTACGTGCGGCAGTAATTTTGCTGACTGGCCGTCTTGTGGGGGTCGGCCTTGGGCGATTAGCCCAGATGCCTCTTCACCTGGTGGAAGTTCAAATTGTTTGCGCAGGATATTTTCTAGGTAAGCTTGCTTATAGCCACGACTGACGCCAGCTTTGACAATGGCTTTTTTCGCTTCTTCTAATGATATCGCTTTACCACCACGAGCCGTTTTAAGTTGCCCAAAGGCCTGCATTTTATCGTCACTTAAGGTGACTTCAAATTCAGCATCATGTTGTTTAGCAACAACGATTTGGCTCTCGGGGAAGTCGCTTTGGAAAAAGGCATTAATCGAGTCGTGATCGATTTCGCAATCGGCAAATTGTGACTTTTCAAGGGCTTCAATCACAAACGCAGCACTGGGCGGTGAAGCAGACTTCACATCCATTAAGATATTGCCATTGTGCGCAAGCTTGAACACGATAACTGCCTCGTCGAATTTTTATCCTATAGTTTCAGCTTGCTAAATAAACATCAATTGGTCAAGTGCTTAGGCCAATTTTCTTACGTTAATATGGGTTAAGTTAAAAAACAGAAATAAATCGTGATTTTCTAATACTTTCAGGTGAATGAAAATCAGCGCGCTTAAAAATGTGCGGGCTTATCACGCGCTTCTTGCAGTAGTATTTTAATCGCTTCAGGAACAACCTTTTTCTGTGTTGAAATCGCATAAAAATACTCATAAATATTAGGTAGTTCCTGATATTGCTGTAGCACCCCTTGGGCTATTTCGTCTTTTACTACTACGGCTGGTAAAACAGCCACCGCGCCACTGTCTCGTGCCAGTAGTCGCATCATCGCCATATCGTCGACCTCTGCCAAAATGTTGGGGAAATACTGATACTGAGCGCACAGTGCATTAAATGCGGTGCGTAAATCTGAGTTGGCAGGTGGCAAGATCCAGCGTGTTTTTTCAAAGCCTTGTGGAAATGGCGTGCTTGGCTTGAGCGCAGGCGGACCAATGATCGCCAGCGGTTGCTTGGCTACTAGTTGGCACTGCCAATAGGGATCTGACGTATCTAGATTTATTGTTCGGTTGGTAAGCACTAAGTCCAGCTCATAATTAGTTAAGCCGTTGAGTAGCTCTGAAATACTGCCTGACTTTAACTTAAATTGTACATCGCTGCGTCGCATCAAAGGGCTAATAAAAGCTTCTACAAAGTTACGTGACAATGTGGTCAACACCCCAATAGTTACGTGGGTAGTTGACTGTACGCCTTTGCTTAGCAAGGCTTCGAGCTCTTGCCCTGTGGTAAAAATATCATCGGCATAGCTTAATACCTTTTTACCCTGATCGGTAAGCATTAGGCTACGGCCTACACGCTCAAATAGCGATACTCCGACATTATGTTCCAACTGTTTGATTTGCGCAGAAAGCGCAGATTGCGAAACATGCAATTCTTTAGCTGCTTGAGTCAGGTTTCCGAGCTTGGCAACCTGCCAAAAGTAGTAAAGGTGGTGATAATTAAGTCGGCTCATCTATATATAAGTAAAATAGAACGAATAGTTAAATTATATCTATTTTTATTAAATTAAAAAGGTTGGAATAATGACCTAATTCAATACTTAGGTGAGAACCATAGAAAGCGATGATTAATATCTTAGTGGTGCTGTTGCTATTACACTTTTTGATTGCGGCGTCTTTCATGAGCAAAGCGTCTCGTAGTAACGCTGGGTTATTTCGTATCGCGAACGGTTTTGCCATCGGTGTGGCAATTTGTATCGCTCTTGGCTGGGGGAGTTGGGCAACGCAAGGTGATATTGCTAGTGGCCTGTTTGAAATAAACTTTTTACGGCTTAGCGTGGTGTCATTAATTGGCTTTATGAGCTTTATTTTACTGCGTTACTCCATTCACTATTTACATGGTGAAAAACACCGGGGCCGCTATTTTCGCTATCTACTTACCACATTACTGAGCGTGACTATTGTGGTGCTTAGTAATCACCTAATCCTATTTTGGTTGGCTTGGGTCGGCATTAGTTTGAGTCTCCATCGTCTACTGCTGTTTTATCCTAACCGCCCGAGAGCGGCATTGGCCGCACACAAAAAGTTTATTTTGGCGCGCTTGGCAGAAAGTGCATTGCTTGGGGCTTTTATTTGTATCTACCTCAGCACTGGCATGCTCCAGCTTAATGACATCACCGACTATTACTTAACTCACGCAACGACACTGACTGTTCTAGAGCAATCTGCAGCTGGCTTACTTGCAATTGTGGCACTGATAAAGTGCGCGCAACTGCCAGTGCATGGCTGGTTGATGCAAGTGGTTGAATCGCCCACACCGGTGAGTGCTTTGCTGCATGCAGGGATCATTAATTTGGGCGGTTTTTTGGTGATGATGTTTGGTCCTTTGATTTTACGTGTAGAAGCTGCGAAATGGCTGATCTTAATCGTGGCAGGAATAACGACATTATTGGCCGCACTTATCATGACAACGCGGATCAGTTTAAAAGTGCGTTTGGCTTGGTCAACCTGTGCACAAATGGGGCTGATGCTAGTGGAGTGTGCTTTGGGACTTTATGAATTAGCGCTGCTGCACTTATTAGCGCATTCAGCCTACAAGGCCCACGCATTTTTAAACTCAAGCCAGTGGATCCATGAAGATTTGACTCGTCGCTTGAGTGACCAGCTTGAACCGCCGTTGTGGCAATGGCTCATTGCACTTTTCGTGGCAACTGGCCTCACAACAGCAGCTGCAGTTGTCATTGAATATCAAGGTCCTATCAGTATTTGGGGATTAATGGTTGGCGCATTAACGGTGTGGCTAGCGCTGCGTTTTGAGGCGCAAGCCCCTAGTAGCTATTTTAGAATTATCACCGCAGCCGTTGTGTTATTGGCAGCCTATAGTGCGCAAAAGTGGCTATTGCACTTGGTGGTCGCGCTACCAAATTATCTTAGAGCGCAAGCACTCGATGGTGCTGATATTTGGTTGCTTAGCTTAGTAGTGGTACTTATCGTAGTAAATTATCTGCTCTATTACCGCGCACATTTGGTAACGGTGCAAAAACTCTCTCGGGTGTTGTATGCCGGGCTGTATTTAGACGAGTGGATGACGCGATTGACCATACTACTTTGGCCCGTCCATTTACCAAGTATTAAAAAGCAGAAACACCTAGCCATTCATCGCTATGCTGCAGGGCACGAGGAGCAGAAGTAATGATAGACATACAAAATAACAAACAGACTCAGCTATCCAAGCCGCAACAGCAACAATTACTGAGCGCTGAAACACGTATTGCGCCAACTTGGCCGCTCGATCAATTGATCGCAGTGAATCCATTTTGGGGAATGCGCGATCTGCCTTTTGATGCTGTGGTCAATAAAATGAGTGCGTTGGCACAGGTTAGAATGCTGATGCCCGTGGCATTTTATCTAGAAAAATGGCAGCAAGAGGCGATTTCAGAGCAAGCGTTGCAGCAATCTGCGGCACATTACGGGGTGGATCGCAGCACCAATACGCTACTTAATTGGCTCAAAAAAAGTCACTGTGGCGAGTTGCCACATTGGCATACATTAGCGGACTTGCTTGACCGTTATCGCTCTGAGCATAAGATGCCTTGGCAGGAGGAGATCTGCCACCAAATTAGCCAATTTTGCGCCGCGCATTATCAGCAGGTGCAGCCTATTCTCAAACAAACCCAAGGTGAAGAGAGACTCTGTTTGTATCGTCATTGGCATGAAACTGTATCACGAGATTTGGGAATAAGCATCGTCATGGGGGAATCGGGCTTAGTGGATTACTTTAAGGCTTTGCCAACGTCTCCTGAGTCTTTAATTGCACTTGCTGTTGACACCTTAGGGATTGGTTTTAATGAGCTGAGTGATTATGCGCACATGCTCCTATCAGATATTAATGGTTGGGCATCTTGGGCGGCTTATGAACGCTGGCAAGCCGATCTTGCTCAGCATCCGGCTTCCGATATGCGTGCGTTATTGGCCATTCGAATGGCGTGGGAGCTGGTGATTTGGCGTTATGTGAGTGAGCGCCATCCAACGACCTTTACCCGTATTCAATACCATTGGAACAAGCAAAAGCAGCAACTTGCTGAGATTGTGCTTGAACATAAAAAAGCATTGTTGCCGCGCCTGGTATTTCAGCGGGCACTCGAGCTCAGTTATCAAGCCACTTTAGTGGGGCAGCTAAAGACTCAACAGGTAAAATCTGAGGGGGCTCGTGAGCAAGCCACACCGACCTTACAAGCGGCTTTTTGTATTGATGTGCGCTCAGAGGTGATCCGCCGTGCGTTAGAAACTCAAAACGCAGGCATTCAAACCATAGGTTATGCTGGATTTTTTGGCCTACCGATTGATTATCATGCGACTAACTGCCGTTTTAGTCGGCCACAGTTACCCGGATTATTAAAAGCACCAATCACCGCAATACAAACGCCCGCACCCCAGCACCTTGCCACAAAACGGCAGCAAGCTGGTCGTTGGCATAGCTGGTCTCATTCTGCTGCGGCTTCATTTTCGATGGTGGAGTCGATGGGGATGAGTTACTTTTATCAGCTATTTAGCAAAGTGTTTTCATTGCAAAAAACTCAGCACCCCGTCGATAGCCATATTGATTCAAGGAAGTGGCAGTTAAAACAAGGCGAGCAAGAAGTTACTGTTTTGGAGCAAGCTAAACTCGCAGCTGGCATATTAAAAGGAATGGGACTGACTGAATTTGCTGATACAGTCCTATTGGTTGGCCACGGAGCGCATACCACCAATAATTTACATGAAGCCGGGCTGCAATGTGGTGCATGTGGCGGCCAGTCGGGGGAAGTAAATGTTAAAGTACTCGCGCAACTTCTTAATGACCAAGCTGTACGCGCAGAATTAATTGCGCAGGGCACCACTATTCCATCGCAAACACGGTTTGTTGCAGCGCTACATAATACCACCACTGAAACAATAATCCTCTATGGTGATGTAGATATAGAGATAACCCGCTGGTTAAAGCAAGCAGCGCATCTGGCTCGAGTAGAGCGCGCCCATACGCTTGCGATAACTGGTAAAGCGTTATCCGAACAGCAATTAGAGCAGCGATTTATAGCCCGTACTAAAGATTGGTCTCAAGTTAGGCCGGAATGGGGCCTTGCCAACAATGCGGCATTTGTGGTTGCGCCGAGACAAGTTACGCAGGGGATTGACCTGCAAGGTCGAGTCTTTTTGCACGAATACAGCGCCGAGCAAGATCAAGACTTTAGCCAGTTAACTGCTATTTTAACCGCCCCTATGCTCGTCACTAACTGGATCAATATGCAATATAACGCTTCGGTAACCGATACTCACAAATACGGTAGTGGTAACAAGGTATTGCACAATGTAGTGGGGGGCAGAATTGGAGTGTTTGAAGGCAATGGTGGAGATTTGCGAATTGGTCTGCCAATGCAGTCCGTTCACAATGGTGACGAATGGATGCATACCCCACAACGTCTAAGTGTGATCGTACAAGCACCAACCGAAGCACTAGAGCGAATCATGACAGCACACCCAGTTGTAAAACAATTGGTAGAAAACGAGTGGCTTTATCTTCTGTCTATTTCGCCTAATTGTAACGAAGTTAGACGATTTGATAATAGTAAGTGGGAACTTCTTTGAATTCAAACGAAACTCGTTGCAACTTAACAAGTTATTGTGCAGAGTATTGCAGAAATTGAAAGGTGTGGCTGGACGCTGCGTAAACTAGACGACCTCCTAGCCACCGACATTGGACTGTTTATACAAGGAGGCTGCTAGTGGCTTTTGATTATGGCTCTATTGATTTAGGGCTTAAAAACCCATTTAAAACGGAAGGTAAAATCACTGCTATTCGTGGTGCAATACAAACTATTGCTGGAATTGCATTACTGGTGATTGCCGCCAGCTCAGTTAAGAGCGATGCGGGTATGGGTTGGATCATCATGCTATTTGGCATGTTGATTTTAGGTCTTGGGATCACTTCTCTTGCAAAAGGAATATATGCAACGCTGCGTTTTTTTGTGGGTCGTAACCATCCCACCTCTTTAGCTTATAACTTCAGTAAATCAGAAACTTCAACCGCCCAGCAAGAAAAGACTGATGTGGCTTATGCGGCGAAAACGCTAGAAGAAATGTTGATTGGCCGAAAGAACAGCACGTTTGTAGAACCGAAAGGGTTCTTATCGCGTTTACTTCACAGCATTGCACCTAAATTACTCTTTCTCCCTTACCCGATCAGAAATATGAGCCAACGCTTATTTGGTGCATGGGTGAGTACATTAACTGCACTTGTGCTTTATGGTGTGGTGGCGTTTGTATCGCTTTCTGGCTTTGCCGGTGATGCTGGGGAGCTGACTTTCCCAATCTATAGCACCTTACTGATGATATATATTTTGTCATGTTGGTATAGCGCGGCTAAACCGATTTCACGCAAAGCGGAACATGCCATTGAATCTTTGGGGAGTGCGACCCTCACTAAAGTGATTTCGCTCTCTTTTGTGCTACCAATCCTGATTGGTTTAACTTTGTCTTACATCATGGATGAAGGAAAGTTAAGTAAAGCCGATATTGAGCTCTTTTTTGCGCCGTTACCTAGTCTTCACACTTGGGCTTATCTCACGGGCGTTATCGTGCTTGCACTTGGCTGTAGCGCCATTATTGCTGTTATGCTTAAAGCGCGTTTAGACAAAGTAAATCCAGTGGTTGAAGTATCTGAGTTAAGAGAAAACTGGCAAGAGTCAGTACATCCAAACGAGATATTTATTAACCTCGACAACTTGGTGATGGCTAATCGCCGTTATAAAGAAGTACCAAACCGGGTTTATCGTGAGCTAGATCCCAGCTTGCAAGAACAAGTTGATGGTAAAGGTGGCTTTAAAGGTGAAATGATCCAAGAAGTACAACCTAAAGTCCTACCCCTAGATTTAGGTAAATCATTCGAACGCTTTAGGTTTTTATCTTTGCTAGGTGGTAACTTACTGCTGCTAGTGACCCTTGGATTAAGCGTCTTTTTTGCTTATGCCGTAGTAGATATTTACCACTATATAACGAGCGCCAATATCAGTAATTTTTCTAGTGCTTTCAGCGAAGAGAACATCGCGTCATTCAGCGCTGTTGTGATGGTAGCCGTACATTTACTGCTAAGTGGCTTATTGATTAAATCGTTTGCGTCAATGCTAAACAATGCTGCACACGTATTCTACGCCGAAATGCAGTTTGAATCTCTGCTGGTTTATTTTAAGTGTGAAGGGACATTTACTGAGTCTAAAATATCAACAGGTACTGGCATTCACGATTCCACACGCTCTGAAAATACGCTAGTACGCAGCAGTATTACCCCTTGGGTAGTGGTGTCGAGAATTGTATCAACGACCTTCGCTGCCACGGGCATGAAAAACCTAGAGCACCCAAGACATATTTTAGAAATGCATAAAGACGATGCACAGCTAAGCGACATCCGTAAAGATGTGATTAGCTTCTTAAAAGACCGAGAATCCATCGCCGCAATTACCAGCGAGCGTGATTTAGGTAACGCCTCACAAGTGTACCAACTCAATCAGCAAACAAGAGCGGTGGATCAAAACCACCAACTGCGTGCAAGTAGTGATGAAGTCGGTGCTTATCTACGCCGAGAAGAAGCACTCGAAAATAAAGAAGAGTAAAAGACAAATGCCACCCTCGGGTGGCGTTTTTGTTGAGGTTAGTGAGCTTTATTCAATATATTTTTTTGAATTTGCTCATTGAGTGGTAATCTAAACATTAAAAAAATTCAAAAGCTTACCGAAAATAAACCGTTCAAAAATGCCTGTTTTCTCACCAAGCTGCCCACCACTTGTCTATGGCTTTTACTAAATCTTAGTGGTGCTTCTTGGCTATGACTACGGAAAAACAGTGCCGTTTTTATGCTGCTGTTAGGACTTAAAAATAGAGGTTTTGAAGGGCTTTATCGAGCACGATTTCTGTCAACATAATTTGGCCATTTTTTGCTGGTTCTACGTGATAGTGATAAGTCAGCAGAAACTCACCTAACCTGAAGTGGACATTATGGTGTCCATTTCAATAGAAATAAGCTCAATATGGATACTATGGTATCCAATTGAGGTAAGACTGAGTGTCGAATATCAGGTATCAAGGTCTACAGATTGTTACCTTTGAAGTAACTTTATGTAGACCTCGGGGGCTAAGCAACGCGCTTTTACCATCTCTGAGGTAAATACTGCGTGAAATACAAAGGCATTACGATTTTGGTTTGTTCTAACGCTGATGAGCCTTGTGTACCAGTTAACTTAAAAGTTTTACTTGGTGCACATTTTTCAACATAAGATGCCAACGATTTTGCCCTTGTACGGTTACCACTTTTGACTTCAACAGGGATGATATCGCCTTCATCGGTTGCCAAAATAAATTCGATTTCGGCGCGGGCGTCATTCCATGAGTAACTTGGGTCAACGCCGATGGCTGTGAGCTCTTGCTGCACGAAGTTTTCAGCCACGTAACCTTTGTATTCATAGCTTTGTTGCTTAATCTCTTTATAACTGCTGCCTAGCATATGATTAAGCAGCCCCACATCAAATAGAAACAATTTAACCATATTTTCTTTTTTATAGGCCGCTAGTGGCGATTTTGGCAATCCTTCAACAGGGTAGTTTGGCAAAGCTAAACGGCAGCAATGAAGCCAATGGATCGCGGTTTCAAAATCGCTATAACGAGATTTACGCTCATGCACATGTTTAAATTTAAAGCGTTTAACGGACTCATCGCTGACAAGTGATAGCTGCGCTGGAATGCTATTAAACACAGATTCAATCAGTGTAGCATCGACCTTGCCTGCGTACTTACCAAAATCGCGGCGATAACCTTCAACTAAATCGGCATGAATTTTTGTGACTTTTTCAACACGCTCTAGAATGCTTGAATCCTTATACTGATACCAAGCAGAAACGGCTTCCGGCATACCACCGGTAAAAAAGTAATCTGTTAGTTTATCCATCAATTTAGTGTGCACCGCAGGTGTGCTTGCTTGACTGTCAAACGCTTTGATCAGCGCTTGCTCGTTTGATGCATAAATAAATTCTTGGAAGGTCAGTGGTCGTAAATTGTATTGTTCTACCTTGCCCACAGGGAAGGTGTTGAGCAAACCAATATTTGAACCGCTGGCAGCGACAAAATAGGAGGGGGCTTTCTCGGCAAAGTACTTAAGTGAGGTAACGGCACGCTCACATTCGCCAATTTCATCTAATATCAGCAGATCGGTTTCTGGGTTGAACACCTGATTGGTCAAAAGCTCAATGTTCATTATTAGCTCGTCAGGTGAGAGTGAGCCATCGAACGCTTCTTTGTAGGCGGGATTTTCAAGAAAGTCGATACGAAGGATGTTGGCAAAGGTGTTACCAAACAACTCTTGCAGCAGATAGGTTTTACCTGTTTGTCTTGCGCCATCGATTAATAATGGCTTGCGTACAGATTGGTTTTTCCATGCCATTAAGGCGTTAAGTAAGTTACGCTGCACTGTTATTTCCTGCCAATTAAGATTGTTAACGACCTATACTATAACTAAAACCACACTTTTATGCGCATAAAAGTGTGGTTTTTTACATTTTTACGCGCATAAAAGTGTGGTGGTGTTCGTTCTAATTGAAAAAGACTTTCTCTTTTTGACAAGGGGGCAGTATGGGCAAAGTCTTAATTCACGACACTTAGTCACACACCAACCCTGCCCACACGGTATTTATCACTTGGGGCATTATGTAAATTCTGGGGCTCGTTATGCCAGAGAGCAAATATTGGTTGGCTTTGGTGTGTCTACTTTTGAAAAGCAGGCTAATTCTCGAGAAGGTGTTTTTAGCATTCGAGAGCAAAATATTGAGCTGCTATTCGTTACGTTGAATAAAAACGAAAAGCAGTTTTCGCCCACTACTATGTATCACGACTACGCGATAAATGAACAGCTTTTCCATTGGCAAAGCCAAAACTCAGCAAGGCCTGATTATGGTAGAGGTCTAGACTATGTCACTCACAAAGCAAAGGGTAAGCGACTTTTTCTGTTTGTTAGAGAGCAAGCAAAAGACGAATTTGGCAAAACCATAGGATTTGTTAACTTTGGCGAAGTTGACTATGTATCGCACACTGGTAGGCAGCCCATGAACATTACTTGGCAGTTGCGAAATACCATGCCGACGTTTATGTGGAAACACGCGGCTAAGTTAGCAATGGCTTAGCAGGTTGATATTGGAGCGTTAGCTTAATAAAGCGAGCATTTCCTTAATGGGCCAAATACAGTCTTTTTGTCCTTTAACCATACAAGGGCGTTCAGCTAACCAGGCGGCAGTTCTATAAGGCGAACAATCCATGATGTTAATTTGGTCGAACCAAAGTTGATGTTCTATATCGCCTTTCATTTGATTCATCGTCCCTTGCACACTACGGTTATTGGCTTTGGCGATTGTTAGCGGGCCGAGTAATGAAGCTGCTTTTTGTAATTGCTGGTTAGTTGCACCTACTTTTAGCAAGGTATTCATAAAGCTATCAGCAAATAGAAAATCTAACTTTGCAAAATCTGGTTTGGTGAGACCAATAATAAATACCGGAAAGCGGGTTTGATTATGCATCAGGAGCACACAGTTTCTGCGTTGTATTGTGAGCAAATTAGCATGCCAATCTGACAAAGGGTGAGTGTTTGGCGTGCTTAAATCAGTCAGCTTTGCATCGGAACAAGCGGGTATAACTCCTTCATTGACAGGGAGCTTTGCAATGAGTTTTTGTGTACAGAAAAGGTTAATCATGCGGTTGCTTTTTTGTTCTAATAACAGTTGAAGTTTAGCGAAATTATGAAGGTTAATATACTTCATAAAATGAACCCAATAAAAAACCGCCGAGAGGCGGTTTTTCAAAGCTGATAGAATATCGGTGTGTTATTCAATATTCTGGATCTGTTCGCGCATTTGCTCAATTAACACTTTAAGTTCAACGGCGGCGTTGGTGATATCGCTGTTGATTGACTTTGAGGCTAGGGTGTTAGATTCGCGGTTGAATTCTTGCATCATAAAGTCTAAACGACGGCCACAAGCGCCTCCTTTTTTGAGGATTTTGTGGGTTTCTTTGACGTGTGACTTGAGGCGGTCGAGTTCTTCTGCAACATCTTGCTTTTGCGCAAGGTAAATCAGCTCTTGCTCTAGGCGGCCTTCGTCGATGTCGGTTTTTAGTTCTTCTAATTTTTGTGAAAGTTTTTCACGTTGCCACTTAGTGACTTCAGGCATGTAGCCTTCAACGATGGCAACTTGCTCTAGAATACCTTCAAGACGAGTGGTGAGCATGGTTTCTAGGTTTTCGCCTTCACTTGCTCGTGCAGCTTTAAAGTCTTCTACAAGTTCATCAAAGCCACCTAACAGTTCGCTGTTTACGGTGTCTAAATCGACTTCTTCGGCTTCCATTACGCCTGGCCAGCGTAGAATATCTACAGGGTTAATATCACCGCCGCTTTGTGATTGTAGCCACTTTGCGCTTTCAACAAGTTGCTTTGCGAGCGATTCGTTGACGGTTAGTTGGCCAACGTGTGCAGGATTTGCGGTGAACTTTAGGAATACTTCAACTTTGCCGCGTTGTAAGTGTTTACGCAGGCGTTCACGTATTACTGGCTCTAAGCCTCTAAATTGTTCTGGTGCGCGGATAAAGGTTTCGAGGTAGCGTTGATTCACTGAACGAATTTCCCAAACCCCAGTGCCCCAGTCACCTTTCACTTCTTTGCGGGCGTAGGCGGTCATACTATGGATCATATAAAGTCCCTAAATTAGCTTGGTTTAACCGGGGCATTATAGCCGAATTTCCGCACAGCCCTAAAGTGAATTTTATTTTTAGTCGGATCGCGTGGCATAGTCTCTATGATCCCTTTATAATGTACGGCAAATTTTGATGATGGGGGAACGTGGATGCGTCCAAGCGAAAGAACTGCAAATCAGATCAGGCCGGTTACATTTACTCGTAACTATACAATGCACGCTGAAGGCTCAGTAATGGTAGAGTTTGGTAACACAAAAGTGTTATGTACGGCTTCTGTAGAAGCGGGTGTGCCACGCTTTATGAAAGGTCAAGGCAAGGGCTGGATCACCGCAGAATACGGTATGCTTCCGCGCTCTACACATACGCGCAACAACCGTGAAGCGGCGCGTGGCAAACAAGGTGGCCGCACCATGGAGATTCAACGCTTAATCGCGCGCGCATTACGTGCCGCAGTTGATTTAAAAGCGTTAGGTGAGAATACCATTACTATCGACTGTGATGTGATTCAAGCGGACGGTGGTACACGTACGGCGTCAATTAGCGGTGCTTGTGTGGCATTGGTAGATGCACTAACTCACATGCGTGCCAAAGGCATGATCAATGTAAACCCGTTAAAGTTTATGATCGCGGCAATCTCGGTTGGGGTTTATAAAGGTCAGCCAATTACCGATCTTGAGTATCTTGAGGATTCAGAAGCTGAGACAGACATGAATGTGATCATGACTGAAACTGGCAAACTGATTGAAGTACAAGGGACAGCTGAAGGCGAACCGTTCTCGTTCGACGAGCTAGATGAGTTACTTGGTCTTGCGAAACACTCAATTCGTGAAATCATTGATCTACAAAAGCAAGCGTTAGCGTAATCAACACTCAGTAGGAAAAACATGAAACCGTATCAAAAAGAGTTTATTGAATTTGCCTTAGAAAAGCAGGTGCTTAAGTTTGGTGAGTTTACGTTAAAGTCTGGTCGTACTAGCCCTTATTTTTTCAATGCAGGCTTGTTTAACACAGGTCGTGATCTGGCCCGTTTAGGTCGTTTCTATGCTTCGGCATTGGAAGATGCTGGCATTGAGTTTGATGTGTTGTTTGGCCCAGCGTACAAGGGTATTCCTATTGCGACAACGACAGCCGTTGCACTTGCCGATCATCACAATAAAGATGTGCCTTACTGCTTTAATCGTAAAGAAAAGAAAGAGCACGGTGAAGGCGGTAACTTAGTAGGTTCGGCGCTTGAAGGTCGTATTATGCTTGTTGATGATGTGATCACCGCGGGTACTGCTATTCGTGAGTCGATGGAAATTATTGCTGCTAATGGTGCTGATCTTGCTGGCGTATTAATCGCATTAGATCGCCAAGAAAAAGGCAAAGCTGAGCTTTCTGCTATTCAGGAAGTTGAGCGCGACTTTAATACTCAAGTGGTGTCTATCGTGAAATTGGCTGATCTGATCACATACCTTGAGCAACAAGGTGGTATGGATGCGCACTTGGATGCAGTTAAAGCATACCGTGATAGCTACGGTGTAGCGTAAGGGTAAGACCTACGATTTTCTGCTGATGGCTAGTACCATGCTAGCCATCAATTTACTTCTCTTTCATCTCAGTTTTATTGTGTGTCTTTACACAGCTCTTAATTCAAACTCACTATTGGTATATGGCGTAGCGCCCAATTAGCAAGCTCAACTCGGTTGCGTGAATTGGTTTTTTTAAATGCGCTGTAGATATGCGTTTTAACTGTGTGACTACTGATGTTTAGTCTATCTGCAATATCTTCGTTTTTAGCACCAGCAGCAATAAGCTTGATCACAGACTTTTCTCTGCCGGTAAGCATATTTAACTCTTCATTACTTAAGATAATGTCGCTGTTAGGCAATGCTTGTGGCATCGCGGCAATCAGTTCGCTAAATGCCTCTGAGATGGCGCTGCGACAAAACCAAAGCTCGCCTTTGAGCACACTGCTTAATCCTTGAAATAACGTCTCTGGCGGAGCATTGTGATAGAGTATGCCTTTCACATTGCCAAGTAGCGCCGTTTTTTCATTAACGCTGTCTTCATTGGCATTAAAGAGCAGTACTTTGTGTTTAGCCGCCAATAGCTTTACTTCAGCACTGATAAGTTCATTGCAATCTCGGTGTTCTGTATCCACCAAAAATAACGCGATTTGTTCACGCAACGCAGGCTCTGGTAGTCGGGTATCAACTTTGACTGTATGTCCTAGCGTCTCTAGCACTTTGATAAGCACAGTATAATTGGTGGAGCTGGTATTGGCTCGAGCATGAGTCAGAATAAAAAACGCTCGATCTTGCCATGCTAGCGAGTTATTGGAATATTCCTTTGCAAACATAGAAGTATTAAATCCTTTTTTATTCCTGATTAAATTTAATATACATTTGTTTTACAAAAATTTTAAGTTTTTTATTAGGCTCAAACTAAAAAGTTGAGCCTAATACCATGGTTGTGCAAGTTCACGTTACTTATATAACGCACGCCATGCACAAGTACGATACCCATTCTTCTCAAAGAAGAAGCGATTACAGTTATCGTCATAGTTGGAGTTACCCACATCTATACGATAGCCGCTGATGTACCAGTTATGCAGTGAAATATGCCCACCGTTGTACAGCAGCGAAAAGTGAACGTGAGGACCGGTTGATTGGCCTCCTTGGCACAATGCCGTTGCTTTATCATCCGCATAACGGCCAAGCCAAGCGCCTGCAGAAATGACATCACCAGTGTTATATTGCAAACTTTCCATATGATAATACTGAGTTGAATAACCGCTTGAGTGAGTCACGCGAATATTACAAGCTGAGTAACGAGTCACTGTGCCGCCATGCGCTGCTTGAACCCAAGGTGTATTACTTCCCCAGCCACCTGAGCCGTTATTAAAATCAAGCGATGAGTAAGGGTAACCAGAACCGGTATTTGAGTGTGCACCACCGCTATACCAAGCGTAACCGGATGGCCATGGGAAGCTCATGCTAAAGCTAGCAGCTGATACCGCTTGTGTTGATGCCTGCTCACTAAAAGCGATGCTGTTGTCCGCTTTTAATGCCAACGACTCGCCGTTAAATAACGCTTCGTATGTATTGAATAGGGCATCTGCCGATGCGTGTGTCAGATCAGCAAGTGCGACAGTTGCTTCGTTTACCGCTGGTAACTTTTTGGCTTTGCCTTCATCACTAAGTTTTTGGAATGCGTAGTATCTCGCACTTAGATTAAGCGCTACATCTTTTACTTGCGCATCAAACCCTTGTTCATGAGAAAGTTTACCAAACGGTGCTGAGAGAGAGTGTTTATCAGGATTGCTTACCACACCTGACTCAAGCTCCATTAGTGCCAGCAATAACTTAGGGTTGATGCTGGCATATCCTGCATAGTGCAAGATCACTTCGAGCTTATCACTTAAATGCGGTGCCGTGCTATCAAGCACCTGCTGCCAATCAACTTGCTGTAAAGCATTGCTGAAAAGAAACAGTTCAGGGTTTACTGCCATTACACTTGAAACAGGTAAGGCACTGATGTGTTCAGCAGTAAATTCAGGCATAGCTACTGAGTCATGTTGACCAGCAGCAGTTGCCTGATGTGAGAGGAGCGCGACTAAACACGCTGATAGATAGTGGCGTTTCATGTTGTATCCTTTTTGTTTGTTTTTTGTTCAATTAAGTTATACTAAATTGTGATTATTTTGTAAAATAAAAGTTTAAAATGTGGTTTTTATTGATGTGGATCATATGTTTCTTATCCGATAAATTGGGGTTTAGTGTAAAAGCGACTATAGAAAAGAAAGTAATGTGATGTGGAGGTTGCTATGAAAAGGCAAATTACTCTGTCTCAACTAGAAGAGTTGCTTGAAGAAAGGCAAGGTGGAGAGCGTCGAATACAACGAAGTAATGTTTTGCCTTTCGTTGAAAGGCGCAAACATGTTAGGCGAAAGTCTGATAGGCAATACTTGCACGATAGAGTTGAATAGTACCCGCTATTCCTGCTTTGTTGAGAGTCCCGCATCTGAGTACAACGCATACGGTAATTGATTTGTCTTAGCGTGGTACATGGCTTTATCTGCTTTAGCAACTAACTCTTCGGCTGATGTTGCGTCAGTTGGATAAATCACAGCGCCAATGCTTAAGTCCAGCTTTACTTCGCGGATATTTGCGCTTTCATCTTGGAGACAGTAATTATCACTGAGCAAGTCATACTTATGCTGAGCAAGTTTCCGTAACTGATTTTTTTCGGTTAGGTGAGGGGCGATAACCACGAATTCATCACCACCATAGCGTGCGACAAAGTCCGAGGCACGTTTATACATTTTAAGTTTTGCCGACAGTATTTTTAATAATTGATCGCCCGCTTGATGACCAAGCTGATCATTGACTGGTTTAAAGTTGTCGAGATCAATAAACAACACACCGAAACCATGACCATATCGCTCTGATTCACTAATTGCTCTTTCTAGTTCGCTATCAAATGCGCCACGGTTATGTAGCATAGTGAGCCTATCCATCACCACCAGGTTCTCTAGATTCCGCTGCATTTCGTAGCGTTCTTTTGAGAAGGTTATTGTACGTGCTAGCAGTGGGCCGCTCACTTCGTGTTTTGGGATATAATCTTGCGCACCAAGTTGAATGGCTTTTTCGCCAAACAGCGTTTCAGATACCCCAGTTAGCACAATTATTGGGGCGCTAATGGGCAATTGTTTTACTTTAATCAGCGTGGTAAGACCTTGGCTTTCATCGATGTTCAAATCAATAAGGATGGCTTCTGGCTTAACTGTGTTTAAGGCGGTTTCAAGTTGCTCTAAATTTTTGAAGTGTTTAACGTTAAACTTTTGTCTACCATCAGTACTTGCAAGTGTGCGCTTAACTAAGTAAGCATCTTCATCGTTATCTTCAAGTAGATAAATCAGCCATGTATTCATAGTTACCCTTGCACGACACAGTTATTGTCAAACCAATACTGCTTGATTAATTTGATCAACGACTCTAAATCACTCAAGCGTCCGGGCTTGGTAATGTATGACTTAGCACCCAATTGATATGCCTTACGAATGTCACTGTGGTGAGTGGAAGTGGTATAGCACACCGTTATTAATTTATCGGCAACCTGTTCATTTTTTAAAGCTTCCATGACTTCAAAGCCACTCATTTTTGGCATGTTTAAATCCAGTAAAATAACTTGGTCGTAGGTTGCGATAGAATCGAGGTAATGCAGCAGCTCATGACCGTCAGAAAAAATTTTAAGCTCTGGCGCATTGGTAAGACTGCTGTATGCTCTTTTAAAAAAGTAGACATCATCTGGATCATCTTCAACTAATAACAGTTCCATTATTACTCCTTAACTTCTTTTGGCAGTATGATTTCAAATAAAGCGCCATCGTCACTTTGTAGGCATTTTATCGTGCCGCCATGTAGTTTTATGATTTGTCGGCACAGCGCAAGTCCAATACCACTGCCATACTCTTGTGTAGTACCAAAACGCCTGAACGGTTCAAAGATTTGCTGACGTCGAGATTTTGGGATCCCAAGCCCATTGTCTTTGTAATGGATCACCGTTTCATGGCCGGTTTGGCTGGCGTAAATTTGGATTACGGGCGTAACCTCTGGTGACTTAAACTTAATGCTGTTACTGATTAAGTTTTGCAGCACTTGAAGAAAAAGCGAGGGATCAAGTTCGATAGGTAATTCACCATTCTCTAGCTTAATTTCTGCGCCGCTTTCCTCGATACTAAAGCTCATCACTTCACAGATATCTTCTAACAATAAAGTGAGGTTGGTTGTTTGTAGCTTCAACTCATGGGAATGCAAGCGTGATAGCTTGAGTAGGTCTTGGATCATGATCCGCATTCGTTGACTGGCATCTACCAAGCGTTCTATTTCAAACTTTGCATCGTCGTAGTCTTTTAAATCTGGCGTAATTCTTTGCGCCAAACTGTCTGAAAAAGCGGTGATCTTTCTGAGTGGCTCTTGCAAATCATGAGAAGCAATATAGGCAAAGTGCTCAAGGTGTGCGTTAGATTCTTGCAGCTGTAATAGCAATTCGGTGTGCTCGGTCATATCGACAAAAGTACCCAGCATCAACTCTGGCTCGCCATTGTGATCTCGAGTGATCACGGTATCGACAGAGTAACACCAAACCCAATGCCCCTCTTTGTGTCTAAAGCGATACTTTATTGGGATAAGCTCACCATCTTGGCTAGCTCTCACCTCATCAATATGCTCGTAAACGAGTGCGTGTTCACTTTCATGAAAACACAGCTCTAAATTTGTGCTTTCTAATTCTTGAATTGTATAGCCAAGGAGTTGAGTATAACGCTTGTTTATCCGGGTATTCTTGTGGAGTTTTAAGTCGTAGAGATAAAGGCCGCATACCGCTGAGTCTATCATTCGCTGTAAAAAGCGCTGGTTGTCTTCCAGTTCTTTTTCTGCGAACTTTCGCGCCGTAATATCAACAGCGATACCGACTATTCGCTCGACTTGGTTTTTACCGTCTTTAAGTGGATAAAGAGTCGTTTGGTACCAATATTCTTTATTTTTGAAGGGTACCATTTCGGTATAATCTACGGGTTTTGCAATCTCAACACAAAGTTGGTAGTTTTTTTCAATCCTATCTACTAGCTCAGCCTCTAACGCTGTACCTCTGAGTTCATGGAGGGTTTTACCTAGTATTTGGTCGAGTTTTACGCCTGTGCGTTGACAGGCAAACTTATTGTACTCAAGCACTCGAAATGTTTGGTTTTCTTCTACCTTTAATAGCCAAATAGCCTGACTTGCGCCTTCGTAGATGGCATTGAGAATTTTGTTTTTTTCCGCGATTTGCAGCTCAAGAGATTTTTTCTGATGGATATTTCTTAGTGCCCCAGACATCACCACAGCTCTACCTTGGTCGTCAAATTGGCTGTTGCCAACGGCGGAAAACCACGCGTATTCTCCTTTGTTGTCTCGCCCTAAGTACTCTACAAAATATTGATCTTTGGTGGCAAAGTGATGGTCTATGGCATCTTGCACTTTGCCCTGATGGTCTGGGTGGATATGTGCAAACCAGTCGTCATAGGTGACTTTTTCGTCGTCGCGTTTACCTATCATGGTTTTTAAACGAGATGAATAGCTGACGCTGTTGTCGACAACGTTCCACTCCCAAATGCCATCTTCGGTTGCCCCGATTGCACGCTTCATTTGTTCGGTGGACTCCGCGAGTGCTTGCTCTGTGCGTTTAAGTGACGAAAGGTTATTAAACACCGCTAAAATGAGATTAGCACCGTCATGGGGTTCTTGTACTAAGCGCATCTCCATCGGGATTTGATTGCCAAATTTGTCTTTCACATGGCACAGTGCTTCTTTACTGTAATCGTTTTGGTTAAGTAGAGATTGGCTAATGGACTCTAAGCTGTCGAACGGATCATCCAAACTGACGATATCGTGTAATCTCAGCCCAATTAATGCATCTGGCGTGTCGTACCCAAGCTCGCGATAAAAATAAGGATTGCACTTACTCACAGTGAGTAGCTGGTCAAGCAGCAAGGTACTGGTGGGTAAGGCATCGAGCATAAACTCGGTAACTCTGTGTTGGTCGAGTTGCGAATGAAGCGCTTGCTTTTCATCGGTAATACGTTTGAGCCTTGCGGTTACGCCATGGAATTGATTGGGGGTTGGGATTGCGACGGCGCTTGGGATCAGTCTAAAAAGGTAAACCGCCGTTACCATTGAGATAAACGCTGTGACTGCTTTTGAAATGCCATGAATACCATAAGCGCCATGCCAAACGGTATAAACGCCAATTAAGTGCGTGAGTCCACACAAGGTGATGAAGCTACAGAACAACACAAAGACCCAATTTCTGCCAACATCAGGGCGTTGTTTTGCATAAATCATAATCGCCATGGGAATCGAAAAGTAGGCGGCGGCTATCAATATATCGGAGATAACATTGGTCCATAGCAAGTGAGGTTGCCACAAATAGCAATGACCATGCGGCATGTACGCGCTATTAAAAAATGACTCAAATGAGTTCAAATCCATGTTATTTCCTTACCTCAACGTAAAGCCGATTCATATAAAAATATCCGCGGTTAAGACGGTAAAAGCGCACTCAAGCTGCGATAGTAAAATACGCTTTAAAAGTCCTAATGCTCTGCTTTAACTGTAGTATATCTATTTGAAATTTCGACAAGAGGTGTAAGAAATCTTTATCGCGAGGTAGGGAAGAGGCTTGTTGAGAGGTTAATAAGGTGAAGCGCGTAGCTTCACCTTATTATTCGGTGAGTCGAAGGTACTTTTCGGCTAACTGATCAAGGCTTTCTTTGTGGTTTGGATCTGGTTTGATGCAATCAATGGGGCAGACACTCACACAGGTTGGTGTGTCGTAATGGCCGACGCATTCAGTGCATTTGTCAGGGTCAATTTGATAAATTTTATCGCCCATGTAAATGGCTTGATTAGGACACTCAGGGTCGCACATATCACAGTTGATACATTTATCATTAATAAGCAGTGCCATCGTTATGCCTTTTTAAAAGGATTACGAGTGTCCTCACTTTGGCCCAAATTGCGCATTAAAATGGCGTGACTTAAGTCTATGTCTTCTGGCAGTGGAATTTTGACGATATGACCAGAACCCTTGGCGTCATCTATCGCTTCACCTTTTTTATTTTCCATGTGTTCCAGATTAAAGTGAATATTGCCCTTAGGCGTCATCAATTCCAAGCTGTGACCAGTACAGAACTTGTTTTTAACCTCAATCTCAACGAGACCATTATTAGTGCGACCTAGCACTTCACCAACAAACTGCTGTTGGTCAGACACCGAATGACCGTAGTCGTAATTTTGATAGTCTTGATGTACATGACGTTTCAAGAAGCCCTCGGTATATCCTCGGTGGGCTAGGTTTTCTAGGGTTTTCATTAGGCTTGGGTCAAATGGTTTACCCGCAACGGCATCATCAATGGCTTTACGGTAAACTTGTGCGGTGCGAGCAACATAATAGAATGACTTGGTTCGGCCTTCGATTTTAAGGCTGTGCACGCCCATGCGGGTCAGTTGATCAACATACTGGACAGCACGTAAATCTTTGGAATTCATGATGTAAGTACCATGCTCATCCTCAAATGCTGGCATGTATTCACCTGGGCGACCTTGCTCTTCGAGCATAAACACTTCGTCGGTGGGTTGACCTTCCCCTAAGGTTGGAATAATTGCTTTTGGATCGACCTTATGGACAACATCGCCAGTTTCGTTTTCTTGACCCGGTTTGACATCGTAGCTCCAGCGGCAGGCATTGGTACAAGTGCCTTGGTTTGGATCGCGCTTGTTGATATAACCCGACAATAAACAGCGACCAGAATAAGCCATGCATAAGGCGCCATGAACGAACACTTCAAGCTCAGTATTTGGGCACAATGTACGAATTTCTTCTATTTCTTGTAGCGACAACTCGCGAGAAAGAATAACGCGCTCA
Source organism: Pseudoalteromonas sp. OANN1 (assembly GCF_024124685.1). Classification (NCBI taxonomy): domain Bacteria; kingdom Pseudomonadati; phylum Pseudomonadota; class Gammaproteobacteria; order Alteromonadales; family Pseudoalteromonadaceae; genus Pseudoalteromonas; species Pseudoalteromonas sp. OANN1. The sequence goes on from NZ_JAMXSE010000003.1 coordinate 203,504, forward strand.
ACCCCTTGTTTGGCCCAAAATTGCACCGCCGCATAGTTAACAGCATTCGCTTGTACGGATAGGTGAATTGGCATGTCTGGCCACTTATCGCGCACCAGCATAATTAGCCCGGGATCGGACATGATAAGCGCGTCTGGTTTCATCGCGATAACGGGCTCAATATCACGTAAGTAAGTTTTCACTTTGCCGTTGTGCGGCGCAATATTTGATACGATATAGAGCTTTTTGTTTTGCTGGTGGGCTTCGTTAATACCGATTTCGAGGTTGTTTAGGTCAAATTCGTTATTGCGTACACGTAGACTGTATCTTGGTTGTCCGGCGTACACAGCGTCGGCACCGTACGCAAAAGCGTAACGCATATTCTTTAAACTGCCGGCAGGAGAGAGAAGTTCTGGTACAAACATGGTTTACCTCATACATTGAACTAGGGCCTGTTGAGTGATTTCGTGTGCTGATTCTAAAAAGCGGCGCAGTATAGAAGAAAGCTAAGTAAGTAATTTTGATGTAGATCAGGTTTTTTGACATTGTGCAAGGAAGGGCAAGAGACCTTACTGTTAAGGCTTCTGCTGGCAATTCTGCGTATTTAATCGACAAATAATTCACCAAACTTTCGTTTCTTCGCAAAGAAAGCGGCGCGAGATAGTAGGTTTTTTCTACCAAAACACGTATAATTCGCGCCCGTTAATATTCACAATAATATTTTGGAGCAAAAAAGATGGCTTTAGAGCGCACTTTTTCAATCATCAAGCCTGATGCTGTAGCTAAAAACCACATCGGTGCTATCTACAACCGTTTTGAGTCTGCTGGTCTTAAAATCGTTGCATCAAAAATGGTTCACCTTTCTCAAGAGAAAGCTGAAGGTTTCTACGCAGAGCACAAAGAGCGTCCTTTCTTTGGTGCACTAGTTTCTTTCATGACTTCTGGTCCAGTAATGGTTCAGGTGCTTGAAGGTGAAGACGCAGTTCGTAAAAACCGCGAAATCATGGGTGCTACTAACCCTGCTGAAGCGCTAGCTGGTACACTACGTGCTGACTACGCAGACAGCATCGACGAAAACGCAGTACACGGTTCTGACGCGCCTGAGTCTGCTGCTCGCGAAATCGCTTACTTCTTCGCTGAAGAAGAAATCTGCCCACGTACTCGTTAATTCGAGACTTGGTGCCAAAGAAGGGCTTTCGAGCCCTTTTTTTGTCCCGTAGCTAAGTAAAGGGATTAGCGTGCTTTGTAAAGTAATCACACTACTTCACAAAACACGTTACATTATTTGTGATGTTTGCTGCTTTTTTGTACAATGCGTTGTTGGCAATTTAGCTGTTCTTACCGTCTTTAACCGAGGTTGTTCATGACCACTATTGAGAAAAAAATTAACTTACTTGATTTAAATCGCGAGGGGATGCGCGAGTTGTTTGCATCATATGGCGAAAAGCCGTTTCGCGCGGATCAGGTGATGAAATGGATTTATCATTTTGGTATCGACAACTTTGATGACATGAGCAATTTGAACAAAAAGTTGCGTGCGCGGTTGCAGGCTGAGTGTGAGATTAAAGCACCTGAAATTTCAGTAAAGCAGGTGGCTTCTGACGGTACCATTAAGTACGCCCTATTGCTTGAAGGCGGCCAAGAAGTTGAAACTGTGTGGATCCCAGAAAAAGACCGAGCAACACTGTGTGTATCTTCTCAGGTTGGTTGTGCTTTGGAATGTACTTTCTGCTCAACGGCACAGCAAGGCTTTAATCGTAACTTAAAAGTGTCTGAGATCATTGGCCAGGTTTGGCGCGTGGCAACCGACATTGGTCTGCATAAAGGCGATAGCACTAAACGCCCAATTACTAACATCGTTATGATGGGGATGGGTGAGCCTCTGTTAAACCTAAATAATGTTGTACCAGCGATGGAACTGATGATGGACGATTGGGCATTTGGTTTATCCAAGCGCCGCGTTACGCTAAGTACATCGGGTGTGGTACCTGCGCTTGATATTTTGAAAGAAAAGATTGATGTGGCACTGGCGATTTCGCTACATGCGCCAAACAATCCACTACGTGATGTGCTTGTACCAATCAACAAAAAGTATCCGATTGAAGAGTTCCTAGCAGCATGTCGTCGCTATATCGATGGTTCTAAAGCAAATAAAGACGTCACCATTGAGTATGTGATGCTACAAGATGTTAATGACAGTACAGATCATGCCCATGAGTTGGTGCAAGTTCTCAAAGGCACGCCGTCAAAAATTAACCTGATCCCATTTAACCCGTTCCCGGGTAATGAATATGGTCGCTCTAGCAACAGCCGCATCGATAGGTTTTCTAAGGTGTTACAAGCAGCAGGACTGACCTGTATCGTTCGTCGTACCCGTGGCGATGACATTGACGCTGCATGTGGACAGCTAGTAGGTGATGTTGTAGACAGAACCAAGCGTTTAGCTAAGAAAAAACAGCGTGACGATAACGCCATTGCTGTCAATGTGAGCGCACAATAATATTCATGAGCTGGGTTTACCCAGCTCATTTCATCTTGACCACAGATAAGTTCTGACTATCTGGTAAAAAATAGATGAATCTCTTAGCCTTTTGGGTAATATAGGGCACACATAGAACCCAGTGGCATTCAAAGGTGAGTGATGCAATCGCGAAATTATCGCAAAACAGGATTGGCTGCATCCATTCTCGCAGGCGCGAGTTTAGTTCTGTCAGGTTGTGTGACGGAGAGTAGTTATCGCTCCGACGGGCGTCCTGTGGCCGAACAACAAGTCAATAACACCAATGCCGCAAGAACTCGCATTGCACTGGCACTTCAATATCTCAATTCAGGTAACACTACCTCAGCCAAATTTAATTTAGAGCGGGCATTACAGCTAGCGCCAAAACTGGCCGAAGCCCATTATACGTTGGCGTATTATTACGAGCAGGTGGGTGAGCAACAACGCGCTGATAATGCCTATCAGGCGGCTTTGGATATTGAGCCAGATAACCCCGACACGCTAAACAACTATGGCACTTTTCTTTGCCGAGTTGGTCAGTATGACAAGGCGAGCCAATATTTTTTCAAAGCGATTGAGGTACCAAGTTATTTGCGGGTATCGGCAAGCTACGAAAACTTGGCGCTGTGTGCGCTGAAACAAAATGAGTATTCCCTAGCCGAGGAATATTTGCAAAGCGCGATTAAGCATAACGCTCAGCAGATGTCGTCGCAACTTGCGCTCGCGGGCTTATACTATGCTCGCAGTGATTTCTTAAGAGCAGAAGATGTGCTTGATAATGTTGCCAAGCGTGGATTTATTTCACCAAGAAGCTTAATGCTTGGGCACTTAGTGCATATGCAAATGGGCCACTTACAGAAGGCGCAAGACATCGCCACGACTTTGGTGCAAAGTTACCCAAAATCTGCTCAAGCAGGGCTGATCTTAACGAATAATATCGCTGCAAGTGAATTTGAACGGTTGCGCAATCGCTACCGAGAAGCACAGTTAAATAAGCTTGCCGAGGCGTCGCCTAGTCATATTGTTGCGAATCCAAAAATTAAAATTAAACGTAAGAAAACGCAATCGAATTCAACCCAGTCATTCATCGTTGATTCACCCGATGAGGCCAATAATTTTGCGCCTTCGGCAAAACCTGAAGTGGCAAAAAGCACGTCTTTAGTGAACGTTAGCTCGGACTCTGAAGCTCGGGTTGAGTTTTATCAACCAGACCCATCGGAAGTCACATTTAGTCCTCGCTCACGTGAGCCTCAAGTGTTAGCGACTACGTCATCAAGTAGTTCAAGTGTGCCGTTATTAAATCGTGACGTTGCGCCTCCTCAGGTACCTTTTCATACTGTTATTGCAGGTGAAAACCTATTTAGTATTTCAGTCAAATACGACATTAAAATGGTTGAATTGATGGAATATAATCAAGTGCGGGAATCTGCAAGATTGTACGCAGGTCAAAAGGTGTATCTTAACAATCCCAATGTCGTGCATGAAATTACGGCGGGAGATACTTTGCTCAGTATTGCCGATCGATATGGTGTGTTGATCGATGAAATTATGCGATGGAATAAACTCACTCCTGATGTGGCGCTGCAAGCAGGCCACGGATTACTAATTGTAGACCCAACAAATTACGTTTTATGAACCAAACAATGAAAGAGCAGGAAGCACCTGAACAAGAGCAGCCTTCACTCGGGCAAACTTTAGCAACGGCAAGACAAAATGCCGGGATCAGCTTTGCTGAAATTGAATCGCGCTTAAAGATGACTCATGCCCAACTTACCAAGCTCGAGCAGGATGACTATCAAGACCTAGGGCCTGAAACCTTTGTGCGTGGCTATATTAAAAATTACGCCGCGTTACTGGGATTGAATCCGACGGAAGTACTGGCTCGATATCAATCTCCGGAGTTGCCGCCACAGAAAAAGCGAATGCAAAGCTTTTCTCGCCGCACTCATAAAGAAGCCCACGATAACCGCCTAATGATGGTGAGCTACATTGTGCTGGCTATCGTGCTGGGGTCGTCGGCATTTTGGTTTTGGCAGACCAGTAGCTCAGAGCAAGAAGTGGTGCCTGAAACGCCGGTCACTCAGCTTGAGACGCCAGTTGAAAATGCCACAACGCCAAAGGTTGATGAGTTAGCATTACCTACTGAGCAAAACAATGACACAACCCCGCAAAGCGAGCCACAGGAGAGTGAAGCGGAGGTTTCGGTGCCAGTTGAAACGAAACCGCAAACGGTAAAACGAAACTCGGCATTGAGCACGGTAGTCATGCATTTCAACGAAGAAAGTTGGGTTGAAATGTTTGACGCAACACAAGAGCGTGTTGCATTTGGTGTTAAAAAAGCGGGATATACTATGACAGTTGAAGGTAAGGCCCCTTTTTCTGTTATACTCGGCAAGCATCAGGCCGTAGAGGTCACGCTTGACGGTAAACCAGTGTCTTTGCCTGCGTTTACTAAAAACCGTCTAGCTAAATTCAATTTACCGTTAACAGAGTAGTCAGCATGTTTTCAGAACCACCTATAAAGCGTAGAAAATCAACAAGGATCTATGTCGGTAATGTGCCTATTGGTGATGGCGCACCGATAGCAGTACAGTCTATGACGAACACCAATACTCTAGATGTTGATGCGACGGTGGCACAAATTAAAGCTATCCAAGACGCCGGAGCGGATATTGTCCGTGTTTCTGTGCCGACAATGGATGCAGCTGAAGCATTCAAAAGCATTAAAGAGCAAGTAGATATTCCACTCGTTACGGATATTCACTTCGATTATCGTATTGCATTACAAGTGGCTAAGTACGGTGCCGATTGTTTGCGGATAAACCCTGGGAATATTGGCAGTGAAGACCGTATTCGTGCAGTGATTGACGCGGCGGGTGAGCACAATATCCCAATTCGTATTGGTGTGAATGGCGGCTCACTAGAGCGCGATTTGCAAGAAAAGTATGGTGAACCAACACCTGAAGCCTTGCTTGAGTCTGCGATGCGACATGTCGAAATTCTCCAGCGCCATAACTTTGAGCAGTTTAAAGTCTCGGTAAAAGCTTCCGATGTGTTCTTAGCCGTTGGCGCTTATCGTTTATTGGCAAAAGAAATCGATCAACCTCTGCACCTTGGGATCACCGAGGCAGGTGGTTTTAGAGCCGGTTCGGTTAAATCGGCAGTTGGTCTAGGGATGTTACTTGCTGAAGGGATTGGTGATACATTACGTGTTTCACTTGCGGCTGATCCGGTGCAAGAAATCAAAGTAGGTTTTGATATTCTAAAGTCACTGCGAATTCGTTCGCGCGGCATTAATTTTATTGCTTGCCCAAGTTGCTCTCGCCAAGAGTTTGATGTAGTGAATACAATGAATCAGCTGGAAGAGCGGTTAGAAGATATCGTCACGCCAATTTCGGTGTCTGTGATTGGCTGCGTGGTCAATGGCCCTGGTGAAGCACTTGTCAGTGACTTAGGTCTTGCTGGCGCAAATCGCCGTTCAGGCCTTTATATCAATGGCGAGCGCCAAAAAACACGGATTGATAATGATGATATCGTCGCTCAATTAGAGTTTCAGATCCGAGAATATGTAGAGAAAAAAGAAAGTGAAGAAAAAATCGATGTAAAAATCATCGACTGACACCTGCGTAATCGTTAAGATAAGCGAATTTTCGCGCTTTCTCACGGCGTGCTAAACTGCACGACGATAAATGGCATTAAAGAAATAAAACCAATGCGATGAGGCTGTTTGAGCGTATTTAGTTAAAAGTTCAAGCAGCAGTAAATCGATTGGTGACAAATTTAAGTTAGGGTTTTCAGTGACTAAACAACTTCAGGCAATCCGTGGAATGAATGATTGTCTGCCAGGTGACACGCAAGTCTGGCAGAAAGTAGAATCGGTATTAAGAGAGACAGTAGCGGCTTTTGGTTATCAAGAGATCCGCTTTCCTGTTGTTGAGTCGACCGATCTATTTAAGCGCTCTATCGGTGAAGTGACCGATATCGTCGAAAAAGAAATGTATACCTTTGATGACCGTAATGGCGATAGCTTAACGCTACGCCCGGAAGGTACTGCTGTGTGCGTACGAGCGGGTAATCAAAATGGTTTGCTATATAACCAAGAACAGCGCCTTTGGTACATGGGGCCGATGTTCCGCCACGAAAGACCGCAAAAAGGCCGTTACCGTCAATTCCATCAATTTGGTGTTGAAACTTTTGGTATGGCAACACCAGATATTGATGCTGAAGTGATCCTAATGACGGCGCGCTTATGGCAGCAGTTTGGTATTCAAGATCATGTAAAGCTTGAGCTCAATTCTTTGGGGTCAAATGAAGCGCGTGCTGAATATCGCGATGCTCTGATTGCATATCTGGAGCAACACAAAGAAGTGCTTGACGAAGACAGCCTGCGCCGTATGTACAGCAATCCACTGCGCGTGTTAGATAGCAAAAACCCAGAGGTGCAAGCTGTACTGGTTGATGCACCTAAGCTTTCTGAACACTTAGATGAAGAATCACGCGAACATTTTGCTAATTTGTGTGAACGTTTAGACGCAGCTGGCGTCGAATACCAAGTTAATGAAAAACTGGTACGTGGCCTAGATTACTACAACCGCACCGTATTTGAATGGGTGACAACAAGTTTAGGTTCTCAGGGCACTGTATGTGCTGGCGGCCGCTACGATGGCTTGGTTGAGCAGCTTGGCGGCAAAGCAACGCCAGCCGTTGGTTTTGCTATGGGTATCGAACGTTTAGTGTTGATGCTACAAACGCTGGAATGTGTGGGTGATATTCGTCGTAATGCTGATGTATATGTCGTTGCTATGGGTGACAAAGCGGCGATTCAAGCGCCAGTAGTTGCACAGCAATTACGAGATGATATTGCTGGCCTTCGCGTGATGGTTCATTGTGGCGGTGGCAACTTTAAGAAACAATTTAAACGTGCAGATAAAAGCGATGCTGTTATTGCGCTCGTGCTAGGCGAAGATGAACTCGCTGAAGGCAAAGTGACAGTGAAGTATCTGCGTGAAGAGAAAGAACAAATCACCTTACCACTTGCAGAAGTAAAAACGCTGTTAGCAGAGCTGGTAAGCTAAGAGGTTAGAATGGAAATTTATTCAACAGAAGAACAACAAGCAGAAGCAATAAAACGATTTTTCCGTGAAAATGGTACAACGATAGTAGTCGGTGCCGTGCTTGGTTTAGGTGGTCTGTATGGCTGGAAAGCGTATAACCAAAGCCAGATCGATAGCGCAGAAGCGGCATCGGAAGCATACACTCAGGTTGTTGAAAGTGACGATATACTAGCAAAAAGCGACGCCTTTGTTGCTGCAAATGCAGATTCTAACTACGCCGTGTTAGCGGCTTTCGTTGCTGCTAAAGAGGCAATTGACAAAGATGATCTTAAGCTAGCTGCCGAGAAGCTAACTTGGGCGGCTGACAATGTTGCCAACGCTGAACTAAAAGCAACGGCTTTATTAAGACTTGCACGTGTACAAGCGTCTCAGTCTCAATACGAACAAGCACTTGCAACACTGGCTAAGCCTATGCCAGAAGCGTTTAAGGCACAGCTTGCTGAGATCCAAGGTGATATTTACCTTGCTCAAGGCGATAAAGATAAAGCACGTAGTGCTTATCAATCGGCATTAGAAGCGGCGGAAGGCAATAGCAACCCTATGCTGCAAATTAAACTGGATGATCTTGCACAAAAGACAACGGTTTAAGGAGTTGCCATGAAGAAGTTAACGATGGCCTCATTGGCTTTATGTGTTGCAGCACTCACCGCTGGTTGTTCTTCTAGTGATGATGAAGAAGAGTTAAAACTCCCTGAGATCAACAATCAATTCGACGCCACTGTTGTTTGGCAAGAAGGGATTGGTGACGGGGTTGAGCACTACTTTTCGCGCTTATCTCCTGTAAGCTACCAGAACACTGTTTTTGCCGCTGCCCGTGAAGGTATAGTGACAGCGTTTGATACTGAAACAGGTAAAGAAAAGTGGCGAGTTGATGTTCGTGAGAATAAGAACTTTTGGCCATGGGAAGACAATGACAGTGCGAAGCTGTCAGGTGGGATCACACAAGCTTATGGCAAACTGTATGTTGGCTCTGAGCACGGACAGGTTTTTGCGCTTGACCGTGAAACCGGCGAAATAGTTTGGCGTAAGTCGGTACCGGGTGAAGCGCTTTCTGCGCCAGCTGCAGGCGATGGTCTTCTTTACGTTAACTTAGGTTCTGGCAAGCTGGTTGCGCTACACCCTGATACAGGTGAAGAGCGCTGGCACTATGAGCAAGAAGTCCCTGCGCTGACATTACGAGGCCTAAGCTCACCGACCAGCGCGAATGGTGGCGTATTAGTTGGCGAAGAAAGTGGTAAGTTAACAGCACTTATCGCTGAAAACGGTTTTACCGCATGGAGCTCGGATGTTGCAATTGCAAAAGGGGCCTCTGAGTTTGAACGTTTAGTTGATGTTGATACTAAACCCGTTGTAAGCGGCGCATATGTGTATTCTATCGCCTATAATGGTAAACTAGTCGCCATTGATGTGCGCAGCGGCAATGTGGTGTGGGATCGTGAGTACAGTAGTTACCGAGACCTCACACTCGATCTTGACGTAATTTATTTGGTTGATAGCGATGGCGTACTGTACGCACTAGACAAAAACTCAGGTATTGAACGTTGGACACAACCAGCTCTGCGCGGGTGGTACCTAACTGCTCCTACGGTTGCTGGCAACTACGTAGTGGTTGGCGATCAGGAAGGTAACTTACATTGGTTGGATAAGAGCTCTGGTGAGTTAGTATCGCGTACCGAGTTTGATAGTTCAGGTTTTTTTATCGAACCGATTGTGGTCGATGGCAAAGTGTTTGTTTACACGCGTGATGGTGAGCTTAGCGCAGTTCAAATTCCGCAGTAACTTTCTGAATTTTTAGATATTTTATGGGGCTTCGCTTTTGCGAAGCCTTTTGTTGTTTTTAAAAGAGGTAGTCTATGCTTCCTGTGATCGCTCTGGTTGGGCGACCTAATGTGGGTAAATCCACACTGTTTAATCGTTTAACACGTACTCGTGACGCGTTAGTTGCTGACTTTCCGGGTCTGACTCGCGACCGTAAATACGGCCAAGCAAACTATGAAGGCTACGAGTTTATTGTGGTAGACACGGGTGGTATCGATGGCTCTGAAGAAGGCATTGAAACTGAAATGGCCGAGCAATCGCTGCTTGCAATTGAAGAAGCGGATATTGTGCTATTTTTGGTGGATGCGCGCGCAGGTATGACGGTTGCTGATCAAGCTATCGCGCAACACCTTCGTAAACAACAGAAAAACTGCTTTGTTGTCGCCAATAAAACGGATGGCATTGACGCTGACTCCAACTGTGCTGAGTTTTACCAGCTAGCGCTCGGTGACGTTCAACAGATCGCCGCCGCGCACGGTCGTGGTGTTACTCAATTATTAGAGTTGACGCTACAACCGATTATCGCTGAGCTTACGGCTCAAGATGAAGAGCTTGAGAATGACGATGAAGATATCGCTGAGCTTTACCTTGAAGGTGAAGAAGCCGAAGACGGCAAAACAGGTTTTGAAGACAAGCCTGTTAAACTTGCGATTATCGGTCGTCCAAATGTAGGTAAGTCAACACTAACTAACCGTATTTTAGGTGAAGACCGCGTTATCGTTTACGATATGCCGGGTACGACGCGCGACTCAATTTACATTCCGATGACGCGCAATGATAAAGAGTACGTGTTAATCGACACCGCCGGTGTACGTAAGCGTAAGAAAGTCAGCGATGTCGTAGAGAAATTCTCGGTTATCAAAACACTGCAAGCGATTGAAGATGCCAACGTGGTATTGCTCGTTGTAGACGCGCGCGAGGGGATCTCAGATCAAGACTTGAGCCTACTTGGTTTTGCGCTAAATGCGGGGCGCTCGTTGGTTATTGCGGTAAACAAATGGGATGGTCTTGATGATTATGTCAAAGAGCGTATCAAAACTGAGCTAGACAGACGACTGGGCTTTGTTGATTTTGCTCGTCTGCACTTTATCAGCGCATTACATGGTACAGGTGTTGGTCACTTGTTTGAGTCGATTGACGAAGCTTATGAGTCAGCGACTAAGCGAGTAAGTACAGCAATGTTACGTCGTATTATGGATATGGCTCAGGCGGATCACCAGCCACCACTAGTTCGTGGACGCCGTGTGAAGCTTAAGTACGCACACGCAGGTGGTTATAACCCGCCGCGTATTGTTATCCACGGCAATATGGTGCACGAACTGCCAGATAGCTATAAGCGCTATTTGATGAACTACTATCGTAAAGCGCTTAACGTAATGGGTACGCCGATTAAGATTGAATTCCGTGAAGGGGATAACCCTTACGCTGGTCGTTCAAACAAAATGACGCTATCGCAAAAGCGTAAGCTTCGCGCATTCGCAAAAGAAAACCGCAATAAGTCGTAAGGCTTTTTGCGAGAATTTTAGCTCGACACCATTTGGTTAGTGTGTCGAGCTAAACATAAGTTCCACACCTATCCTACCAACTTCTGTTTACACCACCGACTATATTTAACCCCTGAACGCTCTTACTTTGTTTTACCTTGCCCAACATTTGTGCTTAAGTTATATATAACCTGAGCTTCGGATAATTAATGCCTTTCTAGCAGCTAGTTTCAGCGCTAACTTTGTTGAATTTACTTCCAATAGCCAGCTATTAGTGCGTAAATCCGCCTAGTTATCCCTAAAACTCTCTGGCTAGACAAGTATATGGTTTAGACAAGCTTGAAAAATAAAGAGTTAGCTCATTTCTTACCCAAAACTCAGGTTAAGTACATTAGGTTTATTGATAGTGGGGCTTAGGTGTTTGCTAAAGCGGTGATTTATGTAGAAAGTGTTGAGGAAGTGCTGGATTTTTACTATCAAGCATTTGGCTTGAGTACTTTTGATATGACTGATGAAGGGGATTATGGTGAGTTAGACACAGGAGAAGTGAAACTCGCCTTTGCCAGCCACCCGTTAGCCCAATCACAGTTTAGGCAAGACTATATTCGTTGCCATCCTAAACAGCCTGCACTTGGTTTTGAAATTACCATCAGCTGTGAAAATGTGCCCGAATGCTATGATAAAGCGGTCGCCGCTGGAGCTGAGCCATTAAGTCCACCAAACCAAAAGGGTAGAGTAACACAAGCTTATGTAAGAGCCATTGAAGGGACTTTAGTTGCTTTGGTGTCAAAGCCGGGTGAATAGCGACACTCACAAGGGATGAGTGTCACTTTGGTGAGGTGTGCTTTTATTCGGTATCGACAAGTAGTCTAGCAAGACCAACGGGCTCGATTTCAACACAAACATTGTCGTCATTCCAATTTAGACCAACAAGTGCATCATCTTCTTTTAGGTCGAGTACCCATTCGTCAAGAAAACTCTCAACATCAATACTCATCGGCGAGAATTCACTCCACTCGTCGCGACATTGAGCTTGCGCTTTTTCTTCACTATCCCACAGCAATAACACATCAGTCTCATCAAACTGGTTTGAGTCAACCACAACCATACCGCCGTCATCAGAGCTAAGTGCCCAAACGCTTTCAGTATTTTTTACTTGCTCAATAAACTCACTGACTTCTGAGCCAATTTCTTCTTCATTCATCATAGGTGTTCTCAATTTCGTGGATCAGTTTGCTGGGCGATTGCTTGGCTTTGCCAACGGTCATGAAATGCCATCAGGTTGGTGTAATCGCTCAGGTCGACGAGCTCTCTAAATAGAACCCAATCAATAAGGCAGTATAAACTGATTTGGAGATAATCACAGTGTAAAAACTCTTCTGTCACACACTCTTCATTGAGATAGTGCAGGGTATGGCCAATTCGTTCCCGCTGTAGATTAAAAAATAGTTTATCTTGTTCAATATCAAAACCAGAGCGCTTACTAAGTAACAGTTCTACCAAAGAATCATTACAGGCATTGATAAGGATCAGCCAATTTTCTTGATCCCAACTGGGAAATGGAAGTTGATGTTTTTCACGGAGATAGCGAACAATCAGATTTGAATCACAAATAAGTTGTGCATCGTCTATTAAAAATGGGATTTTACGGGCAGGATTATGGCGAATAAGTTCGTCATGGCCTGCTTCAGAAAATATATCTATATGCTGGTAGCTCATTGGGAGCTGTTTAGCCGCGGCCCACATTCTAATCCGACGGGCGTATGGACTGGTGTTCGAACCGATAAGTTTCATGCCATCATTCCTTCAACTAAGTATCTTTTCGCTCATTCAGTAAATGTAGCGAGTTGGTATTAAGGAATGATGGCGAAGTGATTAACTTTTCGCAAGCGAATTAATCGCTACGACTGGTTACCTCAAGCAAGTGAAAACCAAACTGCGTTTGCACTGGCCCTTGTACTTGATTGATTGGGGCTGAAAAAACCACTTTATCGAATTCAGGCACCATCATGCCTGGTCCGAACTCACCTAGCGCACCACCATCTTGGCCCGACGGGCAATTGGAGTACTGCTTTGCGATTTCTGCGAAATCTTCCCCTGCTGCAATGCGTTCTTTGAGCTCCATGCATTGCGCTTCACTATCTACTAGGATGTGTCTTGCACTAGCGATTGCCATAATTTCTCCGATGATTATTTATTATTCATACTTTATTCTAATCTAGGTACGTTAAAAAATCAGCTTATCTAGGCAAGAGTTTTTCAATTTCGCTAGTGAGCTCGTCAGACATAGGTTTTGTGCGACTGTTAAAACGCTTAATTGTCTTCCGATCAGCTGACACTAAGTATTTGTAAAAATTCCAATTTGGAGAACTTGTTACTTCATTCAAATGTTGGAAAATGGGGTTGGCATCCGAGCCTCTAACTTCCGATGTCGCAAACATATTGAAGGTTACACCGTAGTTGATAAAGCATACTTTTGCAGTTTCCTTTTCGTCGTCTTCTTCTTGAAAAAAGTCATCAGAGGGAAAACCAAGAACAACAAGACCTTTATCTTGATATTTTTGATGTAGTTGCTCAAGCCCTTCAAACTGTCCGGTAAATCCACAGTTGCTGGCTGTATTTACGATGAGAAGCGGCTTGTCTTTAAATTCACATAGATTAAGTGAGTCATCAGAACGCAGTTTTCGCAGCTCAACATTGGTAAAATCATCACAGCTGGATGTCTTTGCATACGTGTTACTCGAGATTAGGAAACCAAGCGCTAAGCTCAGAATCGAAAGACTTTTTATCATCAGTGCTTTCCTTTTATTTATGTTATCTCTTATGATACGAAAATATTCGTTACCTTGATCAGCTTTCATGAATATTAGACTCGCTAAACCGCATGACCTTTGCGCCATTGTTGCCATTTACAACGAAACGATACCGAGCCGCCAAGTCACAGCGGATACGGAGCCCGTAAGCGTAGCACAAAAGCAAAGTTGGTTCGCCGCACATACGCAAAATCGCCCAATTTATGTGGTAGAGCAGGCGGATGAGGTGGTTGCATGGATAAGCTTTAGCAGCTTTTATGGACGTCCTGCCTACGATGGTACGGCTGAGGTGAGTATCTATCTTGCAAAAGCGGCACAAGGCCAAGGGTTAGGTAGTAAACTCATGGATTTTGCAGAGCAGCAAGCGCCAACTCTGTTTATTACGACGTTACTTGGCTTTATTTTTTCTCATAATCTCCCCAGTATCCGCTTGTTTGAAAAACACGGTTATAAAAAGTGGGGAGAATTACCTAATGTCGCGGTCATGGATGGTAATCACTATAGCTTGACGATTTTGGGCAAATCTCTCGCATAGCTTTATACGCCGTTGGTCTTTGCTGTTTGAATTTTTTTCGTTGCGTGAATTAGACCGCGGCGTCAAACATATCAAAATAGTGCTATTTTTTAGCGTCTTGTGATTCTTCTACTAAACTGGATCTCAGAATTATCGGTAAAGGATCTGGTTATGACGAATCGAGTGCTGATTATTGACAGCAGCAGTGTGCAAGCGATGCGAGTAAAGGTATTATTTGAGTTACTCGGTGGTGAGGTAGAGCATGTGCATTACCGGAGTCTGGAAGCAAATCTCGATTTTGATAAGTTTGATGTTGTTGTTATTGCTCATGGGGTGCCCGCCAGTAAGCTCCAAGCGTTATATCAACTGAGGAATCATGATAAGTTAGTGTTGCTGGCACCTAAACCCGATAATGCCGAGCACTTAAAATCTTTCAGTGAAATCAACCGGGCCTTGCCAAATGGCATTGTGATCTATCCTTTCTTTGCCAATAAAGATATTACTGGCTTACTTGAGCGCCTACTGGAAATTGGTTCTACTAATACGTTAGTGCTGCCCAAAGTGTTGCTGGTTGACCATCATACGCCTCGCCTAGAGACCTTAGCTAACGGTCTACGCGGAGCACAGCTTGCGGTGACGACCGCGACGACGCTTGATGAAGCGATGCAAGTTGCCGAGCGACACCCTGTTGATCTCCTTATTTGTGACTTTAATCTAGAAAAAGACACAGGCTTAGATGTGTTTAATAAAGTTCGTCAAGTGCATCACAATTGCCGCTGCTTATTGATGACTTCTCGGGTTAATCAAGTGGATATGTTAGAAGCCGTGCGTCAAGGGGTTGAGGACATTCTGATTAAACCGTTTGATGAGAGCGATTTATTACAAAGCCTACATAAATTATGGCAAACAGAGCTCTTAAGACGCCATAACCAAGAGTTGGTTGAGCGCCTACAGGATACGGTCGATGCCTTAATTGAACGCGATAGTCTGTTGCGTGTGATTTATAAACATACCCCGGATCCGATTATGCTGTTCAACCGTCAAGGCCATATTATTGAAGCAAATGACGCGTGTTGCGAATTGTTTGAGCTGACGGAAGAAGAGCTACAGCCACTCTCTATTTTTGAGCTATTTGATGAAATATCCGTGTCGCAATTACGCGATTTGATGAAGCATGTTGGTATGTTAAAGCATTTTAACTGTGAGCTGAGTCTGCCAAAAGCGGGTGAACGCAGTATTCCTTTGATGGGAACGTTTAACGAAATCGATCATCACGGTGATATGGCATTTGCGGTCATTTTTAAAAATGTCTCAAAGCTTAAAGAGCAGCAAGAAGTACTAGAAGAAACCAAAGAGTTGCTAGAGTTTGAAGTGCAAGCTCGAACGGCACAGTTACAAAAAGCCAAAGAGGCGGCGGAAGCGGCCAACCTCTCGAAATCTGAATTTTTAGCCAATATGTCCCATGAGTTGCGTACACCAATGCACTCTATATTAAGTTTTGCACGTTTCGGTTTAGATAAGCTAACGGCTCCTGAAGTGCCGGCAGACAAGCTCAAAAAGTATTTATCTCGTATCGAAACCAGTGGTGAGCGTCTATTGGTATTGCTTAACAATCTGCTTGATTTATCAAAGTTAGATGCAGGTCGCTTTCCATTTAACCCAAGCTTTCACAACCTCGTTAATGTGATCCAAAGCGGTATTGAAGATGTATCGGGCACTGCGCTTGAGAAAAAGATAAAAATCCGTTTCGAAAAGCCCGCTCAAGGCGTGATGACCTTTTGCGATCCGGAGCAAATGAATCAAGTGATCAGAAACTTATTGGGCAATGCGCTCAAGTTTAGCCCGGAAGGTAGTGAGGTGAGTGTACTGTTAAGCTGTAAAGAGCAAGACATTCATATCAAGATTGCCGATCAAGGGGTTGGTATTCCGGATGACGAATTGGAACAGATCTTTGCCAAGTTTGTGCAAAGCAGTAAAACAGACAGTGGTGCTGGCGGCACGGGTTTAGGTCTTGCTATTTGTAAGGAATTTATTTTACTGCATAAAGGGCAGATTTACGCCGAGAATAATCCTGAAGGCGGAGCATGTATCAATGTGAGCCTGCCGTTAACAGAGCACCTTGAAAGTAACGCGGTGTAATTGTGGTAATTGGAAAGGCGTTGAGTAAGCGTCTATAAATAATGATAGAGCTTGTACTAATACAATCTGATTGGGAGCTGTTGAAGCACTGGTCTTAAGTTACCGTATTTTCCCCACAGTGCCTTTCCCATTGTGAATCGACGAAGGATATTCATTTATGGCTTTACGTAGAATCTTAGCAGTTGACGACGAACCATTTAATCTAGAAATCATTGAAGAGATTTTAGAAGACTTAGACTTTGAGTTAAAAACCGTTGAAAGCGGTCATGAATGTCTAGCTGTAGTTGAAGACTTTGACCCTCAAGTTATTTTACTTGATGTGAGTATGCCAAAAATGAGCGGTTATGAGGTATGTAAGGCGATTAAAGCCAATCCAAACACACAGCATATTATCGTTATGTTTGTGTCGGCAAGGGGCTCTGTTGAAGAGCGCATGGAAGGCTACTCAGTGGGTGCTGAAGATTATATTGTTAAGCCGTTTGGCCAAGGTGAGCTAAAAGCCAAGCTCACGCACTTGAATCAAATGCTACTAGAAAAAGATATTCTGGCTCAGCAAATTGAAGATGCAACCTCCACAGCATTTAGCGCCATGGCTAATAGCAGTGAAATGGGGCAAATCGTTACCTACATCGAGCAAATCGGTGAAATAGAAACAATCCCACGACTGGCGGAAGCTTTATGTCAATGTTTAAAGGGACTGGGACTTAATTGTAATGTTGAGGTTCGGCTTGAGGGACAAAAGCATCACTTTGCAACTACGGGAATTTGCTCACCTATCGTCATTGAATTATTTGAGATCTTACACACCAAAGGGCGATTACATGAATTTACTAACCGCATATTGGTTAACTATCCATTTTTGAGTATTTTAATCCTCAATATGCCGGGAGACGATCCTGATAAACACGGTAGATTGCGGGATCATATTTGCTTTATTGCCAGTGTAACGGAGCAACAGTTAATTGCTATTTCCACTAAACGCAAGCTGGTACAGCAACACGAAGATTTGGAAGAAGCGATAAAGATGGTGCAAGGTAAATTTAATAGCATGGTGTCGCTGCTTGATAGAAATCGTCAAGAAAACGAAAAAGTGTTCCGTTCATTACAAGAGTTATTTGAAGAGCGCATTCCGACAATGGGTCTAGACGAAGATCAGGAGATGTTTATCTATCAAAACGTCGATAAAGCGATTCAAAGCTCAGTCGCACGGGAAGAAAGTGTGCGAGAAGTGAAAACCGCTTTCCATGATATTGAAGAAGACTTAAAACTACTCTCGCGACGCTCAGAATAGCAACCCTACTTTCCAATACCGCCGTAGGTCGCGCTTTAGCGCGACTTTTTAGCACGGGTTTATCGCGACAAAGCCCTTAAAACATCTCGCAACAAATCCGCTAAGCGTCTCGTGGCAAGCCCTTTTCAATAATGCGGATCAACCTTGCTTTTTTGCGTTCATGTTGGTCTGACTTTTGTCTTTGTTGCTCCAACGCCCAGTCGATATGCTCGATAACAAGGGGAGTGGTATTTTGACGTTTTTCCTCAAGTGCTATAACGATAGCTTCATCGTATTGTGCATTGCCAAGGCCAACGGCTAAGTTTCGCAGCCAACGTTCATGTCCAATCCGGCGAATGGGGCTACCTTCGGTGTTTTTCAAAAATGTTGCTTCATCCCAAGCAAATAAGGCCAACAATTGCTGATCTTTAAGTTGAGTTCGCGGCAAAAAGTCGGCTTCTTCCGTTATTTGACCATAGCGATTCCATGGGCAGACTAACTGGCAATCATCACAACCGTATATCCGATTCCCCATTTTTGCCCTAAATTCCTCTGGGATAGCGCCTTGAAGCTCTATAGTGAGATAAGAAATACAGCGTCTCGCATCGACGACATAAGGTTCTACGATGGCGCCGGTGGGGCATAAAGTTAGGCAGGCGGTACAACGGCCGCAACCTTCTTCTTGGTTTGGTTTATCAATGGGAAGAGGAATATCAACAAACAGCTCACCCAAGAAAAACCAAGAACCCGCCTGCTTATTAATCACTAGACTGTTTTTTCCACGCCAGCCAAGTCCTGCTTTTTCTGCAATTTGTCGCTCTAGTACAGGGGCTGAATCGACAAAAGGACGAAACCCTAACGTGCCGACTTCTTGCTCAATCTTTTGTCCGAGCTGCTTTAGCTTGTTGCGCATTACTTTATGATAGTCTCGACCTAATGCATAACGAGAGATGTAGGCGGTGGTTTTGTTACCAAGCGCTCTGGCAAAGCTGGCATCGGGTGGCAGGTAGTTCATTTTCACCGAAATAATGCGCTGAGTGCCAGGAACCAGCTCAGCGGGGCGGGCACGCTTCATTCCATGCGCCGCCATATACGCCATTTCACCATGATAGCCTGCGTCTAACCAGCGCTGAAGTTGCGCTTCATGATCGCGTAAATCAATGTCGGTTATACCGACTTCTGCAAAGCCAAGTTCTTGGCCCCATTGCTTAATTTGTGCTGCAAGTTCACTATAATTGATATTATCGGTCGTCACGGGAAGAAATAATGGCTAATGAATACACGGACAATTTACCACAATTTGCTTATTCAGCCCAACAAGTACAGCAATATGAAGCAAAAGCCGCAAAGTTATCAGGTACAAACCTAAGTACCTTAATGCAACGAGCTGG
The DNA here is from genome assembly GCF_024124685.1 of Pseudoalteromonas sp. OANN1. Taxonomy (NCBI): domain Bacteria; kingdom Pseudomonadati; phylum Pseudomonadota; class Gammaproteobacteria; order Alteromonadales; family Pseudoalteromonadaceae; genus Pseudoalteromonas; species Pseudoalteromonas sp. OANN1. Next base: position 222,526 of record NZ_JAMXSE010000003.1, read on the forward strand.
GACTGCTGCATTTCGCTTTATTGAAAACAGCCAGCCAAAATCCAGCCATATCTTAGTTATCACAGGTAAAGGTAATAACGCGGGAGACGGTTTTGTCGTTGCTCAATTATGTCAGCAGGCTGGGTTTTCCGTCACCGTATTTGCGTTATTTGCACCCGAAAGCTTAATGGGCGATGCGCAGCAGGCATTTTCTCAATATCAAGGCGCATTGGTTTTTTCGTTGAACGAGGTAGAGTTAAGCCAGTTTACGGTTGTGGTTGATGGTGTGTTCGGCACCGGTTTTAGAGGTGAGCTGCCTGACCATGTTTGCCTTTGTTTTGACAAAATAAATAAACTGCCAATTACTAGGTTGGCACTTGATGTACCGAGCGGTATAAATGCCACAACAGGAGAAGTTGCGGCCAGTGCATTTTTAGCTACCAAAACCATCACATTTATCGCGTTAAAACAGGGCTTACTTAGCGGCTCAGCAAAGCGTTTTGTGGGAACGTTATTGTTAGCCGATTTGGATGTTGGTGAATCATTCAAAACCCTAGTAACGCCAACATCTAATTATTTAAATCATGAAACCTTCATGGCAGCAAGGCCGCAGCGAGCATTAGATAGCTATAAAAATGCCCATGGTCATGTGTTACTTATTGGCGGTAATCGTGGCATGGCTGGGGCAATTCGATTGGCAGCAGAAGCCGCTCTGCGAGCTGGGGCTGGCCTTGTATCGGTAGCGACTCATCCTGATAATATCGCGAGCGTCTTACAGGGGCGCTTTGAATTAATGGTGCACGGTGTTGGGAGTGCGAATGAGTTATCGCCACTGATGAAAAAAGCCAGTGTGATAGTGCTTGGTCCCGGGCTTGGTCAAGACGCTTGGGCAAAATCACTTTTTAACTGTGCGGTGGCAACTGAATTGCCGATGGTTATGGATGCTGATGGGCTCAATTGTTTAGCGCATGTACCGAGGCAAAAATCAAACTGGGTGTTAACGCCTCACCTAGGTGAAGCAAGGCGGTTATTGAGTTACTTAGAGACACCGCTAAATGAACACGACCGCTTCGCGGTGGCTAAAAAAATTAGCCATGAATATGGCGCTGTTACGGTACTAAAAGGGCCGGGCAGTTTGATATCTGAAGGTGAGCGGATAAATATTAATCGTTCAGGCTGTGCGGGAATGGCGAGTGCTGGGATGGGCGATGTTTTATCTGGTATCATAGGCGGTTTAATTGCCCAAGGGATGGAAGCATTTGCTGCAACAAACCTAGCCGTGTATATTCATGGTTTAGCTGCCGAGCAGGCCGCCCATGATGGCGAAAAAGGTATGTTGGCCGGGGATTTATTCGAACATATTCGAGGTATTTTAGGGTGACGACAGGTCATATGAAATTCGATTTGGCTGATGAGCCAGCAACAGTTGCCATGGGTAATAAAATTGCCAATGTTATTCGTCAAGGTGCGGTACTTTTTTTACACGGTGATTTAGGCGCAGGTAAAACCACGCTCACTCGCGGTATTGTGCAAAGCCTTGGTCATTCAGGTAAGGTAAAAAGTCCAACTTATACCTTAGTTGAACCTTATGAACTGGATGATGTCTCAATATATCATTTTGATTTATATCGATTAGGTTCGCCTGAAGAGCTCGAATACATGGGGATCCGGGATTACTTTGCAAGTAATGCTATCTGTGTTGTTGAGTGGCCTGAAAAAGGTGAAGGCTTTATTCCAAACCCAGATATAGACGTCACAATGCAGTATGCTGGTGATGGCCGTCAAATTACACTTGAGGCCAAGTCTAGCCGCGGCGAGGCACTATTAAAACAATTACAAGATTATGCGTAATCAGCCGACTATCAGTTATATTTTCATTTTTATCTGCATGCTCTTAACGAGCATGCACAGCATTGCCCAAAACGCCATCGAAAGTGTGCGTGTTTGGCCCTCTCCAGAAAGCACTCGTATTGTTTTTGATATGAGCGATAAGCCGGATTACAGCTATTTTGTGCTGAAAAATCCGCTGCGCTTAGTGATCGACCTTGAAAACACTAAGCAACAAAAAGACTTTCCGAGTATTCCTGACGAACATCGCGTTGTAAACAAAGTGCGTCACAGCAAACCGAAGAATAGCAATTCTGCACGGATTGTTGTGGAGCTAAGTCGCAGCGCTACGCCAAAAATCTTTGCGTTAGCACCAACCGGTCCGTATAAAAACCGACTAGTCGTTGATTTGTATGGTAAGCAGATGAGCGCTTATGACGATACAAAAACTGCCACGCCACGAAAAACACTGGCGCAAGACAGAGATATTGTCATCGCCATCGATGCGGGTCATGGCGGTGAAGATCCGGGTTCCATTGGGCCTTCAGGTACTTATGAAAAGCTCGTAACCATTCAAATTGCGAAGCGTTTAGCACGCTTAGTCGATAGCCAACCGGGGATGAGCGCAAAGCTTATTCGTACTGGCGATTATTACCTCAAGTTGAATACGAGAACCGCAAGAGCGCGCGAAAGGAAAGCGGATTTCTTTGTGTCTATTCACGCAGATGCCTTCACCAGCCCTCAACCACGCGGTGCGTCGGTCTGGGTGTTATCACTGCGCAGAGCAAATTCTGAAATAGGTAAGTGGCTAGAAGACAAAGAAAAACACTCACAGTTATTAGGTGGTGCAGCCGATTTAATTAAAGATACGGCCAACGAAAAATATTTAGCCAAAGCGCTACTTGATATGTCGATGGAACATTCGATGAAAACCGGGTTTCAGGTCGCAGAAGAAGTCGTCAAAGAGCTGAAAAAAGTGGCAAAAATGCACAAAAGCAGACCGCAAGCTGCAAACTTTGGGGTACTAAAATCACCAGATATACCTTCGATCCTGGTGGAAACAGGCTTTATTTCAAACCCTCAAGAAGAAAAACTATTAATGTCTCCGCATTACCAAGAGCGTTTAGCTCGGGCTATTTTTAGTTCGATAAAAGGCTATTATGAAAAAAATCCACCGGATAACTCGCTATTTGCGCGTATGCAATCCAATAAGCCGGTAACGCATAAAGTAAAAAGTGGCGAGTCATTGAGTGTGCTGGCTAGCCGTTATGGCATTACGGTCAGTGAATTGAAAAAAGCAAATAACCTGAAAAACAATACCTTGTTTATTGGGCAAGTCTTAACTATTCCAAAAGCGTAAATGATGACGATAGAAATACTTCCAGCTCGGTTAGCCAACCAAATCGCAGCCGGTGAGGTGGTGGAGCGGCCAGCGTCCGTTGTGAAAGAGCTGGTGGAAAACAGTATTGATGCTGGTGCGACGCGCATTCAAATAGATATTGAGCGTGGAGGACACAAGCTTATTCGGATCCGTGATAATGGTATTGGCATTGTTAAAGATGAGCTGATGTTGGCGCTTTCTCGCCACGCGACAAGTAAACTGAAAAGCTTGGATGATCTGGAGTGTATTGCTTCGCTTGGCTTTCGAGGTGAGGCGCTGGCATCCATCAGTTCAGTATCGCGACTGACTCTGAGCTCTAAACCTCAAGCGCAAGAAACTGCTTGGCAGGCTTTCGCCGAAGGGCGAGATATGGCTGTGCAGGTTCAACCTACCGCGCACCCAGACGGTACCACCATTGAAGTCAAAGATCTGTTTTTCAACACGCCTGCGCGCAGGAAATTTCTACGTACTGAAAAAACTGAGTTTAGCCATATCGATGAGCTGGTTAAGCGTATTGCATTGAGTCGTTTTGATGTTGCCATCACGCTCACTCATAACCAAAAGGTGGTTCGCCAATATCGCCCTCGCACTATTGAAAAAGGGGTTGAGCGAGTTGCGCAAGTTGGTGGTAAAGCATTCTTACAGCAAGCAAGCTTTATCGACTCAGGGCATGAGGGACTGAGGTTATTCGGTTGGGTGTTACCTGCAGGGGTCAACAACGGCACACAATATACCTACGTGAATGGTCGTATGATGCGAGATAAGCTCATCTTGCATGCTATTCGCCAAGCATTTGATGAATCAATCGGGCATGAAGAGCTTCCCGGTTTTGTCATATATCTTGAGTTAGATCCGAGACAAGTTGACGTTAATGTCCATCCCGCGAAACACGAAGTTCGCTTCCATCAAGCGCGCTTGGTTCACGACTTTATCGTACAAGCAATAAAGCAGGTCGCGACGGAGCAAATTGATTTACCTTGTGCAAGCGAGACCGAGACTCAAGCTCTTGATACCACATCGCCGTTATTTACGCCTCAAGAACAGGTAGATGAAACCTATCATCAAAGTTACCGTTCAAACTTACAGCCCGAAACGCAAGCACAGACCTATTCGGCTCCAAGTGCCTTCGGCGAGCGCTCTGAAGCATCAAGAGCAGCCTCAGGTAGCGGTCGAAGTAATTATGGCGGTGCAACAGGTGGTGGCAAAAAACAGGTGAATGTAAACCAGCTCTATCAAGGGCTATCACATCAACAGATGCAGCACTTCGATCAAATTGAAGAAGGTGTATTACCGTCAAGTGAAGTAAGTAGCGTCCCGATATCCGCCAGTAAATCTAGCTGGATGTTGTTGCCGCAAGGCAAAGTTATGCTTGAGCAAGACAATCAGTTGTTGTTTGGTGATTGTAGGCAAGGGCTGTTGCCATATTGGCAAATGCAAATTGAGCAAGATGGCACACTGCAAGGCAAAGCGCTGTTGTTACCTGTGCGCATCAAGTTAGATAAAGCCGCACTGGAAGCATTGCAGCAGCGTGAAACTTGGTTGGCAATTTTAGGGTTTACGATTGAAATTTTTGATGGCCATATTTTAGTTAAAAAGTTGCCAGTGTCGCTCTATAGCATAGATGTTGGTGAAATTTCTAAGCAGATGATGGAACCAAGCTCAGATGCTGAACTCCAAGATTGGTTACAGTGGCTAGAAGTCTCAACACCCAGTAGCTATTTCGATAGCCAGCATTTTGATTTAGTTAAAGAAAAATTACTTTCAAAAGCCTCATGTTTGGCTCGTATTCATAAAAGTGCGGTTACAATTGATGCCCAGAAGTTGGTCATTTTTTTAAGTTCGCAGTAATTCGTGTCTAAGTAGGTATTAATTACCATGTACTATCAGCTATAATACGAGATTAGTGCAATTTATTAGTAGGTTAGATGTGAACAAGTTACCTGTCATTACCCTAATGGGACCGACAGCAGCGGGCAAAACCGCATTGGCCATAGAGTTATGCCAAGCGTTAAATACCGAAATCATCAGTGTAGACTCGGCGTTAGTGTACAAAGGGATGGATATCGGTACGGCAAAGCCGAGCGCACAAGAGCAAGCACAGGCACCGCATCACCTAATTGATATTATTGACCCTGCACAAAGCTATTCGGTTGCTGAGTTTCGTGCTGATGCTATTAAACTAATTGATGATTTTCATCAGCGTGGCAAGGTGCCAATTTTAGTCGGTGGCACGATGATGTACTTTAAAGGCTTGATTGAAGGCCTGTCGCCATTACCAGAGGCTGATGCTGAAATCAGAGCGGTATTGGAGCGCGAAGCCGAACAAAAGGGTTGGCCTGCGCTGCATCAACAGTTAAAAGAGATTGACCCAGAAGCCGCGGCTAAAATCAGCGAAAACGATTCGCAACGCATCAACCGCGCTTTGGAAGTTTATCGCATTAGTGGTAAAACGATGACTCAATTGCAGCAAAGCAAACAGGATGCATTGCCGTATCAGTTTCATCAATTTGCGATTGCGCCAAATGACCGAAAAGTCTTACATGAACGTATAGAGAAAAGATTTAAAATAATGTTGGATGAAGGCTTTAAAAATGAAGTTTTGGCCTTATATCAACGTAAAGATTTACACCCTGATTTGCCTTCTATTCGCTGTGTCGGATATCGGCAAATGTGGGAGTATTTAGCTGGCGAGTGCGATTATAACGAAATGGTTTTCAAAGGCGTCGCAGCGACCAGACAACTGGCGAAGCGGCAATTAACTTGGCTGAGGGGGTGGCAAGATGTGACTTGGCTTGACACCGATAGTCAAGAAAACTTGCAACGTGTTCTAACTTCGCTAAGCTAATAGTAGTTGTTAAATCAGCGTGTTCTGATTAAATCAACGACCTGACATAATAACACCTAAAACGAAGGATAAGAAAATGGCAAAAGGCCAATCTTTACAAGACCCATTTTTGAATGTCTTGCGTCGTGAGCGCATTCCTGTCTCAATTTTTTTAGTGAATGGCATTAAATTACAGGGCAAAATCCAGTCATTTGACCAATTTGTGATTTTGCTTGAAAACACAGTAAACCAAATGGTTTACAAACACGCCATCTCCACTGTGGTTCCAGCTCGTGCGGTTAACTTCCAAAATGCAACCGGAAGTGAAGCGGGCGACCAAGGTGAAGAAGGTAATTATTAATTCTTATTAGTAGGAGCTTAATGCTTGTTTGACCGTTATGAAGCCGGCGAACAGGCAGTCTTGGTTCATATAGAATTTCCTCACGAAGGAGATCGCGAAGATCTACGTGAATTGGAAATGCTAGTTTCTTCTGCTGGTGTTAGTAGTGTGGCGGTTGTGCAAGGCAGCCGTCAAGCACCACATGCAAAGTTGTTTGTCGGAACGGGTAAAGCTGAAGAAATTGCCGAGATTGTCAACATCCACAACGCAGATGTCATCATATTTAACCACCAACTCAGTCCCTCACAAGAGCGCAATTTAGAACGCGTTTGTAAGTGCCGAGTGTTAGATAGGACAACGCTGATCTTAGATATTTTCGCGCAAAGAGCCCGTACCCACGAAGGTAAATTGCAGGTTGAGCTTGCTCAGCTAAGGCATATCTCTACGCGCTTAATTCGAGGATGGACGCACTTAGAAAGGCAAAAAGGGGGGATCGGCTTACGTGGTCCTGGTGAAACCCAATTAGAAACCGATAGACGGTTACTAAGAGAGCGAATTAAGAGTATTCGTAAACGATTAGACAAGGTAGCCGTTGTGCGTGAGCAAGGGCGTCGAGCGCGCAGTCGTAACGAGATCCCAACCGTTTCTCTAGTAGGCTACACCAATGCGGGTAAATCGACGCTGTTTAACAAAATTACGGATGCGGATGTTTATGCTGCGGACCAATTGTTCGCAACGCTTGATCCTACGCTAAGAAAGATAGAAATCGATGATGTTGGCCCCGTTATCTTAGCAGATACAGTGGGTTTTATTCGTCATTTACCTCATGACTTGGTAGCAGCATTTAAGGCGACTTTAACAGAGACTCGTGAGGCGGATTTACAGCTTCATGTCATCGATGTTGCAGATCCGAGAAGAAAAGAAAACATAGAACAGGTACAATTGGTTCTAGAGGAAATTGAAGCCAATGACATTCCTCAACTTTTAGTCTACAACAAAATTGATCTAATGGACGAAGTTGCGCCTAGAATAGATAGAGACGATGAAGGAAAACCGATCAGAGTGTGGTTAAGCGCACACTCTGGGGAAGGGATTTCGTTGTTATTCGACGCCGTTAAAGAGTTGTTGGCAAAAACCGTTTTCACAGCTGAGCTTGCTGTCCCTCCTGCGCTTGGGCGTTTACGAGGTGCGCTATTTGAGCTTAATGCCGTGGATGAAAAAGGCTACGACGAGCAAGGCAACTGGCTTGTTTCGGTAAGAATGCCAAAAATCGAATGGGAAAAGCTCAATAAGGAATTCGGGCGAAATCTCAATGATTTGGTCGTTGGTAGTTAAAAATCGTCAATTTCGAGCGTATTTTTATATGAGAGTCGCTCGAATTTTGTTAGATTTAACCTAATTCATTTAAATAACAATGGAGTATAGCTATGGCCTGGAACGAACCGGGTAATAATGGCAATGATAACGATCCGTGGAAAAACCGCGGGGGGCGGGATCAAGGCCCACCTGATCTAGATGAAGTATTCCGTAAATTTGGTAATAAATTCGGCGGTATTTTCGGCGGTAAGCCGGGGAAAGGTGGTAATGGCGGATTAGGCGGTGCTGGTTTCGTCTTTATACTTATTATCGCAGCCATCGTATGGGCACTAAGTGGTATTTACACGGTAAAAGAAGCTGAGCGCGGTATCGTGTTGCAATTTGGTAAGTTTGACCGTATTGCTGAGCCAGGTCTGCGTTGGAAAGCCACGTTCATCGAACGTGTTATTCCTGTAGATATTGAAGCGGTACGTTCATTGTCGGCCTCTGGCTTTATGCTTACGGAAGACGAAAACGTAGTAAGCGTTGAGTTTGAAGTGCAATATCGTGTTGTAGATCCAACGCTTTATCGTTTTAGTGTGACCGATGCTGACCACAGCTTACAACAAGCGCTAGACAGTGCACTGCGTTACGTTGTGGGTCATTCTCGCATGGACCAAGTGTTAACTACAGGTCGTGAAGTGGTTCGTCAGCGCACTTGGGAAGAGCTAAACAGTATTATCGAACCATACAATCTTGGTTTGATTGTTACAGACGTTAACTTTAAAGACTCGCGTCCTCCTTCAGAAGTAAAAGACGCATTTGATGATGCGATTGCTGCGCAAGAAGATGAAGAGCGCTTTATCCGTGAAGCAGAAGCTTATGCGAAAGAAATTGAACCGCGTGCGCGTGGTCAAGTAACTCGTATGACGCAAGAAGCAGAAGCTTATCGCGAACGTATTATCCTTGAATCTCGAGGTGAAGTGGAGCGCTTTGAAAAGCTACTGCCAGAATACCAAGCGGCGAAAGAAGTAACGCGTAAACGCTTATATATTGATGCGATGGAGCAAGTTTTAGGTCGAAGCTCAAAGGTATTGGTTGATGTTGAAGGTGGTAATAACATGTTGTATCTACCGCTTGATAAGATTATGCAATCACATAACAATGCTTCGTCACCAGTTCGTTTACCAAATCAAAGTGAAATAGAGCAACTTCGTCAAAGAATTGAAGGTAACCAGCAGCAAAATAGTTCTGTCAATTCAGGCGGTGATAGATTTAACCGCGACAGATTTGGTAACGGGAGATAATCAATATGAAGAATTTTAGTCTACTTCTATTAGTCACTGCCGTGATCATGTCTTTCTCAGGTATCTTTGTAGTAAACGAAGGTCAAAGAGCGATCGTACTGCTATTTAGCAAGGTACAAAAAGATGAGAATGGCGATGCGTTGGTATATGAACCTGGCCTTCACCTGAAAGTGCCTTTCTTTAGCCAAGTACGCAAATTAGATGCACGTATCCAAACACTTGATGGTCAACCTGATCGCTTTGTAACGAGCGAGAAAAAAGACTTAATTGTGGATTCGTATGTAAAGTGGCGCGTAAACGATTTTAGCTCTTATTACCTACGTGCGCGTGGCGATAAGCAATATGCTGAAACGCTACTAAAACAAAAGGTCAATAACGGTCTAAGAACAAACTTCGGTTCGCGTACTATCAAAGAGATAGTATCGGGTGAACGTAGCGAGCTAATGGAGGAAGCGTTAGTTCAAGCGTCAGAAAGTGCAACTGAGCTTGGGATTGAAGTACTTGATGTCCGTGTTAAGCAAATTAACCTACCTAACGAAGTAAGTAACTCAATCTACCAGCGTATGCGTGCGGAGCGTCAAGCAGTGGCGAAAGAGCACCGTTCTGAGGGTCAAGAGAAGGCGGAGACCATCCGTGCTAATGTTGACCGTCGTGTTACCGTTATGCTTGCAGATGCTGAGCGTAATGCTCGCGCGGTTCGCGGTCAAGGTGATGCAACGGCGGCAAACATCTATGCAAACGCGTATAACAAAGACCCTGAGTTTTTCGGGTTTGTTCGTTCGCTTGAAGCATATAAAAATACCTTTAAAGATAAGAATGACGTTATGGTGTTATCACCGGACAGCAAGTTCTTTGATTATATGAAGGATGCAAAAGCACAATAAGATGATGCTTTTGAGATAATTGTAAAACCCCGCTAGCCAGCGGGGTTTTTTATTGGCGCGATATGGTCACAAACGTTAGACCATGAAATCCCACGAGTAGTCGCGACCTTTTATGCCGAAAAACACACCATAGCTGCGACGTTATGTCGCGAAAAAGCACACCGTAGCAGCGACTTTAAGTCGCCAAGAAACACATCGTAGCAGCGGACTTTATGTCGCGAAAAAGCAAATCGTGACCAACAATAAAAAAGCGGCCAATAGGCCGCAGTTAGGAAGTGAATTGGTACTAGCCTATTAAAATAACAAAACCTTAAAACACGTACTTCACTGAAAGTTGTAGTCTGTCTAAATCACCTTCAAAGCCACTTTCTGTTTCCCGAGTACCCATCTTATATTCAGCACCAAAGGTAAGTTTTTTCACAGGAGAATAAAGTAGGTTTGCGCTGTAACTCATACTTGATTTTGTCGGATCGCCAGTCACCGCCAGCAAACCGCTTTCGTTATCAGCATTAAAGAAAGAGTATAAGAATGTTGAGCGGAACTGTTCATTCCAGCTATGTTGATAAGCGATAAAGCCCGACGTCGAGTCAATTGCATGTAACGAGTTACCGTCGTATACCGCGCCATTAGCAACGTTTAGGCCTACGTAACGACCAAGCCCTTGACCTTGGGTCAGCATAAATTTCAAGTTATTGTCACCAAAATTAACACGACCGGACGCACTGACCCCAAATGAGCTTTCAGACTCATCAGCTCCACCGACTTTATAGGTAATTTGGCGCGCAAGTGCCGCTACCGCAATATGACCCCAATCAGCATTGTGTGTGTAACGTGCAGTGAAATCAGGCATGCTAGCGTCATCAGTGACGACACGGCCACTATCTGCAGTGGTAACTGTGCTTTCTGGGTTTTCAATAGAGAAAGACCAGTTTCCAGTGGTGTATTTAGCCATGGCTTGGCGTACGAAAACGGTGCCTTCAGCTGGGCCGACGAAGTCTAAAGTCTCTGGTAGCGCACTAACATTTTGGAAGTTTGACCAAGCTTGACCGAACAAGAAGCCCTTGTAGCTCACAAAGGCTTGGCGAATACGAGGTGAGTAGGAGTTACTAACACGCTCATTTCCTCCAGATGTAGAAATAAAGTCTAGCTCGATTTTAGTTTTGATACTGCTGCCATCATCGAGCTTAGTATCGGTCCCGAAGCTAAAGCGAGATTGGCGAGCGTGCATATCAAATACAGCGTCGCTATCTGAGTTAACCCCGACCGGGGTCGTACCAGGAACGTAAAAGTCTCGGCCGATATTTTGCGCCCCCAGCGCGCCGTCAGAAAAATCACTCCAAATGGCATCAAGCTTGATATAACCACCATAGTTAACTTTAGTATCGCCAATCTCAGCCGCAGTGGCAGGGAGAGTGCAGAGACTACTGATAGCAACTGCGAGCAGTTTTTTATTAATGTTATTCGTTGTCATAATCCAGTTCCTCAATAGCTGTGCTTTGCAGTTGGCAGCAGCTGACATTCATTTTAATCATCACTAACTGTTGTTTAAGGTTGGTTTTTACTCAATTACCTATTGGTCTATTAGACTAAGGTGGCATACGGTAAATGAGTGGAGGATAAGGCGAACATAACGTTTGTATCAAATTAGGTACGATTGGTAAGTTGTATGAAACTTTTACGTTTGCAGGTGTTCTACAACTAAGGTCTAATACTTAAACACCCAAGGCTGGGTGATCCTTAGGAAAAGCGTGTCTAGCAGACCTAGACCTCTAAATATAATGGAGATGACTATGTCACAGAGCATTTATCCAGTTCCTGAAAAAATCAAGAACGCAGCATTAATCAACGACGAGCAATATCAAGAACTATATCAAAAGTCGGTTGATGACCCCGCAGAGTTTTGGAAAGAGCACGGTCAACGTTTAGATTGGTTCAAACCTTATAGTAAAGTTAAAAATACCTCATTCGACAAAGGCCATATCAATATTAAATGGTATGAAGACGGCGTATTAAATGCCTCTTATAACTGTATCGATAGACACCTCGAAAAGCGCGCCGATAAAATCGCATTGATTTGGGAAGGCGATAACCCAGAACAAACAGAAAATATTACCTACCAACAACTACACGATGAAGTCGCAAAGCTTGCCAATGGCCTTAAGAGTCTAGGAGTTGCAAAGGGTGACCGCGTCGCTATCTACATGCCGATGACTCCACAGGCGATTTATGCCATGCAGGCCTGTGCAAGAATTGGTGCTATCCATTCCGTTGTGTTTGGGGGCTTTTCACCTTCAGCGATTGCAGACCGTATCAAAGATTCTGGCGCCAAAGTTGTCATCACCTCAGATGAAGGTCGTCGCGGTGGTAATTGTGTGCCGCTTAAGGCAAATGTCGATGAAGCGGTAGCGCAAGCTGGCGTCACCACTATCGAGCATGTGATTGTACATCAATTAACAGGTGGCGATGTTGAATGGAATGCTCACGATGTATGGTGGCATGAATTAGTTGCTGATAAACCTGCCGAATGTGAACCTGAAATGATGAATGCGGAAGATCCGCTCTTTATTCTTTATACCTCGGGCTCTACCGGTCAGCCGAAAGGGGTAGTGCATACTACGGGTGGATACCTAGTGTATGCATCAATGACCCATGAGTATGTATTCGACCTTCAAGAAGATGATATTTACTGGTGTAGCGCGGATGTGGGCTGGATCACGGGTCACAGTTATATTGCTTATGGTCCACTAGTAAATGGTTGTACTCAAGTTGTATTCGAAGGCGTGCCGACTTATCCAACGTCTGGTCGCATGGGTGAAATCGTTGATAAACATGGTGTTACTATTCTCTATACTGCACCTACCGCGATCCGTGCGTTGATGGCGAAGGGTGATGAGCCGACAGCAAGTTCTAAGCGTGACAGTTTACGTATTTTGGGTTCGGTCGGTGAGCCAATTAATCCAGAGGCTTGGTCTTGGTATTATGAGCAAATTGGTAATAGTGATTGTCCTATCGTAGATACTTGGTGGCAAACCGAAACGGGCGGCATCATGATCACGCCACTACCTGGCGCTACTGCACTTAAGCCGGGTTCTGCGACCCGTCCATTCTTTGGTATTGCTCCTGCACTATTTGACGCGGAAGGTAATACGCTGACAGGCGCGACCGAAGGTAATCTGGTGATTTTGGATAGCTGGCCTTCACAAGCCCGTACGGTTTATGGCGACCATGAGCGCTTTGAACAAACGTACTTCTCGGCTTATCCTGGCGTTTATTTTACGGGCGATGGTTGTCGCCGTGATGAAGACGGTTACTACTGGATCACAGGTCGTGTGGATGATGTACTTAACGTTTCAGGTCACCGCCTCGGTACTGCTGAAATTGAAAGTGCGCTAGTCGCTCACGAAGCGGTTGCTGAAGCGGCTGTGGTAGGCTATCCACACGACATTAAAGGCCAAGGGATCTATGTCTATATCACGCCAAATGAAGGGGTAACGGTATCTGACGAGTTAACTAAAGAGGTGAGAAATTGGGTGCGTAAAGAGCTAAGCCCAATTGCAACCCCTGACATGATCCAATGGTCTCCAGGTTTACCTAAAACCCGCTCTGGTAAAATCATGCGCCGTATTTTGCGTAAAATTGCAGCCAACGAGTATCAACAGTTAGGTGATACTTCTACACTTGCCGATCCAAGTGTGGTTGATGAATTAATCGAGAATAGATTGAATCGTTAACTGAATAACTTGAATTGCGACCTAATATAAACATACTATAACGGCTGTTATCTTTACGATAACAGCCGATTTTTTAGGAGCATAGCATGTATCAGTTTTTAATCGCGGATGATCATCCTCTATTTCGAGAGGCGCTTAAGGGGGCTCTAAAAGCGCAGTTTGAAGGACTAGAGGTATTCGAATCTGAAAACTTTGACACTACGCTCTCGGTCTTACAACAACAAGAAGAACTAGACCTACTCCTGCTCGATTTACATATGCCGGGCAATGGTGATTTATATGGACTAATTCGGATCCGTGAGGATCACCCAAGTCTTCCAGTTGTTGTGGTTTCGGGAAGCGAAGACCTCTCTATCATTTCTAAAGTGATGGGATACGGCGCGATGGGTTTTATCCCAAAAGCGGCGTCAGTAGAACAAATTACCGAAGCCATAGAGCAAGTGCTCGAAGGTGACACGTGGTTGCCTGAAGGCATGAAAGACAAAGTGGCTGAACTCGAAGGGGAAGACAAAGAGCTTGCCCAACAAGTGGCCTCGCTCACGCCACAGCAATATAAAGTGCTGCAATATTTACACGAAGGCTTGCTGAATAAGCAAATTGCCTATGAGCTAAATATTTCAGAGGCAACGGTGAAAGCACATATCACCGCTATCTTCAGAAAGTTGGGTGTCTATAACCGTACTCAAGCCGTATTGATTGCTTCAAAACTACAACTAGAACCTATCGAAGCGAATGACTAATTTCGCATCATTGCTTGCAAGGTGCTTACCTTGCAAGCAGCACTGCTTTAGCTCAATTCTTTAAACGCCTGACTTAGACCCTCTATTGTTAGCGGATACATTCTGTTTTGCATCAATTGATTTATTAGCTCTATTGAATGGTAATAAGACCAATAGCTTTGCGGCTGAGGATTAAGCCAAGCCACCTTACTGAAGTGATTGGTTAAACGATTCAGCCAAGTGGCGCCTGCTTCTTGATTCCAATGCTCTACGCTACCGCCGGGATAGGTGATTTCATAGGGGCCCATTGTCGCGTCACCAACAAATATTAGCCGATAGTCTGAGCCGTAACGGTTAATTAGCTGATAAGTATCAAGTAATTCGCTGTCACGACGGTCATTATCGTGCCAAACATGTTCGTACACACAATTATGAAAGTAAAAAAACTCAAGGTGCTTAAATTCACTGTGTGCGGCACTGAATAGTTGCTCACAAAGCTGGATATGGTCATCCATAGAGCCACCAATATCAAACAGCATCAATACCTTCACAGAGTTATGTCGCTCAGGAGCCATTTTCACATCCAACATGCCGCCTTGTCTTGCGGTTGCGCGAATAGTTTCATTAAGGTCGAGCTGATCACTTGCTCCGCTGCGCGCAAATTTACGCAATTGCTTGAGTGCAAGCTTAATATTGCGGCTGCTGATGTCGGTATTACTGTCGAGATTACGATACTGCCGCTTATCCCATACTTTTACGGCTTTCCGGTGGCGATTTCCATCTTGGCCAATGCGGATCCCTTCAGGATTATAGCCGTAAGCGCCAAAGGGGGAGGTGCCCCCTGTACCAACCCATTTATTGCCGCCTGCGTGACGTTTTTGTTGCTCAGCCAAGCGTGCTTTTAACGTTTCAAGGAGCTTATCGAGTCCACCCATGGCGTTCAGTTTGGCTTTTTCTTCTTCAGACAGTGATTTCTCAAACTCTTTACGCAACCAATCCTCTGGCAATTGCTGCTGTTGAAGTTGTGAGAAGAGGTCTATTGACTCTATTCCCTCAAAGTAATCAGCAAACGCACGGTCGAATTTATCAAACAAGGTCTCATCTTTCACGAAGATGGTTTTTGCCAAAAAGTAAAAGCCGTCTAGATCGGCAAAGCAAACTTCTTTATCCAGCGCCTCTAAACAGTCTAGTAATTCGCGCAGGCTCGCTTTGATACCGTAACGTCTAAGCGTGAGTACAAAATCGATGAGCATGATCAGCGGCGGCTCATAAAGGCGAGCTTCTCAACCAAAGAAACATCTTGCTCGTTTTTAAGTAGCGCACCAAATAACGGCATTAGGCCACCTTGGTTAGATTTGTCATGCAACGCGTCAGGGGAAATATCTTCAGCTAATAGTAGTTTTAACCAGTCGAGTAGCTCACTCGTACTTGGCTTTTTCTTTAGGTTTGGTGTGTCGCGTAATTGGAAAAAGCTTTCGAGTGCTCGTTGTACTAAATTCGCTTTAATATGTGGAAAATGCACGCCTACAATTTGCAGCATCTCTTCTTTGCTCGGAAAGTCGATGTAGTGGAAAAAGCAGCGGCGTAAAAAGGCATCTGGTAGCTCTTTTTCATTGTTTGAAGTGATAATAACGATGGGGCGCACCTTTGCCTTTACTTGCTCGTTAGTTTCGTAGACATGAAACTCCATTTTATCGAGTTCTAACAGTAGATCATTGGGAAACTCAATATCGGCTTTGTCGATTTCATCAATCAGCAGAACGGGGCGCTTTGTGGCGGTAAATGCCTGCCACAGCTTACCTTTGATGATGTAATTGCCAACGTCATTAACGCGAGGATCGCCAAGTTGACTATCGCGTAAACGCGAGACCGCATCGTATTCGTACAGGCCTTGCTGGGCTTTGGTTGTTGACTTTATATGCCATTGGATTAGTTCGGTATCTAAACTTTTTGCCAGTTCTTCGGCGAGTAAGGTCTTGCCTGTGCCTGGCTCACCTTTAATGAGGAGGGGTTTTTCTAAAACGATGGCCGCATTCACGGCCTGTTGTAGAGCAGAGGTAGCAATATATTGATCAGTACCTTTAAACATAATTCAACTTCTTGTGGTCAGATGAGATAGGGTCATCTTGCCACAATCAGCTTTTCGCTGCCAACCCCGCTTCGGTTTCGATTAAGGTGAAGCGAGGCACCGCTTCGCCTTCGACCATAACGTCTTCTAAAAACATTTCAAGTGGTCGAACCCAAAAACTCATATCTCCATATAGGGTTTGATAAACCACTTGCTTCTCTTGCGTTTCACTGTGCGTTGCCAAGGCGTGCACTCGATATAATTTTCCTTTGTAGTGGCGGTAAATTCCAGGTGTGATATCCACTAATTCAAGCTCCAAAAAATAAAAGCCGTACGTGACGGACTGAAATGTTATAATCCGTGCCATTAAGACTGAAGGTGTTTAAAGATGAATTATATTGCGCTGGACGATTATAAGAAAGCTTGGGTTTTCAAACATAAAGATCTTCCAATCGAAGAATCCGACCTGGCATTGATAAAACCAATGTCAGCGGCGCGCGCTGCGGTGCTTTGGAGCACTATGGTAAGCAACGAAAAAGATCACCCTGATTTCTTTGATAAAACAGATTGGGTTGGTAAAGCGGACTCATGGCAAGAAACCCTCAATTGGGAGCAGCCGTGGGAAGCAGGAGAAGCATTTCCTGAAACGATCGAGCAATTTCTTGATTGGCAAGCCAATACCACCGTGTATTTTTGTCTCTCTCGAGATGATGTGATCGAGACCCGCTTTGACGTGTTTAAGCGATGTTGGCAGAACTTTATGTTTTTGACTGACGGTAGTTTCTTAATAGGAAAAAAACGCAGTTCGGTAGTACAATTTATGGCTGAGGGGCAAGCAAAATTAGGAACCAAGCCGTAAGCAAGTACAACAGAGCGGTTTGCTTTGATTTGAAACATGGCTAGTGTATAAAGGATGTACACCAGTCTACTAAAGTAGATTGCATTGACGGGAGGCGTTTTGGAGCAACAGCAAAATACAATCTGGTATGACGAAGCATCTCGCCTTGTATTTGCCGAGCTTGTAAACGTATTTTATGCCAGAGAGTTGCCGAAACTTGCTGAACTCTCAGATCATACTCGCCTTCAGCGTTTGTTAAACAGCCTGCCGTATTATGTTGAGCGCGCGGCCACACATATTATTCATGGTGATGTCCCGCTTGAGCTAGATAGTTTCAATGGATGTTGGTTAGCAAAGCAAAAATCACAGCCTAAATGTGATGACGCTGCCAACGCAGCATTTTTTACCACTAAGGTGAAAGTGGGGCTGGTGGTTCCCGTGCTATATGCAGACTCGGCGGGGACAACCGTAAGGCTCGACAGTGTCGACCAAGTGAATGAGGCTGACAAATTGCACTGCAACCAATTTGGCTGGTTTAGTGTTAATGGTAATAGCTTACAAGCAAGCGACGAAGCGCGTGTACAGTTGCTAAAACCAACGAAAGCGTTAATGACAGCGGCTTGTTGTGGCCATACTTGGTATTTTGGTAAGGCGGTAGTACCACGAAGACTGACGCTAAGAGAAATGTTACTTGCCAGCGCGATTAATTGGCCACAAGTACAAAAAACAAAAACGAGTCAACTATCCTAATCGACTCAAAAAACAGAAGTTTGGATTAAGCAATGCGATTTTTTCAGTTAGCGCTGTTGGTTTTAGCGCTATTTATTCAGTACAGACTTTGGTTCGGCCACAATGGCGTGGAGGACTACACTCGGATAAAATCCGTGGTTAAATCGCACCAAGAAACCAATGCTAACCTCAGTAAACGAAATAAATTATTAAAAGCGGATATCGAAGATTTAAAACTCGGTCTTGAAGGGGTTGAGGAGCGAGCTCGTCATGAACTCGGCATGATTAAACCCGGCGAAACTTTTATCCGTGTATTACCGAAAGTACCTCATGAAAAGAAACGATAAACTTGCAGTCGTCATCCCCGCAGCTGGGGTTGGCAGTCGTATGCAGGCGCAGATGCCTAAACAGTATATTCCACTATTAGGTAAACCGATTTTAGTACACACACTGGAAAAACTAGCTGGACTTGAATGCGTCGATCAATTTATGGTCGCCGTTTCCAAAGAAGATGGATATTTTTCATCGGCGTTACTGCCTGATAGCCGTTTTAGCCATTGTGAAGGTGGACAAGAACGTGCTGATTCCGTTTTACTAGCGTTAAAAGCGTTAGCACCAAGTCGCCCTGACTGGGTGTTAGTTCATGATGCAGCTCGACCTTTAGTAGCGCTGGATGATATTCATCAGCTGATTTCACAATGTATAAATCAACAGCAAGGTGGCATACTGGCTGCCAAGGTTAAAGATACCATCAAACGTGGTGCGGAGTTGGTACAGGAGACCGTACCTAGAGCTTCGTTATGGCAGGCTTTTACGCCTCAAATGTTTAGGTATGAAGAGTTATTGGCGGCATTGGAGCTTGGGCTTTCTCAAGGTGCACATATCACAGATGAAGCATCTGCGATGGAATTACAAAATCGGCCAGTCCAACTCATTGCCGCGCGTACGGATAACATTAAGATCACGACGCCGGAGGATTTACCTCTGGCGGAGTTTATAATTCAACAACAAGGTAAACAGCATGATTAGAATTGGCCACGGATTTGATGTTCATAAATTTGGTGGAGCTGGCCCATTGACAATTTGTGGGGAAAAAATCCCTTACGAACAGGGCTTTATTGCTCACTCCGATGGTGATGTGGCAATTCATGCATTGTGTGATGCCTTGTTGGGGGCACTTGCGCTGGGAGATATTGGTAAGCACTTTCCTGATACCGCGAGTGAATTTGAAAATATCGACAGTCGTATTTTATTACGCCGCGTGATGGAACAAGTGAAAACGCTTGGCTATCAAATAGGCAATATCGACGTCACAGTTGTCGCACAAGCACCAAAGATGCGACCACATATTGATGCGATGCGCACTAACCTTGCTGCGGACTGTGAAGCGCAGCTAGACCAAGTTAATGTTAAAGCGACTACCACTGAAAAACTGGGTTTTGAGGGACGTAAGGAAGGGATCTCAAGCCATGCTGTGGTGCTATTGGTAAAAGCATGAAGACACTCAATTATCTTTATGGTAAACCGTTATCTGACGGCGATTATAAGTCACAACCAGAAGACTTTAGAGTCGAAGAAATTTTAGATATTCCTTTTACTGGCGAAGGTGAGCACGTTTGCTTGCAGATCATTAAAAAGGGAGAAAACACCGCTTTTGTCGCTAAAAAGCTTGCAGAATTTGCTCAAATTTCACCGCGAGATGTCAGCTATGCAGGAATTAAAGATAGACACGGCGTATGTACGCAGTGGTTTAGCGTGCCGGTGGCAATTAAAAAGTCGTTAGATTTTAGTGCATTAAATAGTGGCTCTATTTTTGTGGTGCAGCAAATACGGCACAATCGAAAGTTAAAAACAGGTTGTCACAAGGGCAATCGCTTTGCCATTACCCTCAGAAACGTGAATGCTCCACTTGATATTCTGTCGCGTATTAATGCCGTACGCCAAGGGGTTCCTAATTATTTTGGAGAACAACGTTTTGGTCATGATGGCCACAACTTAGCCATGGCAGATAGGTTATTTGACGGTGAAAATATCCGCGATAAAAAGCTCCGAGGGCTAGTGCTTTCAGCCGCTCGCTCTCATCTGTTCAACGAAGTCGTCAGTCGCCGCGTGGCAGAGCATGGTTTGGCAACGACTTGGCACCGTGAAATCTTTTTACTGAGCGGTAGTAACGCCTTTTTTGACTCAGAGATTGATTGCGAACTCATCGAGCGGTTACTGAATGGCGATATTTTGCTTTCGGCGCCATTGGTTGGTAAAGGTGAAAAGGGCTTATTGCCGCAAGAGCGTGAATGGTTGGCACCTTTTGCTAAATGGCACGAAGGATTGGCAGAATTTGGGATGAAAAATGAGCGTAGAGCACTTAGATTAATACCTGAAGCGCTAAAGGTGAGTATGGCTGACGACAGTACGCTAACCCTTGAATTCAGTTTACCAAAAGGAACTTTTGCCACGGCGCTGCTCAGAGAGCTTGTTAATCATAAAGATGCCAGTAAAAAGTTTAATAAACATGAAGAGTCGATACAGCAGTGAGATACTCATTGTCTAACAAGAAAAAGAGGTGAAATATGAAGATCCTATTGAGTAATGACGATGGTGTTCACGCCAAGGGCATTGCTATCTTGTATCAAGCGTTATCACAAATCGCAGACGTAACCGTTATTGGTCCAGATAGAAACTGTAGCGGTGCGAGTAACTCGTTAACCTTATTAAACCCGCTCAGAGCAACTACGCTAGATAATGGTTTTATCTCTGTGAATGGCACGCCAACCGACTGTGTTCACCTTGGAGTGAACAAACTGATGGATGAATTGCCGGATTTAGTCGTTGCAGGGATCAACAATGGCGCTAACCTTGGCGATGATACGCTGTACTCCGGCACTGTTGCGGCGGCCACTGAAGGTCGACATGTGGGCTTACCTGCGATTGCCGTTTCTCTTTGCTCTAAAAATGAAGCCCACTACGAAACTGCAGCACATGTCACGGTAGAGATCATTAAAAAGCTTGCAAACCATCCGCTACCAAAAGACCAAATCATTAATATCAACGTCCCTGATATTCCATTAAGTGACTTAAAAGGGATTAAAGTCACTCGACTAGGCTCACGTTATAAAGCGGATACCATGACCGAACAAATCGACCCATGGGGCCGAAGTGTGTATTGGTATGGCACGTTAGGTCATGAAAGTGACGCTGGTGAAGGCACGGATTTTCATGCTGTAAACAATGGTTATGCCGCTATCACACCGCTCAAGGTGGATATGACGGCTTACGAGAGCTTAGATGCTGTGGCGAGCTGGTTATCTTAAGAGGCGTATGTGCTGAATAATTATCAGGGCAGTGCCAACGCGCTGGTGGAACTGCTAAGAAAGCAAGGCGTAGAGGATGAAGTGGTACTCAATGCCATCGCTAACACGCCTAGACATATGTTTGTCGATGAAGTGCTTAAACATAAGTCATATGAAAATACAGCTCTTCCTATCGGACAAGGACAAACGATATCGCAACCTTTTATCGTTGCAAAAATGACCGAAGTATTAAAACAAGTGGGTGTTAAAGGGCGTATTTTGGAAGTGGGTACGGGCTCTGGTTATCAGACCGCCGTACTCGCGCAAGTGTTTGAACAGGTCTTTAGCATTGAACGGATCAAGTCACTGCAGTGGCAAGCGCGCAGAAGGCTGCATTTGCTGGATTTATATAATGTGACGATGAAACATGGAGACGGTTGGAAAGGCTGGGCTTCAAAAGCGCCTTTTGCAGGGATCATTGTTACTGCTGCGGCACAATCTGTTCCAGATGAGTTGTTGGCGCAACTAGAAGATGGCGGTGCTATGGTCATTCCCATTGGAGTTGAAGCGCAAACACTCACCTTGTTTGTTAAACAAGGGGAGCAGTTTATTCGTCACGCCCTCGCACCTGTACGCTTTGTACCTTTAGTCGCTGGCGAAGTCGGTTAATTTTGTAGCTTAAAAAACAACTCCATAAAATATAACTATTTTTTCCAGTTAAATGTGAAAACCAAGCAAAATTAAGTTAGATTGATATGATAGTCGTTGATAGTAGCACTGGAAAATATAAGTAATGCACAAGTCTCAGGTCATCATATCGATTTATTTAAGCGGCCTGCTTGTTGCCTGCTCATCGAATCATACGCCTGCGCCTGTAACAACTTTATACTCTGGTAAGACCACTTCGTCACATAAAATTAATATTAACGGAAGCAGTTACAAAGTAAAAAAAGGCGATACTTTATTTGCAATTGCATTTAGCGCGAACAAAGATGTAAGAACGCTCGCGAAAATCAATAAAATTAAGCCTCCGTACACGATCTACCCCAATCAGATCATTCGTCTAGAGTATCCCAAAAATAAAAACAAAAAGAACACAAAATACACGAAAGTAAACCACAAGTCTCAGTCTTTAAAACAAAAAAGTAACAAAAGCCCCAAAAAAGAGCTTGATAAGCCAAATCAACGAGAGTATGTTCAAAGACAAGCCACACAAAAATCTAGTAGTACCAAGGCTTTGTATAATAATAAGGTACTATGGAAATGGCCTGCTGAAGGCAAGGTGACTCGTCACTTCTCTGTTAAAGAGAATGGTTATAAGGGATTGGAGATCTCTAATAAACCGGGTACTTCAGTTAAGGCTGCTGCTGGCGGTGTAGTTGTATATGCAGGGAGTGCGTTGCGTGGGTATGGTAATTTAATCATTCTGAAACATACGGATGATTATCTAAGTGCGTATGCCCACAACGCTAAGTTACTCGTCAGAGAACAGCAAAAAGTTAAAGTTGGGGAAAAAATTGCCGAAATGGGTAGTACAGATGCTTCTAAGACGGCGCTTAGGTTTGAGATCCGTTTTAAAGGTCAAGCTGTAAACCCGGCAAAATACTTGCCATAAAGTAATGCGAGTACTTCGATTGGTTCGAGTACCCTTACTTTTATTCGCTTGGGGAGAATACTTATGGCTCACACTGCAAAATTACCTACAAAATCTACTCCAGAGTTAGACAAGTTCGAAGATGATAATATTGACGAACCGAAAGACGAATTACTTGAAGACCTCGAAGACGACGAAGAAGTTTTTGCCAAAGAAGAAGTGGTTAAAAACTTAGATGCTACTCAACTCTATTTAGGTGAAATTGGATTTTCCCCACTGCTCAGTGCAGAAGAAGAAGTTTACTTTGCGCGTAAAGCGTTAAAGGGGTGCGAAGCCTCACGTAAACGGATGATAGAGAGTAACTTGAGATTAGTGGTTAAAATCGCTCGTCGTTATAACAACCGTGGTTTGGCATTACTTGACCTCATTGAAGAAGGTAACTTAGGCCTGATCCGAGCGGTAGAAAAGTTTGATCCGGAACGTGGATTTAGGTTTTCTACTTATGCAACTTGGTGGATCCGTCAAACCATCGAACGTGCGATCATGAACCAAACTCGTACCATTCGTTTGCCTATTCATGTTGTCAAAGAGCTCAATGTTTACCTACGTACAGCACGTGAATTGACGCAAAAGCTGGATCATGAACCTACCGCAGAAGAAATCGCTGAATGTCTCGACAAACCCGTCGAAGAAGTCAGTAAAATGCTGCGTCTAAACGAAAGGATCACTTCGGTTGATACGCCTATCGGTGGTGAAAATGACAAAGCACTGCTCGATATTATCGCGGATGAAAAGGGCGGTGGTCCGGAAACCGAAGTGCAGAGCAACGATATTAACAAACACATTGTTGATTGGCTTGGAGAGTTAAATCCAAAACAGCGAGAAGTGCTCGCGAGACGCTTTGGTTTGCTTGGTTATGAGCCCTCTACGCTTGAGGATGTTGGCCGCGAAATCGGGCTAACGAGAGAGCGGGTAAGACAAATTCAAGTTGAGGCGTTGAGACGCTTAAAAGACATTTTACAACACGAAGGGTTAAGTACAGATAGCCTATTTGAGCAACAGTAAATCATACCAATTTACTCATTAAAAAAGCCGCAATATGCGGCTTTTTTAGTTCTTGAAATGGTATAAAACCAGCAAAGATAGAAAGCGATTACAAGCTTTCTATCTTTGCTTTTTGTTCAAGTAGCTTAGTTTTTGCATCGCTAAACTCAGCTAATTTTGCTTTCTCTTTAGCAAGTACTGCTTCAGGTGCGTTACTTACAAACTTTTCGTTTGCGAGTTTCTTTTCAACTTGCTCAAGACCTTTTTCTGCTTTTTCAAGCTGCTTAGCAATACGCGCAAGTTCTGCTTCTACATCAATCAAACCTGCCATTGGGATCATGATCTCAAGGTCACCGATAAACGCAGTCGCACAAGCTGGTGCTTCGTCTTTGCTTGCAAGTAAGTCTACCGTTTCCAGTTTTGCCAGAGCGCTTAAGAAAGCTTGGTTTTCTTCTAGACGACGTTTGTCATCTTCGCTTGCTCCGGTAAGTAACACGTTTAGCGGTTTGCTTGGACTGATGTCCATTTCACCACGAATGTTACGGATAGCAATAATAAACTGCTTCACCCACTCAAGATCAGCCATCGCTTGCGCATCAACTTTGCTTTCGTCGAATACTGGGAACGCTTCAAGCATAATTGTCTTCGCTTCGACACCTGAAATTGGTGCTACACGTTGCCAAATTGTCTCTGTGATATAAGGCATTAGTGGGTGCATCAAACGAAGTAAGCCTTCCAATACAGTGATAAGCGTATGGCGTGTACCACGCTGCTGCGCTTCATTACCTTTAAATAGAATTGGCTTAGTTAGCTCTAGATACCAATCGCAGAATTGGTTCCATGTGAACTCATAAATGGTGTTTGCCGCAAGGTCAAAACGATAGTTATCCAAGTGCTCAGAGAACACCTTAACCGTATTTTGGAATTGACCTAAAATCCAACGATCTGCAAGAGAATACACTTTTTCGTTATCGTTGAAGCCACAGTCTTGTTCTTCTGTGTTCATCAATACATAACGGCTAGCATTCCAAAGCTTGTTACAGAAGTTACGGTACCCTTCAAGACGGTTCATATCCCAGTTGATATCACGTCCTGTTGACGCCATTGCTGCAAGAGTGAAACGCAATGCGTCAGTACCGTGTGCTTCAATACCATCGACAAATGTTTTGCGCGTATTCTTTTCGATTTTTGCCGCAAGCTGTGGTTGCATCATATTGCCAGTACGTTTCGTCACTAGACTCTCAAGATCGATACCATCAATCATGTCTAGTGGATCTAACACGTTACCTTTTGACTTAGACATCTTATCGCCATTTTCATCGCGAATAAGGCCAGTCACATAAACGGTCTTAAATGGAACTTGAGGTTTACCATCTTCATCTTTGATGAAATGCATGGTCATCATGATCATGCGAGCTACCCAGAAGAAGATAATGTCGAAACCAGTAACCAAGGTATCTGACGGGTGGAATACCTTTAGATCTTCCGTGTTTTCAGGCCAACCTAACGTTGAGAAAGTCCACAGTGCAGAAGAGAACCAAGTGTCTAGTACGTCTTCATCTTGTGTCAGCGTCACATTTGCATCAAGGTTATGGTTTTGACGAACTTCTGCTTCGTCACGACCAACATATACATTACCTTCGCTGTCATACCATGCTGGGATCCTGTGGCCCCACCAAAGCTGACGGGATATACACCAGTCTTGAACATCACGCATCCAAGAGAAGTACATGTTCTCGTATTGCTTAGGTACAAATTGAATATCACCATCTTCTACCGCTTTTACTGCAGGCTCTGCAAGAGGAGCAACGCGAACATACCACTGATCGGTAAGTAGTGGCTCGATAACTACGCCAGAGCGGTCGCCATAAGGAACGGTTAGACTGTGATCGTCGATTTTCTCAAGTAGACCAAGCTGCTCAAATTCGTCAACGATTTGCTTACGCGCATCGAAACGGTCAAGGCCGTGGAAACGCTCTGGAATTGGTGCATCCATCGCTTCAAGTGGCTTACCATCAAAAGTAAAGCACTCACCCGTATTTAGAACAGCCGCGTCTTTGTTAAATACGTTGATCATTGGCAGCTCATGGCGCTTACCAACTTCATTATCGTTAAAGTCGTGTGCTGGCGTGATTTTTACGCAGCCCGTGCCTTTTTCCATATCCGCATGTTCATCGGCAACGATAGGAATGCGACGGTTGACGATAGGAAGTAGAATTTCTTTACCAATTAAGTCTTGGTAACGTTCATCATCCGGGTTTACTGCAACGCCAGTATCACCAAGCATGGTTTCTGGACGAGTGGTTGCTACGATAATGTAGTCTTTACCATCTTTAGTAGTTACGCCATCCGCAAGTGGATAGCGCAAATTCCACATATGGCCCTGCTTGTCTTTATTCTCAACTTCTAAATCAGAAATCGCAGTGTGTAATTTAGGATCCCAGTTAACTAGACGCTTACCACGGTAGATTAAGTCGTCTTGATATAGGCGAACGAATACTTCTTTTACAGCTTCAGACAGGCCGTCATCCATCGTAAAACGTTCTCTATCCCAATCTACAGACGCACCTAAACGACGTAACTGTTTGGTGATTGTGCCACCTGATTGCTCTTTCCATTCCCAGATTTTATTGATGAATTCGTCACGGCCTAAATCATGGCGTGATTTACCTTCTTCGGCTGCAAGCTTGCGCTCAACCACCATCTGAGTGGCGATACCAGCGTGGTCAGTACCCACTTGCCATAGCGTGTTTTTGCCTTTCATACGCTGATAGCGGATCAAAGTGTCCATGATAGTGTCTTGGAACGCGTGGCCCATGTGTAGACTACCTGTGACATTCGGCGGTGGGATCATAATCGAGTATGCGTCACCATTGCCTGATGGCTTAAAGTAGCCATTTGACTCCCAGTCTTGATACAAAGACTGTTCAATATCTTGTGGATTGTAGGTTTTATCCATTACACAGAACCCTAAAAATGCTATTTCTCAATGTCTTCAGTGGAAATTGTTGCGCCAAGTGCACGAAGTTGCTTAAAGCGTTCTCGTGCGGCTTGCTTAGCGCTGGCTTCAACAGGCACAAAATCTATCACCTGTTCAAAGCGACGAATAAAGTCAGGGACGACCCGTGCTAGATTAATGAGCACGGGGCGACGAGCAGCAGGAGGCATAGTGCCAATTTCCACCGGTGCGCCGCCTTTGGGGCCTTCGCCTTGTAAGTTGTGGGGCACAAACCTGTCTGCGTCAAAACACCAAAGGTGCTCATCGAATAAATGAGCGTCGTCAGTATTATCGACGTTAACAAAGATACGGTGTCCAGCTTGATATAAGCTCGCCGCAGTTTGTGCTGCCAGATCAAAATGAGCCGGAACGCTAATCCCCGGCTCATCGTTTTGTTTTAACACGTAAAAGCGCGCTTTGATAGTCATGATAATAATACCAATTGCGAGGAGTACTGAGGTTTGCCACAGGCTCCACAGCTGCTCAATATCTGTAATCTTGTTTACCGTGATAGCGTAGACGAAGAAAATCAGTATGCGCGGCTTAGTTTAAAACTAATTATAGCGCCACTTAAATGCACATAAATAAGCCTGTATTCTGCCATATAAAGGCAATACCATCAATCAAGAAGCAAGAGAAGAAGAATAAAATATGGCAAGTGGTGGGAAGTGCTTGCAGAGGTGGTTTAACTGCTCTGTAGTCTTAATTTGGCACGGGATATAGTCGCCGGGTAAACCCGCGGCTCCCGCTGCTACGGTTTGGTTTAACCTTGTGCAACTGCGATTTTATGTCGTGGAGTAAATCTGCTGCTACGGTTTGGGTTAATCTTGTGCAACTGCGACTTTATGTCGTGGAGTAAATCTGCTGCTACGGTTTGGGTTAATCTTGTGCAACTGCGACTTTATGTCGTGGAGTAAATCTGCTGCTACGGTTTGGGTTAACCTTGTGTAGCTGCGACTTTATGTCGTGGGGTAAATCAGCTGCTACGGTTTGGGTTAACCTTTTGCAGCTGCGACTTTAGGTCGCGGGGTAAACCCGCTGCTACGGTTTGGGTTAACCTTGTGTAGCTGCGACTTTATGTCGCGGGGTAAGTCTGCTGCTACGGTTTGGATTAACCTTGTGTAGCAGCGACTTTATGTCGCGACTTATGCTTGTTAAGTGTCGCGACTAGACTATTAGTCTTGCTGTGCGTCCGTGATATTGGCGCGGTTAAGTAAATATTGCATCAGCATAGGTACAGGACGACCTGTAGCGCCTTTGTTCTTGCCGCTGCGCCATGCAGTACCTGCGATGTCTAAATGCGCCCAGTTGTACTTTTTCGTAAATTTAGACAAGAAACACGCGGCTGTAATCGTGCCAGCTGCGCGACCACCTAAGTTCGTAAAGTCAGCAAACGGGCTTTCAAGTTGTTCTTGATAATCATCCCAAAGCGGCAGTTGCCAAGCTCTGTCTCCACTTTGCTCTGACGCTTTTAGCAAATCATGGGCAAGCGGGTTATGGTTAGATAAAAGACCTGTCGCATGGCTACCAAGCGCAACAATACATGCCCCTGTTAATGTCGCAACATCGACAACGGTTTCCGGCTCGAATGCTTCAACGTAAGTTAGAGCATCGCACAGTACTAAGCGGCCTTCGGCATCCGTATTGAGTACCTCAACGGTTTGACCGGACATGGTGGTTAAAATATCGCCCGGACGGTAAGCATCGCCCCCTGGCATATTTTCGCAGCCAGCTAATACACCAATCACATTAAGTGGCAGTTGCATTTGCACAACGGCTCGCATTAAGCCAAGTACGCCCGCGGCTCCGCCCATGTCGTATTTCATTTCATCCATCGCTTCGCCAGGCTTGATAGAAATACCACCCGAGTCAAATGTTAATCCTTTACCCACGAATACGATTGGTGCTTGGCCTTCGTCACCACCGTTATAGTGGATAACCGACATCACTGATTCGTTGCGACTACCACGGCCAACTGCTAGGTATGAGTGCATACCCAGCTCTTCCATTTCTTGTTCACCAACAAGGTTAACGGTAACGTTATCAAAGTCTTCAGCCAACTGTTGTGCTTGCTCGCCCAAATAACGAGGGTTACAGATATTTGGTGGCATATTCGCAACGTCTTTACACAACTTACTACCAGCGGCGATAGCAAGACCGTGCTCAATCGCGCTTTCACCGATTGTTAATTCACGTCGCGTTGGTACGTTAAAGACGATTTTACGTAGCGGGCGTCTAGCCTCACTCTTTTTGCTTTTTAGTTGATTAAAGGTATACAGGCAATCTTGCGTGGTTTCGACCGCTTGGCGAACTTTCCAGTAGGTATCACGACCTTTAACATGTTGCTCAGTCAGAAAACATACCGCTTCCATTGAGCCCGTTTCATTTAACGTATTGATGGTCTTAGAGATAATTTGTTTGTATTGTTTATCGTCAAGCTCTCTTTCCTTACCACAACCCACTAACAAAACGCGTTCGCTGAGTACATTTGGTACATGATGAAGAAGTAGAACTTGTCCTGGTTTGCCTTCAAGATCACCACGTCTGAGTAAATTTGAGATATAGCCTTCGCTTATTTTATCCAGCTGTTCACCAATTGGTGAGAGACGGCGTGGCTCGTATACACCAACAACAATACATGCGCTACGCTGTTTCTCTGGACTACCACTTTTAACGCTGAATTCCATTGCGACTCCTGAGTCTTTGTCATGTCATTTTGAACTTTTTATGCCAACACACTTTCCTACATTAAAGTCATGAATATGCTTTAACCTTAGGTAGGATATTCCGGCGCATTGACATATAATAAAGTGACTAAAATAATCAGTTTACTCAATTTTTCCCACTATTCCAGTGAAACAAGACGTTTTATAGGGACGAACATTGCTTATTTTCCGCTATTTAACGGGTGAAGTGCTAAAATCTCAGGTTGCGGTTTTTCTCACCTTAATGACAATATTTTTGTCACAAAAGTTTGTACTCATTCTGAGCTCAGCGTCTGAAGGGAGTATACCTGGTAAGTTAGTACTTGCTATGCTTGCGTTAAAACTGCCACAGTTGGCCGGTTATATTTTACCGCTTAGTCTCTTTCTTGGGATCATCTTAGCCTACAGTCGCATCTACGCCGACAGTGAAATGACGGTGCTGCGCGCTTGCGGGGTCAGTGAGTGGTATGTCGTTAGGGTGACTTTAGTCTCTAGTGTATTTTTTGCATTACTCGCCGCTTGTGTGAGTATGTACATTGCACCTTGGGCGAGTGAAAAAGAGTATCAATTAAGAGAGCAAGCCGATGCGGAATCGGGACTTTCTACTCTCAGAGCTGGTAGATTTCAGCAAACGGGCAATGAAAAAGCGGTGGTATTTGTTCACGGTATTAGCGAACAAGGCCGCGAATTAGACAAAGTGTTTGTCGCGCAATTGCCTGAGAAGGACTCAAATCAAGCCGCTCGTTTAGTGTATGCGCAAAAAGGAGAAGTGATTGAGCTTGATAGTGGTGAGCAGCAATTACTCCTTCATGAAGGTAAGCGTTACGAGACTGATGGCTTCAGCCAAGCACTTAATCGTACTGAATTTGGTACTTACCAAGTGCAAATTAAAGAACAAGAAATTGAACACCAGCGCCGTAAATTAGAGGCTATTCCAAGCTTACAGTTACTTGAAATGGATACGCCTGAAGCAAAAGCGCAATTTCAGTTGCGATTATCGGTGCCTATTTCCATTTT
Organism: Pseudoalteromonas sp. OANN1; assembly: GCF_024124685.1. Classification (NCBI taxonomy): domain Bacteria; kingdom Pseudomonadati; phylum Pseudomonadota; class Gammaproteobacteria; order Alteromonadales; family Pseudoalteromonadaceae; genus Pseudoalteromonas; species Pseudoalteromonas sp. OANN1. The sequence continues at coordinate 253,094 of NZ_JAMXSE010000003.1, forward strand.
GTTACTCACTCTATTGGCTGTGCCACTGAGTGTGGTTAACCCAAGACAAGGCAAGTTTGCTAAGCTCGTGCCAGCAATTACGCTATATTTGGGTTATTTCATTCTACTCAACGCAGGCAAGTTTCTGTTAGCTGAAGAAAAAGTGCCAGCTTCAGTTGGTCTCTGGTGGATCCACTTAAGTGTGCTCTTTATTGGCGTTTACTTAATCGCGAAAGGAAGACCTTTTGGTGTATGGGTTCGCTCGGTATTTATGAAACGGGAGACGACGGCATGATGAAGACGCTTGATTGGTATTTAGGGCGTAGCATCTTACAAACCACAGGTTTCGCGCTATTAGTTTTTGTGGGGATCAATACGCTTATAAAGTTTATTGAGCAACTGCGCTCGGTTGGTCGTGGCAGCTATGATTTACTCGGTGCCATGCTCTATACCATTTACAGCATGCCAAGCGATATCGTCGTATTTTTCCCGATGGCTGCACTGATTGGTGGTTTGATTGGGCTTGGTGCACTTGCCTCAAGCAGTGAACTAATTGTTATGCAAGCGGCTGGGTGGTCGCGTTTTCAAATTATTATGTCGGTGATGAAAACGGCAGTGCTGCTTGCACTACTGATGATGGCGCTTGGGGAGTGGGGGGCACCAAAAGCGGAGCAAACCGCAAAACGGTTAAAAAACGAAGCAATTTATGGCGGTGAAGTTTACAGCGCTCAGCGTGGTGTGTGGGCGAAAGACGGCGGCAATTTTATTAACATTGGTAATGTTGAAAAAAACGGTAAGCTTAAAGATATCGCAATTTATTATTTCGATGACTCACTAACACTGGCAAAAATCGTACGCGCTCAGTCGGCGCAAAGCATATCTAACGGCTGGCAATTGCAAGACGTGGAAGAAGTACATATCGATCAACAACAAATTACAACGCATTATTCAAAATCAATGCTCTACGAGTCTGAATTAAGTGAAGACAGGTTAGGTGTTGTATCGATAGAGCCAGATGCTTTGTCTTTCACAGGATTATGGTCATTTCTCGCTTATCTAAAGCAAAATGAGCAAGATTCAAGTAGCTATGAACTCGCGCTGTGGCGTAAGGTGATGCAGCCGCTGACGATTGGGGTAATGCTGCTGGTGGCTTTGTCATTTATCTTCGGGCCACTGAGAACGGTGAGCATGGGCGCGCGGATTATTATGGGCGTGGTAACAGGCTTAGCTTTCCATCTGAGTAATGAAATTTTTGGCCCTATCGTGATGGTATATCAAGTTCCACCGGTGGTTGGCGCGTTAATGCCAAGCTTGTTATTTATTGGATTGGCTATCCATCTGCTGAAGAAACAAAATTAACGTTTTGAATTAAGTAACAATATAGGTCTCATTATGAGGCCTATATTTTTTATGGACATGGCTAATGGAATAGGCTGCTATTTGAAGCTTAGATTAGTCTAAGCTGTTATACACCTTTTTATTTTCCTCTTTGCTCAGTACCACTACCTCAGTACCACACAGCATATCCTGGAGCGATCTTTTCTTTTTAAAGTCTAACAACACTATTAGATTACCAAGCCCAAGTAGCGCGCATAGGCTACGAGCGATTGCTTTTGGCCAAGTTAACAGTGCTCCGTCGGGGGTTTGCACTTTTAGGCGCCATGCGCGCATACCGATAGTTTGACCGCTCTTAGTCCAAAAATAGGCAAAAAACAGCACCGAAACCAACACCAATAACGTGGCTCTAAGTGTATATAAGATAGGATCCGCTTGGATCAGCGCCGATACGTCTTCATGATTGCCAAGTGCGAGCATGTTAAATGAAATTAAGGCATTGATGGTTAGTAAAAATAACACGGTAGTCAGCATTGCGAACGCGACGACCACTAAGCTGTCGTATATAAGTGAAGCCAAGCGACGGCTGAAATTCGCTGGAGCAAAATGTGACATAACAACTCTCATAATTACAAGGTTGCGGAGTATTTTACACATAAACCGATAAAACGTTTACTGAATTACGTTAACTAATGGATTAGTAACATCTTGTCGTTACCGTTTTAGCAGGAATAAAGTTGACTTTAGGGTAATATTTAACTGCTTGTGCACAAATAACAGGCAGTTAACGCCTTATTGCAAAAAAATTACTTGCCGTTCTTAATCGCCTTTGTATAATGCAAAGCATAGAGACGAAGGCAAATAAAAAAAGCCTGAGCTCAAAGTGGTTTTTCTTTATTTTCTCTTGTTTTAGAAGATGAAAGAAAAATTATGCCAGTGTGATGGAATTGGTAGACATGACGGATTCAAAATCCGTTGCCTTCGGGCGTGGCGGTTCAAGTCCGCCCACTGGTACCACTTTTTATAACCCTTGCTTTCTAGCAAGGGTTTTTTTATGCCTGAATTGTAGGTCGAGATTTATCTCGACGAATTGGACGCCACGCGGGTGGCGCTAATACAGGTTAAGAGTCCGCCCACTGGTACCACTTTTTATAACCCTAACCGATTGGTTGGGGTTTTTTATGCCTCAAATTTATGCTTTGAAATTATGGTATTGGACTTGGGCGCCACGCGGGTGGCGCTAATACAAGTTAAGAGTCCGCTCACTGGTACCACTTTTTATAACCCTTGCTTTTTAGCAAGGTTCTTTATGCCTGAATTGTAGGTCGAGATTTATCTCGACTTATTGGGTTTATCTCGACAAATTGCTTTTAGCGTCACATAACAGGTGCTATTCGCCGTTACAAATCAAGCTACCTCCACGGTTCAACCCATTATTCTAAACTGACAGTTACTTTCTCACAAAACTGGCAGTTTTCGGTAAATTGCCTATGCTTTTGTAATTAAATTGGTTTATTGTAGATTTAAGCAACTAAATTTTACTAGGCAAGCGAGGCGATGAAGGTAACTGTAGAAAAGCAAACCATAGTGCTGTTATCGTTATTTACCATCGTGTTCTGGAGTTTGACGTTCTACGCGGTAAATCTTATTTCTCATTCCATTGTAGTTCAGGAGATCAGTGAAAGGACCGAGATAGTGAGGTCTAACGTATCGCTTGTTCGCGCAAAAATTGAAAATGCCATCTTTATGGATACCTATTTGGCTGAGAGCTTGGCTACTTTTGTTACAATCGATCCTGATTTTGCTATTGAGCATTGGTCGCATGTCGTATCAAAAGCGGTTGAAAAGTCGACGCTAATTCGTCATGTTGGTCTTGCTCCGAATAATATCATTAGTCATGTCTATCCTGTTGAAGAGAATCGAGCAGCTATCGGTTTCGATTTTCGTACTAACCCTGAACAATTTCGCACCGTTGAAATTGCCAGAACCTCTCAAAAGGTGTTTATCGCCGGTCCATTACAGCTAGTGCAAGGCGGTGAAGCCTTGATTGCGAGGTTTCCTGTGTTTTCAGATTATCCGAGGAATGAAAGCTACTGGGGCGCAATTAGTGTAGTTTTAGATTATCAAAAGTTGCTTGAATATAGTGGCATTAACGATTTGGACAGCGCCGTTTTAGCTATTCGAGGTCGAGATGGATTAGGTGAACAGGGGGATGTCTTTTATGGCTCTGCTACCTTGTTTGAAACACCAGATCTAGTCATCCCAATCAATTTACCATCTGGTGAATGGCAGCTTGTGGCTGATTATCAAATAGACGAGAGCACTTATGCAAAAGCAAGACAGCAAGCACAGATTTTGGTTACTGCTGTTGCTTCAATATTATTTCTCTCGTTATTAGTACTCTATCGAGCGTATCACTTAGCACATACAGCCTCGCTGCAAGACGACTTAACTAAGTTGCCTAACCGTCGCTATGCGATTAGGCAACTCAATACGTTACTTGGTCGTTCAGAGCAACCGTCATTTGTGCTGCTTAACCTCGATCTAAATAATTTTAAACAAGTAAACGATAAGTTTGGTCATGAAGTGGGAGATAAGCTGTTGCTTCATGTCTCGTCAATTTTGATGAACTCAGTGCGTGTGTACGATTTTATCGCACGCTTAGGTGGGGATGAGTTTGTTATTATTTTACACAGAGTGTCAGAAGACGCTTTGGTTAACTCAATTATAAAAAATATTAAGGAGCAGGTTGAAAAGCAACCGCTGCAAGTTGATAGGCACACTATTCAAACGACGGTAAGCGTTGGCTATGCTTTCCCTACAGCAAACCAAGATAGTGTCTCAGAACTCATGGCTCGCGCCGACCACAACATGTATTACGATAAAAATCTGTCGCAACGACAGCAAAACAAAAGTGAGGTTTTGGAAACAAATCAGGAAACCCACTAGAACTATACTAAGCTTACAGAGTATCAATTAAGTGAGAATGTGCCGTGCAGCTAAAGCAGTCAGTTCTATTTTTCAAAATTGCCGCGTTGACTTCTGCGATTGTGATCATTTTCGTCAGCTGGTTTTTGTATTACGAAGTGAGTCGTAGTGCCCGCCTTACCGCACAACTTACTCAATTGCAAACCGCTCTACAACGAACCATGGATCAAGAAGAGCATATTCTTATTCGAGCACAAAAAGATGATGTTTCTGCCATCCCACAATTAAAGTACAGCTATCAGGATAGCTTTAGTAACTTACTTAATTCTATGGCCAATGAAGAGGCCTTGCTGCCGTTGCTATTACAACTCGATGAACTGTCAAAAGCCTACTTTGGTAAACTAGATGAACTTATCCGCTTACATGAGCAGCTCGGCTATGACGAAAATGCAGGCATTTATGGTGAGTTCAGACGTAGCGCTCATGCTTTACAGGATCGAATTTCTGGTAAGGCTATGCCTCGGTTGGAAATTGCCATATTGGAATTAAGGCGTAGAGAAAAAGACTTTTTGTTAAGAGCTGACTTAAGTTATTTGCAGCAGCATGAACAACTCGTCATGCATGCTGAGCAACTAATCAAAGACAATGCGCTCAGTGAAGAGATAAGCAATTTGCTTAAACGTTATGAAGCGGGTTTTGCAAGCTATGTTGCTATTTTGCGAAAGCTAGGTTTGCACGATGGTGAAGGCGTACGTGCGGAGCTATTCACCGAGAAGCAAAAATTACGAAGCCAGTTTGAGCTAGTATCAATCCGTACCCAAGCCGTTACGCAAGAACGTAAAGAAAGTATCATTTTATATGGCCTCATTTTAATTGTACTGATGAATATTGCTGTGCTTATCTTACTGAATTATCAAAATAGCAAAGTCACACGGCATATACTGGCTATCAATAAAGTACTCGTAAAAGTTGCTAAGCTTGAAGACTTTAGTTTAAGGGTGAATATTGACGGTAACGATGAGATTGCACAAATTGCTCATCAACTCGATGACCTATTAGCATTTATTGAAACCTTGCTTGCGCGCCTAAGCGCAGCGCAGCAACGCTTAATCGAAGAAGCCAAAATGGCGAGTTTAGGAAATATGGTGAGTGGCTTTGCCCATGAGCTTAATACGCCGCTTGGTGTTGCTATTACCAGCCAATCGCATTTAAAAGAGCAAGTCGCGACACTAAAATCGCAACTTGAACTTGGTAAGTTACAGCGGCAAACCTTGACGACACTAATTACTGAGGCAGAAGCCGCGCTATATTTATTAGAAAATAACCTCCACCGCACAGCCTCGCTGGTAGATGATTTTAAGCTTGTGGCAGTGAATCGAGAGTTTGAAGAAAAGAGCACGTTCAACCTTAAGCATTTAGTTAAAAATGTCTTTGATTGCTACCAATCAGAATTAAACCAAGAAGACTATGCCATTGAACTCGAAATCCCCGAAAACCTAACTTTGATCAGCTACCCGTCGGTGTTTAGCCAAGTTGTTGGGTACAGTATTAACAACTGCATCAAGCACGCCAAGATTGACGGGCAAAAGCTGAATATTGTGGTATCTACCGTATTAATTAATGATTATATCCATTTTTATTTTAAAGATGACGGCGCGGGAATAGATAAAGAGCTATTGCCCGCTATCTTTGAGCCTTTCGTTACTTCGAAGCGTTTTTCGGGAGGTACAGGGCTTGGCTTGAGTATTGTATATAACTTAGTAACACAGAAGTTGAAGGGCGAAATCAAAATGCAAAGCCCTGCGCATGGCGGTGCCTGCTTGCATATTATTTTAACCGGAACAGAGTTTAATTTTACAGAAGAGTAAGTAACCTGAGCTTTGGATAATTAACGCCTTTCTAGCAGCCAGTTTTTGTGCTAACTGCGTTGAATTCACTTCCAATAGCTAGCTATTGGTGAATAAATTCGCCTTGCCTACAGGATGTAGGTACCAGGGCGGTAGCAGGACGCGAGAGCGGGGTTATCCCCAAAACTCTCTGGCTAGATAAGGAAATAATTTAATGTGAATTTAAAAGCAATTAGTTAGCTCATTCCTTATCCAAACCTCAGGTTAAGTAACCTGAGCGCGGAATAACAACTCGCTCTCTAGTGGCCGTTATTTCTTATACCGATTTGCTTATCTGAATACAGCTTATGTAAGGTAAATAAAGTAAAAAGCCAGCATGCATGATCATGCTGGCTTTTATTCGATTCATTGGCAGTAGGTATTAGCCTTTTTTACTTGCTACCCATTCATCAACAAATGATTCAAGCACGTTTAGTGGAACAGGGCCATTTTTCAGTACGACGTCGTGGAACTCACGAATATCAAACTTATCGCCTAGTTCTTTCTTAGCGGCTTCACGAAGTTCTAGGATCTTCAACATCCCCACTTTGTACGCAGTGGCTTGTGAAGGCATAACAACATGGCGCTCTACCATCTTCACAGCGTCTGACTTAGCATTTGGTGTGTTGTTTACGTAGTAATCAATACCTTCTTGACGTGTCCACTTCATTGCGTGGATCCCCGTATCTACCACTAAGCGGCACGCACGCCATAATTCCATCGCTAAGCGACCAAAATCTGAATAAGGGTCTTCGTATAAACCCATTTCTTTTGGTACAAGCTCAGAATATAAACCCCAACCTTCGATGTATGCAGTGTAGCCACCAAACTTACGGAATTTAGGCATATCTTCTAGCTCTTGAGCAATCGCGATCTGCATGTGGTGACCCGGAATACCTTCGTGATAAGCCAAGGCTTCCATTTGGTAAGTAGGCATCGCTTCCATGTCGTAAAGGTTTGCATAGTAAACACCAGGACGTGAGCCATCAGGCGCGGGTTGCTGGTAGAACGCTTTACCTGCAGATTTTTCGCGGAATGCCTCTACGCGTTTTACTATCATGTCCGCTTTTGGCTTAACGATAAACAGCTCATCCAAGCGTGACTTCATATTATCGATCATCGCTTTGGCTTCGGCTAAATATTGTGCCTTACCGGCTTCTGTATTTGGAAGGTAAAATTGCTTGTCGGTTTTCATGAACTCCATAAAGGCTTTTAAATCGCCTTTGAAGCCCACTTTCTCTTTAATTGCTCGCATTTCGTCATGAATACGCGCCACTTCAGATAAACCGATTTCGTGAATTTCTTCAGCGCTTAATGCTGTGGTTGTCGTACGTGCTAGGGCGTTATTATAAAACTTTTCGCCGTTAGGGAACTTCCATGCACCATCACGATTGTCTGCTTTTTTCTCAAGTTTATGTAGGTAGCCAATCAACTTGTTATAAGCAGGTTTTACTGCTGTTGTTAGCGCGTCTGTTGCTTCTTTAACCAGCGCTGATTTCTCGTTTTCACTGATTTCAAGTGTTGCTACTTTGCGTTTGAAGTCAGCCAATAATGTTGAGTCGTCACCAGCTACAAATGGCGCACCTTTGATAATATTTTCGCTTGATTCAATGACGTGAGGGAAAACGAATTTTGGTGCAATAATACCTTTATCTGCACGCGCTTTTAAGTCAACGATGAGCTGATCAAATACAGCCGGTACACCGTTTAAACGAGAGATATATGCTTTGGCATCTTTCACATCGGTAATTTGATGCTGGTTGATTAAAAATGCAGGCACCATTGAGTGTGTACCATACATCTGATTGACCGGATAAGAATGATAACGCCATTTAAAATCTGCAATGGTGTTTTCAAGACCTTGCTTGAATAAGTCGTAGCTCACTTGCGTATTGGCATCTAGTTTATTTCGATCAATTGCATTAAGTGCAGCTAAGTCTTGTTTCGTCAGTTCAAGATCTTCAAGTTGGCGCGCTTCGCTGCCGTCATCCCACTTGTCGTAGTCTTGTTTGATACCCATATAAGTTTGGTAAACTGGGCTACGCATTACGCCACGGGTAAACGACGCTTCAAAAAGTGCGTTTGCCTTTTCTACTTCACTTTTTACGACTTGTTGTTCAGCTTTTGGAGCAGGTGCTGGAGAGTGTGTGGTTTGTTGACAGCCAGCAAAAAGCGCGACGCTTACCGCTGCTGCTAAAATGGTTAATTTACGCATTTTATACCCTTTTATTATATGTTGCCGAATGGCGGTTTTCATGCGGGTTGCAGTGAATATCACCCGCATAATTTCTATATTAAACAAATAACTCTAGCAGATCGTTGAGGTATCGGTGGCCTTTATTTGTAACTAGCCATGAATCGTTAGTTTCCTCAATCAAACCCTTATTTACGGCCTCAGCAATTTGCGTTGCAATAGCGCTAAGTTCAAGACCAGTGTAGTCAATAAACTGTTGTTTTGATGCGGCAGTTTTTAAACGGAATACATTCATAAAAAACTCAAATGGTCTGTCATTGTTTGCAACATGCCACTGCTCATACAAATAGGGTTTACTCAGATCCATATAGCCGCGAGGGTGTTTTATCTTTACGGTTCTTAAGATCTGTTGCTGCTCAGGCAAAGTGATTTTGCCATGTGCACCACAGCCGATCCCGAGATAATCGCCAAATTGCCAATAATTCAAGTTATGTCGACATTGAAATCCCGCTTTGGCATAGCCTGAGATCTCATATTGCTGGTAGCCGTGCTCTGCAAGTAATGCCTGACCTTGTTCTTGGATGTCCCACAGTGTTTCATCCTCAGGTAAAACCGGAGGCTTAGAGGCAAACTGCGTATTTGGCTCAATGGTTAATTGATACCAAGAAAGGTGTGGCGGTGCCATCGCAATGGCTTTTTCTAAATCACCTAAGGCATCGCTAACAGATTGATTGGGAAGGCCATGCATCAAATCAAGATTAAAGCTGTTTAACCCAGCTTGGTGGGCTTCTTGAGCGGCGTTTAGCGCTTCTTGCTCGCCATGAATGCGACCAAGTTGAGTAAGCTTTTCCTGTTGTAAGCTTTGCACACCTATCGAAATACGATTGATGCCAGCCGCAACATAATGTTTAAAACGATCTGTCTCAACTGTGCCTGGATTTGCTTCTAAAGTGACTTCAATGTCATCCTCAAAACCAATTAGCGCCTCAATTTCACTGAGTAAATAGCGGTACGCTTCACCTGAAAGCAGGCTAGGGGTGCCACCGCCAATAAAGATACTACTGAGTTTACGGCCCTGAACATAGTGAAGATCGGCTTTGATATCGTGGAGCAAATGTTGAATATATTCCGTTTCAGGAATATCGCCCTTTTTACCATGGCTGTTGAAATCACAGTAAGGACACTTTTGCACGCACCAAGGTACGTGCACATAAAGACTTAATGGAGGTAGTTTCACGCGAGGCCTTGAAAGTGACTGACGAGTTGTTTAAGTGCCTGTCCTCTATGGCTGATTGCGTTTTTTTCTTCCTTGGTTAGCTCTGCTGATGTGCAGTCTAAACCTTGTACCTTAAAGATTGGGTCGTAACCAAACCCTTCTCGGCCTTGTTGTGTTGTGGTGATTTCACCTTCCCAACTCGCCTGACAAATAATCGGCGTTGGGTCGTCAGCGTGGCGCATATAAACTAAAACACACCAAAAACGGGCGCTGCGCTCAGTTTGTTCACCAAGCGCTGCGAGTAAGTGATCAATATTTTTTTGGTCGTCGGCGTTTGCGCCAGCATAACGCGCTGAATATACACCAGGTGCGCCGTTTAATGCGTCTACCTCAAGGCCTGAGTCATCGGCAATGGTAGGCAAGCCAGAAATCTTAGCAGCATGACGAGCCTTGATAATGGCGTTTTCCACAAAGGTCGTGCCGGTTTCTGCAACCTCTGGCACGTTGAAATCACTTTGCGGTAATACCTCAATGTCATACTGATTTAGCATCGCGCTAAGCTCTTTGACTTTACCTTGGTTGCCCGTGGCAAGTACCACTTTATTTGACATATTTTCTCTACTCTACATAAAACTTCTGTGAGAACGCGAGTTTGCGGCTTTGCTTACCTTCACTGATCTCAATGTCGAAACGAAAAATATCTTCATCGTCGTAATCTAATTGGGCAAGGTAGTATATCGCCTCACCTTCTACGACTTCTTTAAACTCTAACTGTACGGTTTTACCAAGTAAGTTTTTGGCGCTACCTGCAACGCGTGCCTTAACCGCTGGTTTTCCTGGCTTGTCGGCCAAGACCGAGATATTCACAATCGCTTTGTTACCACTACGAATTAAGCCATACGCTTTTGCAATTGTGGGCTGAACAAAAGTAGACGGGAAGGCGATGTAATGCACTTCCCAAGGACCTAAGTCTTTAAATTGGCCGCCTTGTTCATCTTGAGCGAATGCGATTGGTGCAAGCAGCATCATTAACGCAATAATAAATGGTTTCATTGGGATGCTCCTATCTCAGTAAATCCATCATTAGGATCTGCAAAAATTGCATGCCGATAATTAAGACTAAAATAGATAAGTCCAGTCCACCTAGTGGTGGTATCACTTTCCGAATAGGTCTTAGCATCGGCTCTGTTAATTGCTCGAACACGGCGGCAACTGGATTGTAGCCTTGCGCTACCCAACTTAAGATGGCGCGAATAATAAGGATCCAGAACACCAAACTAAATGCTTCTTTAACTACGGTAATAGCACCACCAATCAAGGCGCCTAAAGCGTCAAAGTAACCACCGAATAACGCCATCAGCGTCGCCATTTTGGCAAAGCCAATAATGAATGCCAGCACCAAAGAGGCAAGATCTAAACCGCCCACACCCGGAATGATTTTTCTCAGTGGGTTCACGGCAAAAGAGGTTGCTTTAACAACCGCTTGGCTTAGCGGGTTATAAAAGTCCGCTTTGACAAGCTGCAACCAGAATCGTAGTAATACGACCATTAAAAATAGATCAAATACGATCCCGACTAAAAATTGCATGGCATTCATTGGTCACCTTTAGATTTCTTTTTCCATTGCTTCAGCGCGCGCGATACATGCATCCATCGCGTCCGCTACGGTTTTTGGTAATTGTTGTGCTTTTAAGTGCTCAACGGCTGCGTGGGTTGTGCCACCTTTAGAGGTGACGTTGGCGCGTAGCTGAGCAATGCTAATTTCAGGTTGCGATAATGCCATTTCAGCCGCACCTAGCGCAGTTTGCTGCACAAGCTTTCTGGCTTCCTCAGGACTAAAACCTAGGGCTTTAGCCTTTTCTTCAATGGCTTCCATAAATAAGAAGAAATACGCTGGAGACGAACCCGTTACCGCAATAACGTCGTTGATTTTCGACTCTTCATCAAGCCACAGGGCAATCCCCGTGGATGAAAATACTTGCTCAACATAGTCTTTTTCTTCATCGCTGATGTCGACGCCATACAAGCCAGACACACCGCGTCCAAGCAGTGATGGCGTGTTAGGCATACAGCGCACCATTTTTACCGGTTGGCCGAGCATTTCTCTCAGTCGTGCAACGGTAATTCCGGCGGCGACAGAGATAAACAGTTTATTGCTAATATCAATATCTGCATCTTGAAAGGTCTGACACAGCTCGGCCATCATCTGTGGTTTTACAGACAAGACAATGACGTCAGCCGCGGCGACTGCTTCTAGATTATCTTGTGTTGTTCTTACCGATAATTGCTCTGCGACTTTGGCAAGTTTCTCTGCATTGCGGTTGGTGGCAATAATAGACTGCGCGTCAAAGCCACTTTTGATCATGCCACCGATAATGGCATAGCTCATATTTCCCGTTCCAATAAATGCAATTGTCTTGTTTGACATTGTGTTATTCACCTCACTGTCGTTTGCCAAAAATATCAGTACCAATGCGAACCATAGTGGAACCTGCTGCAATCGCAGTATCTAAATCGCCACTCATTCCCATCGATAAGGTATCTAGCTGTTGATATTGGTCCTTTAGTCTATCAAAGCAAGCGCGCATTTGCTGGAAATATTGTAATTGCTTTTGTTTATCATCGGTTTGCTCAGTGATGGTCATCAAGCCTCGAAGCTCCAATTGACGACAGTCATTTATAAACTGCGCGAGCGTATCAACCTCATTGAGATGACAACCTGATTTGTTATCATCACCGCTAATATTGACCTGCAACAGCACCTTGAGTGGCTTTAAGTTCGTTGGTCTTTGTTCATTTAGCCTGCGTGCGATTTTCTCTCGATCCACGCTTTGTACCCAATGGAAGTTTTCGGCGACTAATCTTGATTTGTTGGACTGGATTGGACCAATAAAGTGCCATTCAATCGCTTTGTTTTGTTTGAAGTAGGCAACTTTATCAACGGCTTCTTGTACGTAAGATTCACCGAATCGGGTTTGACCTGCCGCAATCGCAGCCTCAATATCGGCGATAGGTTTGGTTTTAGAAACCGCGAGTAATTGTACTGTTTCGCTGAATTGACAGTTTTGCTTGGCTTTTTCTATCCTGCCGTAGGCGTTATCTAAGCGTTCTGCTATTGTAACCATATAGTACTAGTGCTCATTGTGGAGTTATAAATGGATATTACAGAATTATTGGCTTTTAGTGTTCAACACAAAGCATCTGACTTACACCTTTCTTCAGGTGTTTCCCCTATGATCCGTGTTGACGGGGACGTACGTCGGGTGAATATCCCGCCGTTAGAAGCAAAAGACGTCAGCAGCCTCATCTACGATATTATGAATGATAATCAACGTCGTGACTATGAGCAAAACCTTGAGGTAGATTTCTCGTTCGAAGTGCCAAATCTGGCGCGTTTTCGTGTTAACGCTTTTAATTCAAATCGTGGTCCTGCAGCGGTGTTCCGTACTATTCCAAATCAAGTGCTGAGCTTAGATGATTTGGGGGCACCAGACATTTTTACCAAGATTTCCGACAACCCACGTGGCTTAGTATTGGTAACCGGCCCGACAGGTTCTGGTAAATCAACCACGCTGGCTGCGATGGTGGATTATATTAATAACAACAAACATCACCATATTTTAACCATCGAAGATCCGATTGAATTTGTTCATGACAACAAGCAAAGCCTTATTAACCAACGTGAGGTACATAGAGACACGCACAGCTTTAACGCGGCGCTGAGAAGCGCACTCCGTGAAGACCCAGACGTTATTTTGGTCGGTGAATTACGTGATCTTGAGACCATTCGTTTAGCGTTAACTGCCGCGGAAACAGGTCACCTAGTATTTGGTACTTTGCATACTACCTCTGCGCCTAAAACTATCGACCGTATTGTGGATGTGTTCCCTGGTGAAGAAAAAGACATGGTGCGCTCTATGCTGTCAGAGTCGCTACAAGCGGTGATTTCACAAACGCTGGTGAAAAAAGTTGGCGGCGGGCGAATTGCGGCACATGAAATCATGCTCGGGATCCCAGCTATTCGTAACCTTATTCGTGAAGACAAGATTGCACAGATGTATTCGGCAATTCAAACCGGTGCAATGCACGGTATGCAGACCATGGATCAATGCCTTACAAATCTATTAAACCGTGGTTTGATCACCCAGCAGGATGCGCGCGCAAAAGCCCATGACAAAAATCAGTTTAATAGCGGCTATTAAGTAGTGGTGTAGCGATGAATATAGAACCGTTTTTGCAAACGATGGCCAATCAGCAAGCATCCGACTTATTCGTCTCGGCAGGGCTTGCGGTGAGCGCCAAAATTGATGGCGAACTTAGAGCGTTAAGTGAAGAAAGCTTAGATGCCGAGCAGGCACTGAACCTTGTTACCTCAATTATGAGCGACAAGCAAAAGCAAGAATTCTTTAACACTAAAGAGTGTAACTTTGCGATTGCTAACGATATTGGGCGTTTTCGTGTTTCAGCATTTTGGCAACGGGATTGTGCGGGCATGGTTATCCGCCGTATCGTTACTGCTATTCCAGATGTCAATGAGCTCGGTTTGCCGTCGGTACTGACCGATGTGATCATGTCCAAACGTGGCTTGGTGTTATTTGTGGGTGGTACGGGCACGGGTAAGTCAACCTCGCTTGCGGCACTACTCGGCTATCGTAATCGTAACCAACGTGGCCATATTTTGACCATTGAAGATCCTATTGAGTTTGTGCATCAACACCAAAAAAGTATCATTACTCAGCGTGAAGTGGGCATTGATACTGACAGTTTTGAATCTGCCCTAAAAAGCTCATTACGCCAAGCGCCAGATGTTATTTTAATTGGTGAAATTCGCTCGCAAGAAACCATGGAATATGCATTGAGTTTTGCTGAAACGGGGCATTTATGTGTTGCAACTTTACACGCCAATAATGCTAACCAGGCCATCGATCGTATCATGCACTTAGTCCCTAAAGAAAAGCACGATAAACTGAAGTACGATTTGGCGCTGAACTTGCGCGCTATTGTGGCGCAACAACTAGTGCCTTCTTCAAAAGGCGAAGGTCGAGAGGCGGCCATTGAAGTACTACTGAACTCCCCACTCGTTGCCGAGCTTATTAAAAAAGGCGATATTGGCTCAATTAAAGAGGCAATGGCAAAATCGAAAGACATGGGCATGCAAACCTTTGATCAAGCGTTGTTTGAACTTTATAAACAACAGCGGATCAACTACGCCGACGCACTACATCATGCTGACTCGCCAAATGATCTGCGCCTCATGATCAAGCTTCAAAATAACGAACAAAAAGGTGCGGGCTTCCTACAAGGGGTTACGGTAGATGGGTTGGATTCGAAGAACTAAACGCAGCTATCTATTCTTCGCTTTTGTGCTGAGCTTTGCTGGTGTACTTAATGCCAGCGAAGCACTTAATGTCTTTATTAGAGATGATGTCCTCGCTGATTATCAACGTTTTGTTGGTGAACGCGACGTCAAAAAAGTCACCGATTTTAGTGGCCAATATTTACGCCGTGATGTTGTCGATATGGTGATAGCACAGCAAGCTTTGCAAAAAGGTGGCTTCGACAAAGCATTTATTTTTACGCCTGGTTTTGTCAGTTTTCGTGAATCCAATTTGCTTGAAAAAGGGGAACAACTACTTCACTTTGATAGTTATTGGAAAGCAGATCTTGAAAATAAAGGTCGGCTGCTTTTTATCAGTGAGCCTGTTATTCAAAAAGGTCAGTATTTTGCTGGTATTTATCACGGGATAGATAATCAAAAAGTAAAGCAGCTAAAAGAGGAGCAAGGGCTCACCCAGCTAACTTCGGTATCCAACCCTAAGTGGCAGACCGATTGGCAAACCTTGGAGTCACTTCCGCTTAAACAGCTTTATGCTGAACCCGATTGGATGTCACAAGCGCGTATGGTGAGCAAAGGTTGGGTCGACTTTATGTTGATGCCGCTTATGCCTAAGCTAGATAATCGTTTTGTTTTGGAAGATGTTGAGCTCATTGCTAATGAGCATCTAGTTGTGCTGTTAAACGACAGCAGACATTTTGCGGTGTCTCGGCTTCACCCAGAAGGTGAGCGAGCGTTTGCTGCATTACAAAAAGGCCTAGCAATACTACGTGAGCAAGGCCGGATCACTAGCGCGTATCAGCAAGCAGGGTTAATACCTGATTTGAAGAAGTACCAAGTCGTAAACCCTACACGGGAACTACGCTAGTCATTCATACAGCTATTCGCGGGGAGAACTACTTTGCAACTTCACCCACTTGACGATAGTTTCGATTGCATTGGGAGCAAAGTGGTTTTTTTTAATCGAGAAAATCGCATCAAGTGGCAGCTCTGGTTTCATTAAACTGTGTGCAGCATCGGTAATAGTGATTTGTTCTAGCTTGGCGTTTGTTTGACTTGAGTTTGCAAAAGCGCGTGCAAACTCTAATTGGCTATGTTCTATGTCGACATGAAAATCGCTGTCGCCATAAATTGCTAGCATTGGTAAGTTTAGTCGAATAAAACCTTCAAATACATCTGCCTCAATATTTTTTCTGACGAAATTATAGCGTGCTTCATCTTCAATAGGCTTTGGCATAAAAGGGTCTTGATGTAACGCCGCGGAAATATATTGGTCGTATCCTGCTTTGATAAGTTGCATCTCTTCAATGCTCAGCTTCTCGATACGTGCTATCGCCGCATCATCATCTGCACTGATCTTTTCTTCCTCTATCAATCGTACCCACATACTGTATTGACTCTGGGCCTGCCAGTTTGCAGCCCCTCCAACCAGTACCATAAACTTGATATTTTCCTCGTCGTACAAGTTCGAAAATACCCAACTTGCTTGACTAAATCCTAGCACGGCTATTTTATTTTGCCGATAACCGGTGTTGCGCAGGTATCGAATTGCATCTTTTACTTCGGTAGCTCTATCATCCATAGATTGCGATAACCAGTTGCCTTGTGAGTTACCTACTCCTGGTTTGTCCCACGAGAAAGTAGCAATATTTGCACTTACTAAAGATTGTATTATGGGTAAATAATAGCCTTTTGCCGTAGTGTCCATTGCTCCATCACCATGAACAAAAATAACGATAGTATCTGTTTCTGTGAGGCTTTTAGGAGTATAGAGTCGTCCTTCAAGCTGGTGCTCGAAGGAATCGAAGGTATGCGTTGTATATTGAAGTTTGCCTTGTTCTGACTGATTGTTACAGGCAGATAATATACAAGCTAAAAAACAAGAGAATATTGTTACTAAGAGTTTGTGCTGTACTACCATGAGTTTTTCCTTAACCGGATGAGTCAGCAAACTATATGAGAATTTCATGTTAGAAACTGTGAGTAGTCGTCAAATTATTAGATTGATATTGTTTGAAGGGGTTAGAGTAAAGAAGCACTAATAGGTGCTCGATATGGCGAATTTTTACAGTTAGCTGCGCCTTTAATATCAATTATATAATTGATATTAAAGGTCAACAGAATAAAGAGTTAGGCTAGCTATTCCCACATTGCTTCAAAGTAGCTTTCGAGAATAATACAAGCAGACATGCCATCTACCTTACCTTTTGCAAGGTTCTTATAGCCACCTTGTTCAAATAAACGTGCTCTGGCGTCTGCTGTCGTCAAGCGTTCATCTTGTGTTTCTACCGGCAATCGGAAGTGGTTATGCAGGCGGTTGGCAAACTTCTTTGCTCTGAATGTTAAATCTTGATTGGTACCATCCATATTCAGTGGTAAGCCAACCACCAATAAATCAGGCTGCCACTCGTTAATGAATACGGCGATGTCATCCCAATTTGGAATACCATCGTTTGCCTTAACAGCACCTAAACTTGATGCGGTTGCAGTGATTTCTTGACCGATAGCCAAGCCGATACTTTTAGTGCCAAAGTCAAACCCGATGACGCTACGTTTACCTTTAGGCACTTTTTCTTTTTTGTTTTCCATGAATACTTCGTTTATTAACCTAAGCTCAAAATGACAGGCTAGTTACGCATGACCCGCTTGCGAGCTTAATTGTGCAACGTCGATACCAAGCATTTGCACTGCTTTTTCCCAGCGCTTTTCAGGTGGTGTATTAAATATGATTTCGGGGTCTGCCTCGACGACTAACCAAGTGTTTTCTTTCAGTTCTTTCTCTAGTTGACCACTTACCCATCCGGCGTAGCCCAAGGTGATGATAAATCCTTCGGGAGAGTGTGATGACGTTAAAGAGGCTAAAACATCTTTTGATGTGGTGATCATAATTTCAGAGCTAAGCTCTTGGCTTGAGGCGTAACCAAACTTTGGCGTATGTAATACAAAGCCTCTGTCGGTGTGAACAGGACCACCAGCGTAGATATTTACCTTAGCCGCTTGGCTAGATTTGTCGTTATCGATATCAATTTGATCAAGCAATTCGCCCACGGTGATATCGATAGGATGGTTTACCACCAACCCCATCGCGCCATCTTCGCTGTGTTCACAAAGATAGGTTACCGTATGATTGAAAAAAGGGTCGTCCATGCTGGGCATTGCCACTAAAAAGTGATTAGCGAGTGATTTCATAACCAGACCCCCTTAATGGTTAGTTTTTAGTATGGTCGAGTTTTCGCTCGATCGCATCATAAAACTTATCCATAATTGAAATGTCATATGCCGCTTCAATTTCTTTCACGCAAGTTGGTGCGGTCACATTGATTTCGGTAAGCTTATCGCCAATGATATCTAGGCCAACGAATATCAGGCCCTTTGCCTTTAACGTTGGGGCAATGGCTTCGGCAATTTTCCGGTCCGATTCGCTAATCGGTCTTGCTTCACCACGGCCACCTGCCGCGAGATTACCACGAGTTTCACCGCCTTGTGGAATGCGGGCCAAGCAGTACGGCATCACTTCACCATCTACCACTAACACGCGCTTGTCACCGTCTTTAATGGCTGGTATATAGTTCTGCGCCATAGCATAGCGGGAACCATGCTCGGTAAGTGTTTCGCAGATCACGCCAATATTTGCGTCATCTTGTTTCACTCTAAAAATAGACGCGCCACCCATCCCATCCAAAGGCTTGAGAATGATATCGCCATGTTTAGCTAAAAACTCGCGAATTTGTGATTGATTACGCGTAACCAAAGTATCTGGAGTATGTTCGCTAAACCACGCAGTAAAGAGCTTTTCATTGGCGTCGCGCAGGCTTTGTGGTTTATTTACCACAAGCGAACCTGCAAGTTCAGCGCGCTCAAGAATATAAGTGGCGTAAATATATTCAGTGTCAAAAGGCGGATCTTTACGCATTAAAATAACGTCAAGGTCGCCTAAATCGATTTCTTGTTTCTCA
This sequence comes from Pseudoalteromonas sp. OANN1, assembly GCF_024124685.1. Taxonomy (NCBI): domain Bacteria; kingdom Pseudomonadati; phylum Pseudomonadota; class Gammaproteobacteria; order Alteromonadales; family Pseudoalteromonadaceae; genus Pseudoalteromonas; species Pseudoalteromonas sp. OANN1. Next base: position 271,923 of record NZ_JAMXSE010000003.1, read on the forward strand.
GCTAGTTCATACCAATGGGAAGTATCGTCAAATACCTGCGCTTTTGCTGCTGTCGCTTTGGCAACGCCTTGGTACAAGAAAAGGTCATTCATTTCCATGTAATACAATTCATAGCCGCGCTGCTGTGCCGCCAGCATCATGGCAAACCCGGTGTCTTTTTTAATGTTAAAGCCACTGATTGGATCGGAAATGATCCCTAATTTAATCGTCATAGACGCTCCCATTGCGCTTGCTGAGTTTACCCATGATATGGGGGTTACTCTATGTATTTAAAGTGCTAAATCGCCGAATTGCAGCTGTAGTGCGCTTAGTACTGTTAGAGCCGCGGTTTCAGTACGAAGTACACGTGGGCCTAAACGGACATCAACAAACCGCTGTTGAGCGGTGGCGTCAAGCTCCTCATCGGTAAAGCCGCCTTCAGGCCCCACTAAAAAGCGGATCCCAGACTGGGTATACGGCAGTGTTTTTATTGAATGTTCGGCCCGAGGATGTAGTGTGATTTTTAACTCGTCGCTTTGCTGTGCAAGCCATTCAGACAACTCCATCGGCGGGTGAATAACAGTGATGGTATTACGTCCGGATTGCTCGGCTGCGGCAATTGCTATCTTTTGCCATTGCTGGTGTTTTTTTGCTAGACGCTCACCACTTAATTTAACGCCGCAGCGTGTGGTAAACAAAGGAGTAATTTCGCTCACACCCAGCTCTACCGACTTTTGAATTGTGAAGTCCATTTTATCACCGCGAGAAATCCCTTGCCCAAGATGTATGGCAAGTGGAGATTCTACATTTTTGTCTTCAAATGACTCAGGTACAGCAACGACTTTCTTTTTCCCAACTTCACTTAATTGACATAGGTACTCGCCACCTTGTCCGTTGAACAGGCTGACTTTATCTTTGGTTGTCATTCTAAGCACTCGGCCTATGTGTCCTGCGGCGTCATCATCCAAAGTAACTGGAACGCCAATGACCAAGGGCGAGTCTTGATAAATATGTGGAATACGCATAATTCGATTATTCAGTTGCTGTTTTGTGGCAATGGTAAGCGCTCGCGCACGGTTAGTCTATATCATCCTGCCACTTTAGCTTTACCGCATAGTAACCCGGTGAGCTTGGCAAGCATCAAGTCAGGGTCGGGGAGGCCAGCGGTATCCGGATGACAAGATAAGTGATTGATTAATGCTTGTGAGTGCAGTTTAGTGATCTGAAAACCTTGCGGGGATTGTTCGATTAAAAACCGGTGGGGGTGAAGAGAATCAAAAATAAAGCGCTGCTCCTCGGTGGCTAAATGATAGTCCAGAGAATAGAGCAGCACGGCATGAATGTTATGGTGACGATGCAAATAGCTGGCAAGTTCAGAGACGCTGATTTCATTGTCAAAGTCACAATAACAGTAGTCTTTTATTTGCTCTTTAAACATCATCTTAAGCATGTGTTTGGTATTGTCACCCGCGATAATAATGTTGCTGGCTTGGCTAGAGCGCACGTTTTGCAAATGCTCGACGAGTTCTTGGCTAAAATCCCAATTGCTATCTACCAATAAAAATCCATCACTTAAAGCGTTCATGCAATATTGCGTTACACCGAAAACAAGTTAATAAGTAAATAGCCTATGGAGCAGAAAACCGCAAACTCCAAACATGCGATACCAACGTTATCTTGGTGGTCTACCTCTAAGCCAATATTGACCTTAGGTAAGGATAAATGCAGTAATACGTAGCTACCAATGTAAAGAAAAAGCCACATTACACCGCAATGCATGACAACCGAAAACAAGTTTTCTACCACTTTTGCACCATGGTAGGGAGCGCTGTGCAGCCCCGCATACATGGCTAAAGAGAGGCCGATGGATTTGCCCGCATAACGAATACCAATCGAAGTGTTTCTGAGATTAAAGTTTTGTTGTAAAGAAGCCCCTTGGTTAAACTTGGCAAAACGACTTTCTCTGATTTTACTATCTAGCGTATAAAGTAGCTGCAATAGCATAAAGCCAAGGGCTACGACTAATAGATCGCTCCAGCCTTTCGGGTGCACCCAATGATATAAACCAAGCACCAATATGGTGTTACCGAGTAACATGCCAGAGTCCACCATCGCGGCGCAGATATTTTGCTTTAAAATCGCTTCTTCTTCGTCAAACTGATACAAAATCCATTTGCGATGGATCCATTGGCCGAAGTATACAAAGGCAATGATCAACCCAATATGTAAGGCCACTTGCAGAGGGTGTGCCTGCGCTCTTACCACGCCTAAATCATTGAATAAATATGCAACACAAATACACAGCATCGTCACTTGACTGGCATAGCTGATCCCAAGTGCAAAGTTGTCACGTTGTGCGAGCTCGTCATCCAGGAGATTGTTGGCGCTACGCTGGATCATTAAGCGCAGCAAAATAGTCAAACCGCAGACAATGACAAAGCAAATCAAAATCGCTAAAAAGTTGATATTGTTTAAAGACAAATAACTCATACTCGGTGTAAGGTTGTGTTTTAGATAGAGTTACTATAACACTGCTCACAAAGAGAGCCAGCCTACCGTGGAGTTTTTTATGTCGGAATTGTTTGTTCAAGCAGCGCTGAATACGCTTGCTCAAGAGCGTTACCAAATGATTTATGGTGATGCGCCGATGGAGCCCAAACTGGCACGGTTACTGGCGCTGAGTGATTTTGCCGAGCGTACACTTGCACGATTTCCTGAGTGGGGAGCTTGGCTGCTCGATGATACGCAGATGCAAATGCGCGATTGTCCTGATGTGTTTGACTTCTCCGCGCCATTGGTTGAAGAAAAACAAGCTTGGCAGAAGCTGCGTCACTATCGATTAAAGTATTGGCTTAAAGTGATGTGGCTGGATTTGGTTGCAGGCAATGAGATTGATGACAGTATTCGCTATGTTTCCCAGCTGTCCGATACTTTGGTTTCAAATGCTTACCAATGGGCGTACTTAAGCGTAGAAGCGCAATCAGGCTCACCAAAAGATGAGGCTGGTAACTCGATACCTATGACGGTATTAGGCATGGGAAAGCTTGGCGGTAAGGAGCTGAATTTTTCCTCTGATATCGATTTGATCTTTGCCTATCCAAGAAGTGTCGACACATCCGGTGGCCGGCGTAGCATTGAGGCGCAAGTTTTTTACACTCGAGTGGCACAAAAACTTATTTCAGCGCTTAATCAAGTTACCATTGATGGCCAAGTATTCAGAGTCGATATGCGTTTAAGACCGTTTGGGGATAGTGGTCCTTTGGTGATGAGCTATGCCGCGATGGAAGACTATTACCAAGACCAAGGTCGAGAATGGGAGCGCTATGCGATGTTAAAGGCGCGGCCAATTGGTGAGTTATCGCCGTATTGGCAAGAGTTTTACGATCTAATCCGGCCGTTCGTCTATCGCCGTTATATCGACTTTTCTGTGATAGATTCACTGCGAAAGATGAAAAACATGATTGCCCAAGAGGTGAGACGCAAAGGCTTAACGAATAACATTAAGCTAGGCGCTGGTGGCATTCGAGAAGTAGAGTTTATTGTGCAGGCTTTGCAACTGATACGCGGCGGTCGCGAAACGCCATTACAAACACCGTCATTGTTACAGGCGTTAGAAGAGCTTGAAGCGCTTGAGATTGTCCCTATCGAGGTCAAAAATCGTCTGCATGAGAGCTATTTAGTGCTGCGTAAAGTTGAGCAATATCTACAAGCATTTGACGACAAACAAACGCAAACTTTACCCGACAACAACTTAGACTGCCTGCGCCTGAGCCACTTATTGCAATGTAACGATTACGCTGAAGTCGAGCGAATGCTAAAGGTTGTGACGCAGCATATCCGGGCTGAGTTTAGCCAAGTTATTGGTGAATCGCCCGAAGAAGAATTAGATGAAGACGATAGCGCGGTTTATGCATGGCAAACGGGAGAAATTGCGCAGCTGGGCCAGTGCCGAGCTGCGCCGTGTTTTGAGACTTGGCAAACTGACTTGATGGAGTTTAAACAAGGGCTAAGTAAAAAGCAGGCAGGCACCCGTGGTCGCGATATTCTCGATAAGTTAATGCCAGCTTTGTTACGAGAGCTCAGTAAACAAAACATGGCGCCAGCGCTCGCTCGTGTGCTCAGTGTGATCAATAAAGTGGCGTCTCGTACTGCATATTTGGAGCTACTTTACGAAAATCACGGTGCGTTGACTCAACTTATCAAACTTTGTTGTCATAGCGCGTGGATTGCTGAGCATATTGCGAAATATCCGATCCTCCTTGATGAGCTTATCGATCCACAAACTCTCTATAAACCTTTACCATTAACGGCCTATAAAAATGAGATCCAGCAAGCATTTTTGCGTATAGATGAGCAAGATGTTGAGCTACAGATGGAAGCGCTGCGACAATTTAAACAAACGCATCAGCTAAAAGTCGCGGCTGCAGACGCCACTGGTGTGCTGGATATTATGAAGGTGAGCGATCATCTAACTGCGCTTGCTGAGGCGATTATCGCAAAAGCCGTCGATATTGCTTGGGGGCACATGGTGGCACGTTTTGGTGTGCCTGAAGGTGCAACAATAGAAGAAAAAGGCTTTGCTGTAATAGCGTATGGCAAGGCGGGGGGTTATGAGCTTGGTTACAACTCAGATCTAGACTTAGTGTTTGTGCATAATCGTGACGGCGAAAGTCAAACTCAGGGTGATAAACCTATCTCTTCAAGACAGTTTTATATGAAGCTGGCACAGCGCTTAATGCATTTGTTCAATACCAAAACGCTCTCTGGCATGCTTTACGAATTAGACACTCGACTTCGCCCTGAAGGAAACTCGGGCTTACTCGCTATCAATCTAGAAAGTTTTTACCAATACCAGTTAGAGCAAGCTTGGACATGGGAGCATCAGGCGCTGGTCAGAGCTCGTATGGTGTTAGGTGAGCCGCAAATGGCTGCACGATTTGAGGAAATACGCCATGCAATACTAATGCAGCAGCGAGACGTGCCTAAATTGGCGGAAGATGTTCGCAATATGCGTGAAAAAATGCGAGCCCACCTTAACCAAGATAGCGACACTCACTTTGACTTAAAGCAAGGAGTGGGTGGAATGACTGACATTGAATTTATCAGTCAGTTTATCGTTTTGCGATATGGGAATCAGTACCCGGAACTTTGTATCTATCCAGATAATATTCGTATTTTAGAGGCTGCAAAGCTGGTCTCAGTTATATCAGAGGATGAGTGCAAAAGTTTAGTGGATGCTTATTGTTTCTACCGTGATACTTATCATTATCAGTGCCTAAATGCGGGCGCACGATGTATTGATTTAACGGAATGCGAAAGCATGAGAAATGCTGTAAGCGATATTTGGCACACAACTTTAAGTATTTAGTGAAACTGGTATAAGATTCTTTAGTTGTTAGTTTTAGCGTCGAGTGTCCTAAAGAAGGATAAAAATCAGTATTTTAGCTTTTATCTGGGCTTCACCATTATTCAATGGGAGAAAGCAAACTACAGTACTGTGGTAGCGAGGTAAATAACCTGAGGTTTGGATAAGGAATGAGCTAACTCATTGTTTTTTAGTCACCTTAAACTATCTTCTTATCTAGCCTGAGAGTTTTGGGGATAACTCCGCTCTCGCGTCCTGCTACCGCCCTGGTACCTATATCCTGTAGGCAAGGCGAACTTACGCACCAATGCCTGGCTATTGGAAGTGAATTCGACGCAGTTAGCGCTAAAACTGGCTGCTAGAAAGGCATTAATTATCCGAAGATCAGGTTAAATATAAGGCCAATACAAATCGAGTGATTGGCCTTATTTCAAGTATTTACTATTAAGGGATCATACCACAGCGCCACACTCTCACTGTTTGAGTTTCCGTGCGGCAGTTGGTCTTAATTGTCTCTGTTGATGTTGTAGTTACTAGCTTGTTGTTAGTTAACCCTATATTACCGCTGTAAGTGTAATTGCTAATCCACCTTCTTCCTTCTGGATCTGTGTACCAATAAGTTCCAGTTCTTGAAGTGTAAACGCTAGAAGGGCAAGTATTAGACTGTTCAATGATCCTCAAGCCTGTTTCATAGCTTGTCATTGGTAGTGGAAAGTCTGGTTCATGCCATAAATGGCCTAACCAGGTGACACCCCCATAGCTACAATGTCTTTTTGTCGTTTCAACCGTTCTCGTTTCAGTGTCACAAACTTGAACTTGTCGTGTTTGATAATCCCAATAACCTTGCCCTCCTGGGCAGTCGATTCTGGCTTCAGAGACTGAGCTACATGCGAGTAGTGTAGTTCCTAATACGGATAGATAAAAGTTCTTCATTTTATTCCTTTATTATTAGTTATAGTTAAATGCAACTTTAATCAGTATGTAAACTGTAGGAGCTGCTGTTCATTGAAAAGTGACTTTATTTCAGCCAGCTTTTCAAAGTCGGTGGAAACTTGTTGCTTGGCATAAGGGCTGCCTGCGGTACCTAGCGTGATATCACTTGGCGTACTAAAAACAGATTGACTTAATCGAGATACCTCTTGTTTTTGATACTCTGATAATTCAATTTTATTTAATTCATTTTGTAACATGGCTAACTTTTGACTTGCTAACAGCTTTTGCTCTCTTAATTCAAAGGCTTGATATTGCTTAATTTGATCTGCGCTTAATAAGCTGCTAACGGTTGTTGCGAAAGACTTGGCATTATTTTGTAGTTTATACTCGAAATCAGCTCGAATTTGAGGAACATTCGTAGGATCTAATGATGCTGTCGCTTGATAATGCTCCCAGATCTCATAGTCTTGATTTGCCTTTGCCATTAAGGCTTCTTGTAATTCGACTTTTTCAACATCATCAAGCTCCATCTCAGCAGACAAGTGACTGACCGTGGGCATAACATTGACAACCTTCAAGTTATCAAGTGAAACAGCGCGAGGCGCTGATAGTTCAGGTTTTGGCAGTTGAGAGAAGGTTGATTGAAGCTCGTCTGTGTTATCTAAGTTCGTAAAGTTTGAGTCTCTCTTTGTTTGGCTTTCAACTAATCTCTTATGCAATTCACTGTTTTTAGATTCGATCTGCGCTAACTCTGTTTGAAGTGTATTAATAGTTTGTAGATGAGTGTCATTAATTGACTCTGCAACCTGTGGCTGATTAGTGGAGAAGATAAAATAAGCAGAAGCTAAAGTAATGCCCGTAAAAAAGGAAATCAAAGAGTTAAACATGATGCACATTGTTTTTTATTTTTATTATTTGTTTCTATATTTGATCCTTTGTTATTTTTTGTAAAGTTTTATTTGTGCTTTTGTTGAGCTAAACGATATAAATTAACTTTTAGGAATGCGCTTGAAATTAGGTATTTGTATGAAGAACAATCGTACTTTCTAAATTTAGTTAGTTGATTTTTATTCTTATTTTTTAATTCTATGGAGGAGGTTGCTTTGGTGTAATTGCTTCCTTTAAGCATAGTGGACTAAAGGAAGCTTGTATTTTGTTAGCCCGCTAGCTTACGACAGTTTTCACGTACATAGATTGGTGGGTTTTCGGTGATAACCGCAGCGCGCTCTCGTGGGCAGAAAAATGTGTAGACTTGAAATTCAAAGTCGTCGTTTATCGCCGTTCCAACCTGATAGAGTGCAGAAACAAAGTCGGTATCGAGACGGAAGTTATATTTCACCACGTAATCTCGCTCTAGATACCAAAATAGTTCCACACCTTCTTCTTTGGCTTGCTTTGTAAGCACATCTTTAAGTGTGTCTCCCGTATCGAAGCGTCTTGGTTGCTTCTCACCGGTCCATTTGGGGTTAGATGGTTTAACTGCAAGCGCTCTTTGTGCTAGCGCATCATCGAGCGGATAGGTGGGCTTTCCGAGTGTGATAACGTATTTTTCACGATCAGTATCACGATTGCTCATGCTATTTCTAAAGCTTTCGTAAAATTGCGACAGGCCTTGCGCTGCAACATTGGTGGTTTCTCTAAAGTTCATGTCTTTGGAGGCACCAAAAAGAAAATAGTAGGCAGCCCAAATGAGTAACACACCCAGTGACAGATGTTTAGCCCAAAACCAGATTGATGATAATTTATTTTTTTTCTTCTTAGCCATTTCAAACTACTCCAAGACCCTAGTAAAACGAAGGTGCCTTTTCATCAGGTCGCGTTTTAAAGCGACGATGCACCCACATATATTGATCCGGCGCACAATTGATTGCTTGCTCCATTCTCTCGTTGACGCGAGTAACATCCGCAAGGTCATTACCACTTGGGAATGATTCTAAAATAGGTTGTATGTCTAAATGATACATCCCTTTTGCGTCTCTCGTACAGTGTAAGCTTAAAGTCTCAGCCTTTTTACTAGCAGAAAACAATAAAGTACCAGTTGTGGTTGCAGCATCAGGGACGGCGAAGAAAGGTGCAAACTCACAGCGTTTACGACCATAGTCTTGGTCCGGTAAGTAATAACAAACGCGTTTGCTTGAGAGCGTTTTCAATAATCCTTTGACGTCTCGCTTTGTCACTAAGTACTCATTTGAGCGCAGTCGCCCACGGGTCATAAAAAACTCCATTAGCGGATTGTTATGCGGGCGATAAAATCCAACACCCTGCATTTTAGTGCCCAGCACTCGACTGGCCATTTCAAGGTGCAACATATGGGGGACCAGCATAAGCACGCCTTTACCTTGTTTTTGTACGGCTTCAATATGCTCTAAACCTTTGATGGAACCCACCACCTTATTAATACGCCACTGCGGCCACCACCATGCCATTCCTGTCTCAAGTGTTGCTATGCCGGTATTTTCCATATTCTTTAGTAGCATCGCTTTATGTTCTGTTTCACTTAGGTGTGGAAAGCAAAGTTTCAAATTAACATCAGCAATATGGCGGCGACGTTTCATATATTTATGGACTAGACGTCCAAGGCCTTTACCCAGTGCAAATTGAATATTTTGTGGGAGCCATGAGATTAAATACAGGGCGAAAACACCAAGCCAAGTCAGCCAAAATTTAGGTGCTAAGAATGACCATTTGAAAGGTGAATGAGTAACCAAAGTAATATACCTGAGACTTTATTGAAGAGGCTAGTTTATCTATATTGCTGTAAAAATACAAAAAGCCAGCATAGCTGGCCTTTTTAGAGGTGATGACCGAAGTACTTAGCCTTCAATCAAACCTTGGTTGATTGCTTCAAGATCGGTACGAGATAGCGTACCTGCGGCTTGTTTTAAGCGTAGCGACGATAGTACATAGCGATAACGAATATCAGCTAAGTTGCGTTTCGCGTTATAAAGGTTTTGCGTGCTTACTAGTACGTCAACGATGGTACGAGTGCCTACATCAAAACCCGCTTCAGTTGCTTGTAATGCACTTTCTGCTGAAACAACCGCTTGCTCTAGTGCACGGTATGTTGCAACATCTGAAACCACTTGGTTATAAGATGTAATCACCGAGCGTGTCATGTTACGCACTGCTGCTTCCATATCCTCGCTGCTAGCAACGAAGTTTGCGCGAGCTTGATCGGTCGCAGCAACTGTTTGGCCACCAGTGTAAATTGGTACGTCTAATGTTAAGCCAACAGAGGTTCTGTCACTACGAGGTGCGTGCTGTCTACCCGCGCTATCAGCCAGAGAATCAGAATAGGTGGCGTTTAATTTTAGTGTTGGATAGTGGCCAGCCTTCGCTAAATCGATTTGATCTTTTGCGATGTCAACCGCGGATTTTGCAACTTGAAGGTCTAAGTTCTTCGCTTTTGCAATCTCGATAAAATCGTTTGTATTCTGCGTAGGCTTAACTGTTGAGAAGGTTTCAGTATTTAATTTATCTAGTTTAGCGTGATACTTACCTGTAATCGTACGTAACGTTTCACGCGCAGTTTCAACTGCATTACTTGCAACAATTTCGTCTGCAACCGCGCGGTCAAACTGCGCTCTTGCCTCATGTACGTCTGTAATTGCAGTCAAACCAACTTCGTAGCGCTGTTTAGTCTGCTCGAGCTGACGTTCAATTGCGCGTTTCTCTGCTTGTACAAACTCTAGGCTATCTAATGCGCTTAGCACGTTGAAGTAACCTTCAGCTATTCGGACAATCAAAGTTTGCTTTTGCTGTTCATACTGAGTTGCTGCTTGCATTGCACGCTTTTCGGCAATCGATAGTCCTTGCCAAGATGCCATATTAAAGATGGTTTGGTTCAAAGAGATTGAACGCTGAAAAGTATCAGTGTCAGACTCATGTAAAGTGTAGCCGGTGCCATCATGTTGCTCGTTCAGGGCGCCTTCTGATGTAACGTCTGTATAGCTCATTTGAAAGCCAAGCTGAGGTAGTAATACCCCTAACGCTTGGTCTTGTGCATATTTTTGTGCATCTGCCTGCGCTTTAGCCTTTAATACGGTAGGATCGTTAACCGTTGCAATGTCGTATACTTGCAGTAGATCTTCCGCGTGGGACAGGCTGCTTGAAAGTGCGCACGACAACCCAACAACTAATGATAGTAGAGTTTTTTTCATTTTTCGCTCAGTCCTTAGACAATTTTTATACTGTCAGCATGTTACCCTGTTTTTGCGGCCCAATTAAAGACCAAATGCGTAAAACATCGCCAACAAGTGTAACAGAATATATTAATACCACTTGGGTATTGTAAAGTGGAAAAAGTTAAAGGTAAACGACTTCGTTTACTTATTCAGATATGACCCTACTATAAGGGCGATTGGTTAGCTTTTAAACCGTTGCTATTAAAAAATACAGGATTATTTTATGAAACCTTTGAGTCAGTTCAACAAAGACGACGTCAATGTTTCTTCAATAGAAACAATCTTCAATGGTTTTTTTACCATTCACAAGTACCAATTTACCCACGCTTTGTTTAATGGCGGGGTATCAGAGCTAATAACTCGCGAGATATTAGAGCGTGGTCATGCGGTTGCAATATTACCGTACGATCCTATTACAGACAGCGTGTTGCTTATTGAGCAAATTCGCATAGGGGCGTTGGCTTCAAAAAATTCCCCTTGGCTTTTAGAGTGCATTGCAGGAATGGCAGAAGGGAGCGAAGATTACGAGTTTGTTGCAAGAAAAGAAGCCAAAGAAGAAGCTGGGCTTGAGCTTGATAAGCTCATTTATATGCGCTCTTATTTATCAAGCCCTGGTGGTACAACAGAGCGACTATATTTGTATTTAGCGCTTGCTGATTTATCTGAAGCGGGTGGGGTTTATGGATTGGCTGCAGAAGGTGAAGATATCAAAGTGCATGTGATGCCACTTGATGAAGCTCTTGCACGTCTTGATAATGAGGAAATCGATAACGCTGCCACTGTTATTAGTCTACAATGGTTGGCATTAAATAAAGCGCGGATATAGAAGCAGTTTAGGAGTCGTATTTTTGTCACAAGTGCTGAGCTCAAAGCAGTATATTCAATCTCTGCCCCGTTACATCACGCTGTGCGAACGTAATTATTTACGGGCGCTAAAATTGCTACCTGAAGAAGTGGTCGGTGAGAGTCGAGTGATTGACTTAGCCTCTGCGCGATACAGTTTGAGCGTAGCTGGAGTCAGTAAATACACAACGGACATTCACATCGAGCAGATGGCGACAGTAAGCGCCCATCTACCTCACTTCTCTTTGTCTGTGCGCCTCTACCATGATGCTAAAGTGGCTGAAGTAATTCATCGTGATTATCATCGTCGAATAAAGCCATCCTATGGTTACCCAAATCCTGACATGCACCAAAAAGATGAAAAATATCAAATAAATGCGTTTTTAGCTGACTGGCTTATGGTGTGTTTAGAAAAAGGCCGCGTGCATTTAAACTGGGATGTAAACAATGGCTTGGTTTGATCTCGAGCTACAACTCGATAAAGCGCAAATTCGTATTGGTCATTTTACGGATTGTCATTTGTTTGCCATGCCCTCTGGGGAATACTTTGCGGTAAATACCGCCGCTAACCTTGAACGCACCCTCGCAGCAATGGCAAAAGAGCATTTTGATTGTGTGGTGTTTGGCGGTGATTTAACACAAGATCACAGTGCAGCTTCTTATCATGAGTTTGCCCGTATAGTGAGAGAGAGTGAGTTGCAATGCCCGGTTCTTTGGGTGCCGGGTAACCACGACGAGCTAGCTTTACTCGAAGAAATAAGTGCTGGGCAAATCGTCCGCCAAAAATGCATCACAGGCCCGTTTGGGCAGGTGTTACTGTTAAACTCAAAGAGTGAAACACCCGCCGGATGGTGTGCTAAGTCACATTTAGATGCGCTCAAAGACAAGCTTAACAATAAGATCAACAATACGATTGTTTTTGCTCACCACCATCCTAGACCGATTGATGGCTATTTAGATAAACATATGCTCGAAAATGGTCCTGCACTTTTAAACCTGTTGGTAGACTCAGAGCAAGTCTTAGGGCTATTTCATGGTCATGTGCATAATGAATATCAACAACAATTTCGCACTTTACCTATCTACGCTACGCCTGCAACATCAATCCAATTTGATAAGTACACAAAGGACTGGGAACAGTCTGATTTGGGCCCCGCTTATCGTGTCATCGTATTTAGTAAAAGCGCTATAACAACAGAGGTAAAATGGCTCGGAAAGTAGTTTATATTCACGGCTTTAATAGCTCTGAGCTATCCTATAAAGCGACGGCATTTGGTGAATATATGTTGGATAAACAAACGCCATACATTGTCCCAAGGCTGCATTATGACCCGAGAGTCGCATTGGCACAGTTGGATAGCGTCATTGATTCTGATACTGTGTTATTAGGTAGCTCGTTAGGTGGCTATTACGCCACCTACTTTTCGCAACACCTTGGCTGTAAAGCAGTGGTGATAAACCCTGCAGTGAGGCCTTTTTCATTATTAAATGACTACCTTGGACCACAATACAATCCTTATCAGGATTGTCATTATGAGCTGCAGCATGCGCATATTGATGCGTTAAAATCCTTGTATGTCGAGCAGCTTAGTAATCCAGAAAACTTGCTATTATTGCAACAAACGGGCGACGAGGTGCTGCCTTTTGAAGAGGCGGTGCGTTATTATAGTCATTGTCGTCAAATTATTGAGTTTGGTGGGGATCATAGCTTTGTTGAATTTCCACGCTATTTTGACACCATCACCAAATTTTTAACTATCAAAAATTAGAATCTATGCACAAAGCAGTACGTTGTGCATATACTAGCGGATAAAAAGATAACTAGAACTAGCCTATGAGTCAGCAAAACTATAATGCCGAAGCTATTGAGGTACTCAATGGCTTAGAGCCAGTTAAGCGCCGTCCTGGCATGTATACCGATACCACCAGACCTAATCATTTAGGCCAAGAGGTTATCGATAACAGTGTCGATGAAGCCTTAGCCGGACATGCCACCAAGATTGACGTGATCTTGCACGAAGACAACTCCTTTGAAGTTATCGATGACGGTCGAGGAATGCCTGTGGATATTCACCCAGAAGAGGGTGTGCCTGGGGTTGAATTGATCCTGACCAAGCTTCATGCCGGGGGCAAGTTTTCCAATAAAAACTACCAGTTCTCCGGTGGTCTTCATGGGGTGGGTATATCGGTTGTTAATGCGTTGTCGACTCGGGTCGAAATTAGCGTTAAACGCGATGCGCAAATCTATGAAATGGCATTTGAAAACGGCGATAAAGTCGAAGACTTAAGAGTGACAGGCAGCGTTGGTAAGCGTAATACCGGCACCTCAGTACACTTTTGGCCCGACGCGAGTTATTTTGACTCGGCTAACTTCTCAATTACTAAGTTAAACCACTTGCTCAAAGCCAAGGCTGTATTGTGTCCTGGGCTTAGAATTCGTTTTGTAAATAAACAGACGAAAGAAACGCAAGAATGGCACTACGAGGCAGGTCTTGAGGATTACCTAAAAGACAGCGCTGAAGGCTATGAAGTGCTGCCGAAATCTCCATTTACAGGCAGTTTCAGTGGCTCAACCGAAGGGGTCGATTGGGCGCTTCATTGGTTGCCAGAGGGCGGCGAATCTATCGCTGAAAGCTATGTAAACCTAATTCCAACGGCACAAGGTGGGACTCATGTAAATGGGTTACGCCAAGGCTTACTTGAAGCGATGCGAGAGTTTTGTGAATTCAGAAACCTGATCCCGCGTGGCGTGAAACTGACGCCTGATGATGTTTGGGACCGCTGTAGTTATGTCTTGTCGGTTAAAATGCAAGATCCACAATTTGCCGGGCAAACCAAAGAAAAGCTGTCATCACGTTCGTGCGCTACCTTTGTGTCTGGCATTGTCAAAGACGCCTTTAGTTTATGGTTAAACGAACACACCGAAACCGCAGAGTTACTTGCTGAGCTATGTATCAGCAATGCGCAAAAACGTTTGCGTGCTGCGAAAAAAGTGGTTCGTAAAAAAGTCACTTCTGGTCCTGCTTTACCGGGTAAATTAACCGATTGTTCTGGAAGTGAAACCGAACGCTCAGAAATATTTTTGGTGGAAGGGGACTCAGCAGGTGGCTCGGCAAAACAAGCACGAGACCGTGAGTTTCAAGCAATCATGCCACTGCGCGGTAAAATCCTAAATACCTGGGAAGTGGAATCTGGACAGATCTTAGCCTCGCAAGAAGTACATGATATTTCAGTTGCTTTAGGTATTGATCCAGACTCTGAAGATTTATCAGGCCTGCGCTATGGTAAAGTATGTATCCTCGCGGATGCGGATTCTGACGGACTTCACATTGCAACTTTGTTATGCGCACTTTTTGTGAAGCACTTCCCTGAGCTTGTTCGTAAGGGCCATGTTTTTGTTGCCATGCCGCCGCTATTTCGTATTGATGTTGGTAAAGAAGTTTACTACGCCCTTGATGAAGATGAGAAAAAGGGCATATTAGACCGTATCGAGGCTGAAAAGAAACGCGGAAAAGTCAACGTACAACGCTTTAAAGGGTTGGGTGAAATGAACCCGTTGCAATTGCGTGAAACCACCATGGATCCAAATACTAGACGTTTAGTTCAGCTGACATTAGATGAGCCTGAACAAACCCTCGAAATGATGGATATGCTGTTAGCTAAGAAGCGCTCTGGCGACCGTAAAATTTGGCTTGAGCAGCACGGAGATAAGGCAGAGGTTTAACATGAAAATACATAGTAAATTGACCACGGTAGCGACGACGCTGGCAGTAGCGTTATTAAGTTCACCAGCACTGGCAAACGATATGCTTTCGCGCCTTTCAGTACCTAAAGGGTATGAGCTGAGCTATTTTGCGAAAGATGTTGAAAATGCAAGACAAATGGCGGTGGGCAAAGATGGCACTGTGTATGTTGGCTCTCGCAAAGCGGGTAAAGTTCACGCACTCATTGACAACAACCGTGATGGCGTAGCCGACAAGAAAATCTTGGTTGCAGAAGGGCTGAATATGCCCTCCGGTATCGCCCTAAAAGACGGTGACTTATATGTTGCTGAAGTTGAGCGTATTGTGCGTTTTAAGCAAATCGCAAAAAACCTCAAGGCACCGGTAAAAGAAGTGGTGTTCGATGATTTGCCTGACAAACGCCACCACGGCTGGAAGTACCTAACAGTATCGCCTGAAGGCGAACTGATCATTCCTGTTGGCGTGCCTTGTAATATTTGTGCCGAAGACCCTAAGTTTGGTCGTATATTTTCACTAAATCTTGAGACCAAAAAGCTTTCGACGATTGCTAAAGGCGTGCGTAATTCAGTGGGTTTTGATTATCACCCAGTAACCGGAAAGTTATGGTTTAGCGATAACGGTCGTGACATGATGGGAGATGACATTCCACCATGTGAAATCAATCGTGTTGACGAAATTGGTCAGCATTTTGGCTTCCCGTATGTTCATGGTGGCAGTGTGCTTGACCCTGAATTTGGCGAGGGTAAATCGGTGACTGACTACGCCATGCCAGCACTTGCACTTCAAGCGCACGTTGCACCGCTGGGCATTCACTTTTACCGTGGCGAGCAATTTCCAAAGGCAATGAAGCATCAGCTTTTTGTTGCTGAACATGGTTCTTGGAACCGCAGTAAAAAAGCGGGCTATCGAGTAATGCGAGCAAACGTGCAAGATGGCCAAATTAGAGGCTATGAGCCTTTCCTTACCGGCTTTATGGAAAACGAAACAACCTATGGTCGACCAGCCGCAATTGCAGAGCTCGACGACGGTAGCCTGCTCGTTTCCGATGATTACGCCAATGCGATATATCGCATCAGCTACAACAACAAGTAAGGTGTAACATGACAGATCCTCAAGCCTTGTCCTTGCAAGGCATTGAACAACTTCCGATGGGGCGTTTTACTGAAGACGCCTACCTGAACTACTCCATGTATGTGATCATGGATAGGGCGTTGCCGCATATTGGTGACGGCCTGAAGCCTGTACAACGTCGTATTGTATATGCGATGAGTGAGCTGGGCTTATCTGCTCAAGCAAAATACAAAAAATCTGCCCGTACCGTCGGTGACGTATTGGGTAAATATCACCCTCATGGCGACAGTGCTTGTTATGAGGCCATGGTACTCATGGCGCAGCCGTTCTCTTATCGCTATCCGCTGGTGGATGGCCAAGGTAACTGGGGTGCTGCTGATGATCCTAAATCATTTGCTGCGATGCGTTATACCGAGGCGCGTTTATCTAAGTTCTCAGAAGTACTGCTGAAAGAGCTTGGTCAAGGTACGGTTGATTGGACCGCTAACTTTGATGGCACCTTAGATGAGCCGCAAGTGTTACCTGCGCGTTTACCACATATTTTGTTGAATGGGGTGACGGGTATTGCGGTGGGGATGGCAACCGATATTCCGCCGCATAACGTACGCGAAGTTGCTGAAGCTTGTTGTTTGTTATTGGATAAGCCTAAAACCGAACTAGAAGAAATTCTAGAATTGGTCAAAGCGCCAGACTATCCAACCGATGCGGAAATCATTACGCCGCAAGAAGAGATCAAAAAGCTTTACACCACAGGTCGTGGCTCAATCAAGATGCGTGCTGTGTACACCGAAGAGCAAGGCGAAGTGGTGATCACCGCGTTGCCGCACCAATGTTCGGGTGCCAAGGTGCTAGAGCAGATAGCAGCACAAATGACAGCGAAGAAACTCCCTATGGTGGCGGATTTACGTGACGAATCGGACCATGAAAATCCGACGCGTATCGTCATTGTACCGCGTTCAAATCGAGTTAAGGTCGAGCCATTAATGGCGCACCTATTTGCCACGACGGATCTTGAAAAGAACTACCGTGTTAACATCAATATGATTGGTTTAGACGGGCGTCCACAAGTTAAAGACTTGCGTCAGATTTTATCTGAGTGGTTAGTATTCCGTCGTGAAACGGTGCGTAGACGTTTGCAGTATCGTTTAGACAAAGTACTTGCGCGTTTGCATATTCTTGAAGGTTTGATGATTGCGTTTTTGAATATCGATGAAGTCATCGAAATCATTCGCAACGAAGATAAGCCAAAAGAAGAGTTAATTGCGCGTTTTGGTCTTTCAGATAAGCAGGCCGAAGCGATTCTAGACCTGAAATTACGCCACCTTGCAAAGCTTGAAGAAATGAAGATCCGTGGTGAGCAGGATGAGCTTGAAAAAGAGCGTGATGGACTGGAGAAAACCTTAGGCTCTGAGCGTCGTATGTCGACATTGATGAAAAAAGAAATCCAAGAAGCTGCTGAATTGTATGGCGATGATAGACGCTCACCGGTAGTTGAGCGTGGTGAAGCCAAAGCGCTTAGCGAAAAGGATTTGATCCCATCAGAGTCTGTAACTGTTGTGCTATCTGAGAAAGGCTGGGCGCGTTTTGCGAAGGGCCACGATATCGATGCCGAAGGACTAAGCTACCGCTCAGGTGACAGTTATAAAGCCTCGGCCAAAGGTAAGAGTAATCAGCCTGCGGTGTTCTTAGATACCTCAGGGCGAGCCTTTGCAACCGATGCGCATAGCTTACCTTCAGCTCGGAGTCAGGGCGAGCCGATGACGGGACGCTTTAACTTGGCGTCAGGATGTAACTTTGAACATGTGGTCATGGGCGAAGAGAAATCGACTTATCTGATGGCGACTGATGGTGGTTACGGCTTTATCAGTGACTTTGCGGATATGGTGAGCAAGAACAAAAATGGTAAAGCGTTCGTTAGCGTGCCAAAAGGTGCGCATTTGATGGCACCTATCCAGGTATTTGATGTTGCCACTGATATGTGTATGGCGATTTCGAGCGAAGGCAGAATGCTGATATTCCCGTTACGTGATCTACCTAAACTTGGTAAAGGTAAGGGGAATAAGATTATCTCTATCCCTAGCGCGAAGGTGCAAAGCCGTGAAGAGTTTGTCAAAGTATTAGCGGTAGTACCTGAAGGCGTTTCTGTTACCTTGCATGCAGGCAAGCGCAAGCTAACCTTAAAGCCAAGTGATTTAGAACACTATTACGGTGAGCGAGGACGCAGAGGTAATAAATTACCGCGCGGATTACAGCGTGTTGATAGCTATGATCTGGAGCACAATGGTGTCGAGACACCAGAAGGTAATGACGCCAGCGCAGATACCGAAGAATAACCGATACAGGCCGCCCACCGCGGCCTTATTTTTATCTCTTGAAAACCATCGCAAGGTGAACTTGCTCCCTCCAAATGAATAACTCCGAGGAGCTGGGTCATCCAGCTATCTATGTGTAGGAACCGGTTTATCCGGCGATCTTTGAGCCGTGCAGAACATCGCAAGGTGAACTTGCTCCTATCAAATGAATAACTCCGAGGAGCAGGGTCGTCTAGCTACCTTTGTGTAGGAACCGATTTATCCGGGGATCTTTGAGCCGTGCAGAACATCGGAAGGTGAACTCGCTCCCACCAAATGAATAACTCCGAGGAGCTGGGTCGTCTAGCTACCTTTGTGTAGGAACCGGTTTATCCGGCGATCTTTGAGCCGTGCAGAACATCGCAAGGTGAACTTGCTCCTATCAAATGAATAACTCCGAGGAGCTGGGTCGTCTAGCTACCTTTGTGTAGGAACCGGTTTATCCGGCGATCTTTGAGCCGTGCAGAACATCGCGAGGTGAATTCGCTCCCGCCAAATTAACCACTCCGTGTAGATGTCTGCTCACCCATCGAACTTTGTGTCGGAGCCGGTTTATCCGGCGATCTTTGAGCTGTATAGAACATCGTGAGGTGAACTCGCTCCCACCAAATTAACCACTCCGTGTAGGTGTCTGTTCAACCGGCGATCTTGAACTTTAGAATATGGCGTCCCAAACCAAAAAATGAAAATAAAAAGACACTATTATTGCAGCATTTTATTGCGCTTTACGTTAAAATATTCGGTTATACCAATCACACAAGTGCCTATGGCTTGCAAACAATTGTAATTGGTATCAATTGGCAGCACTTGCTGCTTGTCACCATCACACGGGCTTCCTAACGGGGTATTTATGTCAGATAAGTGCTATATCACAGCGCAACAATTGCTAGAAGATTCATTTCGCTTAGCCGCTAAAGTTTATGAAGACGGGTTTAGACCTGACTTTATTATCGGTATTTGGCGTGGTGGTGCGCCTATTGGTATCGCAGTTCAAGAATACTACGATTACAAAGGTATAGAGACTGATCATATCGCAGTACGTACTTCTTCTTACTATGGCATTGGTAAGCAATCTAAAGAAATCAAAGTACACGGTCTGCATTACATCGTTGAAAATGCAAACGCTGACGATTCATTGCTAATCGTTGATGACGTGTTTGATTCTGGGCGCAGTATTTTTGCGTTGAAAGAAAAGCTTGCAGAACTAATGCGCTTGAACTTGCCTCGCGATATTCGTGTCGCTTGCCCATACTACAAGCCAGCAAACAAAAAAGTACCAATGACACCAGATTACTTTATTCATGAGTCTGACGAGTGGTTGGTATTCCCTCACGAGCTGTCAGGTTTAACGCCGGAAGAATTAGTGGAAGGAAAGTCTGACTTAGCAAATATTAAACACCTATTTGCAAAATAAGCTAATCAGTACTCAAGGGCGAGCAAGTACTCGCCCTAGTTATTCTAAACGCGAAAAATTAAGCTTGCGCGAAGCTATCAACAAAATCCTCAAGCGCGTCAACATCGACTGGCTTTAAGCCTTCACTACTGCGTACTATCAAGCCCTTTTCTACCAATTCACTGACCACCCGACGATATGCACGCTCAGTGGTCGCAAATCTTTCGGCTTCAGCACTTACCGTTGAGTAGGCACGAAGTAATGTTGGGTTCGAATTCTCGGCACGTAATAAGCAGTCTTTAGCAATGTTGTAGCTAAGCGGCAACAGCAACTTGTCTAAGTTTATCTTTTGGTTTTCTGTAAACTTCGCGGCGATGGTTTGCGCGGTATACAGGCTCAGCTCAGGCTGCTCTAGCAGTAATTTTCGCCAATACTTTAGCTCAATGAGGTGATAGGTTACATCGCTTAAGCAAGTAACGGTATAAATACAAGGCTGATGATTCAGCGCTTCGATTTCGCCAATTAGCGTGTTGTTACAGTCCAGTTGTCCGAGTAATAAGCGACGACCGTTACCGACATCATAACTAAAAGACACAGTACCACTGGTCACCAATATGAGTTTACTCAATGGTTCATCTTGGTGGATCAAGACTTCTTTTTTGCTGTGCTGAAAACTATTACCAGCAAAAGCGAGTAACTGTTCGACCAAATTGGTTGAAAAATGATATTGAAACATCTAGATGGCTCTTCGGACATATGTCCTATTTATTAAACTATAATGACGTTAGCATGAATTTTTCAGTTTTACGCTAACTCACACCGTTTAAGTAGTATCGGTTTTATCTCAGCGCTGTGGCGAAGAATTTAATCAACGATATTACCATTAAACCCCCACTTCCCGTGTTAGAGCTAATTTATTGGTGCTAATTTCTAGGGGCTTGTGGGTTAGCCTTTTTATTCTGCTCGATACGTAAATTCGAGCATAAACTATATGCTAACGCAACTTAGGGGAGAGGACAAATGAGTTGGGAATATTTAGGCTATTTAGCCTCTGCTTTTTTGGTCGTTTCTTTGATGATGAGCGATGTTGCTAAGTTGCGTTGGTTCAATTTAATGGGCTGTATTTGTTTTACCGCCTATGGCGCACTTATCCAGGCTTGGCCGGTGGCGTTAACTAATGGTCTACTGGCACTAGTTAACACCTACCACTTGGTTAAATTACAAAAAGATCAACGCTGATATTTAAGTTTACCTGCAATCCACGTCTGCTCGACTTTAATATCATCAATTTTATCTTCGCTTACGGTAAAGTAATCTTGGTCGATTAAGATAAAATCGGCCCACTTTCCTTGTTCTAAACTTCCCAGTTTATATTCTTGAAATGCAGCATAAGCAGCATCAACTGTGAATGCTTGTAGTGCTTGTTCTCTGGTTAGCTTTTCTGTTGGGCGCCAGCCATCTTTGGGTAAATCTTGATGGTCTTGTCTGGTGATAGCGGCATGCAGACCATGGAAAGGATTTGCAAGCTCCACTGGAAAGTCAGAACCCGCCGCCACTCTACTTCCTTGCTTTAAGAATGTTTGCCATGCGTAAGCGCCGCTAAGCTGTTTGTCGTCTAGGCGCTTTTCGGCCATATGCATATCAGATGTGGCATGAACAGGCTGCATTGATGGAATAATATCTAATGTCTTAAAGCGAGGGATATCATCCGGGTGGACAATTTGTGCGTGCTCAATGCGATTTCTGAGCAGTCTTCCACCTGCTTTTTTAAAAACGTGTTGATATGAGTCTAGCACGATGCGATTCGCTCTATCGCCAATGGCGTGCGTGTGCGCACTGTAGCCGCTGCGTATGGCTTGGGTGATTAATGCTTCAAGCGTCGCTTGGTTTTCGAGCATTAACCCTTTGTGACCTTTGCGGTCATGATAGTCGCGAATAAGTGCCGCACCTCGACTGCCAAGTGCGCCATCAGCATAGATTTTTACACTACGAATAGAGAGTTGATCTCGTGTATCTTTGATCACTCCGGCGTCTAACATCTCTGCGAGTTTGGGGGAGCTTGCACTTAACATAGCGTAGACGCGTAGCGGCATCGTGTGTTCCTTGGCGCGTGCTTGGTAAACCTGCCATGTGGTGTAGTCAATCCCGGCATCATGGGCTGAGGTAATGCCTAAACTCAGCAAGTGTTCTCCGGCTTTATTCAGCGCCTTGTTTACCTGTGCATTTGACTGAGCTGGGACATGAGTGCGAATAAGGTCTTCTGCCTTGTCGATAAAAATCCCGCTCGGCATGCCGCTATTCAATGTAATGATTTCACCGCCTTCAGGTGTCTTTGTTGATTTCGAAATGTTGGCAAGCGCCATCGCTTTTGAGTTTACCCAAATAGCGTGACCATCTACTCGAGTGAGCATGACAGGCTTATCTTTTACGTATTTGTCGAGATCAGCTGCGGTTGGGAATTGTCCGCCGGACCATAAGGTTTGATCCCAGCCTCGACCTATTATCCATTCACCTTCATGGGCTTTGGCGTAGTGGCTAAGCCGTTTTCCTACTTCTGCAATGGTTTTGCTACCGCGCACGTCGAGTGTGAGTAAATTATTGCCAAGGCCAATGATGTGACCGTGCGCATCAATTAAACTGGGCAATAGGGTTTTTCCCTCACCATCAAACTTGGTTGCACTCGGATATTGAGTACTAAGATCTTTTGCACTTGTTTTTACGACTTTACCGTCTTTAATTACCAAAGAAGAAAAGCGCTCAATTTGCTGCGATTTAGTAGGCGTATAACCATTTACATTGTGAATTAAGGTTACTTGAGCTGTTGATGACAGGCTAAAGCTAGCCAAAAGCGCGAGGAATGTTTTTTTCATTATATTGTCCTTCACTGAGAGTGTTTATTCAGAATAATCATCTAACTCAATAAAGCCAAGTCTTTGAGTTGAGAGTATACTTGGGTTTTAAAGGAGTGGAGTGTCAAAGTGAAGTTGTTTGTTGTATACCTAGGCGGCCGTATTCAAGGTTGCCATATTGAAATGCATGATGTGCGCTTTGTCGCGGCAAATACAATTGAAGAAGCTTATCCCAAATTAAAGCAGCAATGGGTTGGTGATAAAAACTCGGTGCATATGGATAGCTACACAATCATTGAACATGCCGATGGCTATGCCATTGAACTTACCGAAGAGCGTGTTGAGCAAGCTGAGCATTTATACTTTGTGAACTTGGGAGGATATAAGCCAGATAGGTTAGCTGAGGCGCATGACTTTGGGCTGTTCGTTGCAACGAATGCGGATGAAGCAAAAGAGAAAGCAAAAGCGTTTTTGCTTAACGGCTTTAGCCATATTCATAAAGACGATTTACATGATGTAGATGACTGTTTTGCCATTGATTTATTTGATCAAAACTTAAATATCAAGCTCACCCACAGTGGCCAATCAACACCGCTTACCCCTTTGTGGTTTGGTTATCACCCTCTATAACCAATGTGAGGGATATTCTAGCCCTCACCCTCATTGTTTTCATCGTTATCTGCTTTTATGGCTATTTTGATAGCGACAATCACGACGGCAAACATTAAAAACGGCAGTGCAGCTAGTGAGTACTCGACAATGTGGCTGTCTTTGTAGCTAGGTTGCAAAATAAAATGGCCACCCACACACATTAAGATCACTACAAACAGTAAAGGTAGCATCATAATTTCTTTGTTCTTTTTGTGTTTTTTCATTTTGAACTCAGCTAATTATTCTTTCATTGAATGATGAACACTCTCTCACACGCGGTGCAAAAAAGCCTTGATCGAAATCAGTGCGGCGGATTATACCAATTCACTCTGAGTTAGAAATAAAATTCATGAGTTTATACCAATTGTATTAATTAAATGAGCTATTTGAAGCGGAGGAATAGCTTTAGTAGCTCCGCTCTCGCGTCCTGCTACCGCCAAGGTACCTATATCCATATAGGCAAGGCAAAAATTTTGCTATTTAGTTGTTCTAAATGAGAAATTTTTAACGACGCTAATATGGTATTTCACCCTTCAAATTGGTTGGAGAGTTAATGCAATTGGTATTATTACTTGGGAGGGGGGAAGGTCCGTGGTATAACGAAGCTCTATCGCTGTATAAATCAACAAATACTATGACCAAAAACAATAAACAAACCATTGTTATCAAGCTCGGCACGAGTGTCTTAACTGCAGGCAGCCAGACCTTAAACAAGCCCAGACTTGTTGAGCTGGTAAGGCAGTGTGTAACGTTACGTCAGGCTGGTCATCAGGTCATTGTTGTCTCCAGCGGTGCTGTTGCTGCTGGGCGCGGTGTCTTACAGCAACAAATTGGTCATTCGCTAGCTGAAAAACAGATGTTAGCTGCGATTGGGCAAGGTCAATTAATCCATTTATGGCAGTCATTGTTTAGTATTTACGACGTCACTGTGGCGCAAATGCTACTGACACGAGCCGATCTTGAGCACCGCGAACGTTATCTAACTGCAAGGGATATGCTCACTAAGCTTCTAGAGCATCATGTCGTGCCTATCATCAACGAAAACGATGCAGTGGCAACGTCTGAAATCAAAGTTGGCGATAACGACAACCTCTCAGCCTACGTCGCAATTTTAGCAAATGCCGATAAATTGGTATTACTCACCGATCAGCATGGTCTTTTTACCGCAGATCCCAGAGCCAATCCAGATGCGCAGTTGATAGAGCAAGTAACACATATAAACGACGAACTTAGAGCACTAGCTGGTGGCAGTGGCACACAACTTGGAACGGGTGGTATGGCGACTAAGTTGCAAGCCGCCGACATCGCACAACGAGCAGGTGTTGATGTTGTGATAGCAAAAGGCAGTGAATACGACATTTTACCGCAAGTACTCACCCAAACCGCACCAAGCACGACGTTTTTGAAGTTTGACGCTCCGGTTGGAGGGCGCAAGCGCTGGTTGCTGTCAGGCCCTAAATCAACCGGTAAAATAATTTGTGATAGTGGCGCAATCAATGCGGTATGTAATCAAGGAGCAAGTTTACTAGCAAAAGGCATCGTGTCGATTGAAGGACAATTTAAACGTGGTGAGTTGGTTCAAGTGTTTTGCCAACAAGGCACGCTACAGGCACAAGGTTTAACTAGCTTAAGTAATCAAGAGCTTGGGTTGGTAATTGGCCGTCATAGTAGTGAATTTGCGCAGTGTCTTGGCTTTGAAAGTGCTGAGGAGATCATCCACCGTGATAATTTGGTGCTCTTGAATCAACATAGCCAACAAGAAGTATTAAATTAGCCTATAAATTACTGTAAATTCAGAGAGCTGTTCTACACTTATCAAGAGTCAATTTTATTGAGAGGCCTTGAATGTCGATTAGCTATTCACCCTGTGGTCACGAACTTACTTTAGAGCTCTTGGCGCAAAAGAGTGAACTGGTACTAATGCAGGCCCTTGAGCGGGTTATCTCCGATGTTTGTGGGGAAAGCTATGCATTCTATTTCAGTAAAAGTTTATCGGAAAAAGAAGTTCCAAAGTCTATATTTGTGAGCCATCGCGACTTTTGTGTTGTGGTGGGGCCGGTAGATGCTGTGGTAGATAAATTACAGCAGCGTCAAGATGACAAACATCTCATTCAATACCATGGCGATAGTGTTATCCCGTTTTATCATCAAGCTCAGCTCGTTGGTTTTTTATATATAGAAGGCCAAGTAAATCTCACCACTGCGACTTTAATGAAGCACTTACTCACTGTTTTTGCGCATCAAATGGCAACATTGCACTTTGCTCGTATCGATCCGCTTTCCGAGCTACTCAATCGCCAAACGTTTGATGAAAAAGTCATGGAAATAACCAATGGGGACGGGTTTACGGTATGTCGTGATGACAGTGAAGACCGCAAGTGGTATTTAGCGATGGTAGATATCGATCACTTTAAACAGGTAAACGACAATTTTGGTCATGTGATTGGCGATGAAGTGATCCTGTTGGTAGCGCAAAAGATCAAAGCTAACTTTAGAGCAGAAGACTATGTGTTTCGCTACGGCGGTGAAGAGTTTGCGGTGCTATTTCAAAGTCACAATGACGATTCTGCTGTAGTAGCACTTGAGCGCTTGAGAAGTACAATAGCTTCTAGCCGATTTCCGCAAGTAGAGCATGTTTCTGTCAGCCTAGGTTTTACCGAAGTGGTCGATACACTACAAGTTTCTGAGCAAGTTCATAAAGCCGATCTTGCGCTTTATCACTCAAAAGAAAATGGCAGAAACCAAGTCACAAACTACCTCGCTTTAGGGTTAGCTGAATCACAATACGCATGTGCAGAAATAGAGTTGTTTTAAGCTCCGCTTATATATAGCGCTTAAAGATTATGCTAAACTCCCCAACCTATTTTTTAGCGAATGTAGCAAAAGGTTTGGGAAACGTTATGCAATTTGTAAGATGGTTTTTAGGACGTCTGATTTTACTTTTTGATTTTATTTTTACCCCGCGCAGTAAAAAACGTGCCGCAGAACAACAGCAAAAGCTAGATGCTATGACGGCAAACTTAAAGTTATACCAATTTAAGGCATGTCCATTTTGCGTTAAAGTGCGCCGCGCTGCCAAGCGTGAAGGGCTTAAGCTCGAAACCCGTGATGCCAAAAATGATGAGCAATATCGCCAAGAGTTGCTAGAGCAGGGTGGTAAAGTGAAGGTGCCATGCTTGCGAATCGAAGAGCAAGGCGAAGTCACTTGGTTGTACGAATCCAATGACATTGTTGCTTATCTAGAAAAGCTGGAAAAAGCAGCTTAATTCACGCGCCTTACTATGCGCTAATCAGGCGCTATGCTAGCATAGCGCCATTAATCGACTAATCCATTTTTAAGAGAATTTTGATGACTATCCGTACTCGTGTCGCACCCTCTCCAACAGGTGATCCGCATTTAGGAACGGCTTATATTGCCTTATTCAACTATTGCTTTGCTAAGCAGCAAGGTGGTGAGTTTGTATTACGAATTGAAGATACCGATCAGGTACGTAGTACTATTGAATCTGAGCAAGCTATCATGGACAGCCTACGTTGGTTAGGTCTTGACTGGGATCACGGTCCGGATGTGGGTGGCGAGTTTGGTCCATACCGTCAATCAGAGCGTTCTGACTTATATAAAAAGTTTGCACAGCAGCTTGTAGATGATGGTAAAGCGTTTTACTGCTTTGCAACGGCTGAAGAGCTAGACCAAATGCGTGAAGAGCAGATGGCAGAGGGCTTACGTCCTAAATACGACGGCCGTGGCTTACGTCTATCTGAAGAACAAGTGAAGGCAAACCTTGAAGCAGGCAAGCCTTACGTTATTCGCATGAAAATCCCAGAAGAAGGCACGTTTAAGTTTAACGATTACCTACGTGGTGAAATTGAGATCCCATGGGAAAACGTAGACATGCAAGTTTTGTTGAAAGCCGACGGCTTCCCAACTTACTTCCTTGCAAACGTAGTAGATGATCATCACATGGAGATTAGCCATATCTTCCGTGGCGAAGAGTGGATCAACTCTGCGCCTAAACTACTAAAATTGTACGAAGACTTCGGCTGGGAAGCGCCTGTGCTTGGTCACTTACCGCTACTTCGTAACCCTGATAAATCTAAGCTGTCAAAGCGTAAAAACCCAACTTCAATTAACTACTACAAAGAAATGGGTTTCTTACCAGAAGCACTACTTAACTATTTAGGTCGTATGGGTTGGTCAATGCCGGATGAGCGTGAAAAGTTCACTTTGGCTGAGATGATTGAACACTTTGATATGAAGCGCGTATCACTTGGTGGACCTATCTTTGATATTGACAAGCTTAACTGGTTAAACGGTCTGTGGATCCGCGAAAACCTAACCGATGCAGAACTTATCCAGCGCTTTGTCGACTGGAAGTTTAACGGTGATATGTTGGCTCGCGTACTTCCTGAAGCCAAGGCACGTATCAACACGCTATCTGATTTGGTGGGGTTAGCAGGTCACTTTGTCGCGGGCTTACCTGAATACGATCCAGCGTTATTAACGGCTGGTAAAGCGGACGAAGAAGTGGTTCGTCAGGCACTGCAATTCTTTATTTGGGAATTAGAAAAGCTGCGTACGTGGAACAAGTCTGAGATCTTCTCTATTGCAAAGGCTGTGGCAACACATCATGAGTTAAAGATCAAAGAGTTCTTAGAGCCTATCTTTGTTGCTATTACAGGCAAAACCTCATCGACTTCAGTAGTCGATGCGATGGAAGTGTTAGGTTCAGACCTTTCTCGTGCGCGTTTAAGAGTGGCACTAGAGCATATTGGTGTATCTAAAAAGCAAGCGAAAAAGCTTGAAAAAGCATACCGTGAGTACCCGTCTATTGCATAATTGCGAGACCGTATTGCAAAAGCCGCTGATGTAGCGGCTTTTTTATTGTCTGAAATGTATCGTGTTTACCGCTTTCCTTGCGCCATCAACACATCAAGAGATTGCTTTAACAGTTGAATTTGCTCCATACTTAAGCCCGCTTTTGCCATCATTTGTGCTGGGATACAAGCGCATGATTGCTCAAGAGCTTTACCAGCTTCAGTTAAGTGAATGAAGGTTTGCCGTTCATCATCAGGGTTTTTGCTACGGGTAACGAGGCCACGCTCTGCTAAGCGCTTAAGGAGCGGTGTTAGGGTGTTGCTATTGAGTTCAGCTCGCTCGCCTATTTCTTTCACAAGCTGTCCGTCTTGCTCCCATAAAATCAATAACACTATGTATTGCGGATACGTGAGCCCAACCTCTTTGAGTAACGGCTGATAGAGTCGTGTAACCTGTCTTGATGCACTATATAGCCGAAAACAGATCTGGTTATCGAGATTGAGCTGCGGGTTAGATTGACTCATTTAGTAACTTTTCAATATCTTTGGCTATTTGTTCAGGCTTGGTGATTGGGGCATAGCGCTTAACGGGTTCACCCTGCTGGTTAAATAAAAACTTAGTGAAGTTCCATTTGATTTTATTACCAAATAGCCCTGGAAGCGCGGACTTTAGGTATTGATACAGTGGGTGTGCTTTATCGCCATTAACCTCAATCTTTTCCATCATCTGAAAATCAACACCATAATTGATTAAGCAGCCTTCTTGAATTTGTTTTGCATCGCCGGGTTCTTGTTTACCAAACTGATTGCAGGGAAAGCCGATGATCACAAGTCCCTGATCCGCGTATTTTTGGTGTAGCTCTTGGAGTCCTTCATATTGTGGTGTTAATCCACACTCACTGGCCGTGTTAACAATAAGCACAGCTTTGCCTTGTAAGTCGGTAAAATGATATGCCTGACCTTGTAACGTGTTTGCTTCAAACTGATAGAGTGTCGTCATTTTTAGCCTCTTGTGATTTAATCGTGTGCGATTTAATTTAGACTAAGTATGACCCTTGTGCAACCGCAGTTGAAATTATTTTGCAGGAGTATGTTGATATTTGGCGCTTAGCATCGCAAGCCGCCTGGTGATCAATGCGTGATCTTGCTTGGGGAGATATTTTAAGTGTGTGGTTAAGTAGGTACTTGTGGAATACAGCGCACGGATCATCTGATTGGCCTTTTCGATAAATGCTTGTGTTTCTTGGGTATGGCTACAAGCAATGTGGCCTTCGAGATGCGGCAGGTTATTTGCTATTGGTAAGGAGCCCACTAGATGTGCCCTGTCTTTTGGAAAGCTCTGCTGAAAAATAGCGGGGTAGGCCAATATAAAGTCTACCTTACCTGCACTAAACTGCTCCATAATGGTTTGTGCTGAGGTTTTATACGGTCTAATAGCAACATTTTTGGGTTCAAGTAGCGCTAATGCGGAGTCAATGGTATTGCCATAAGATTTGCCGACCTCTTTGATGATGGTGGCCTGTGGATAATAAGCCATTAAACTTGCAAGCGACTTCAGTTTACCGGTGGCGTTCACAAGGCTGGCATCCATCGGAGTGTGTTGTTTGAAGTAATATAATCTATGGCTTGGATATAGGTGGATGGGGATGGTAAACAAAAAGGCTTGCTGGCGACTTGGGGTTTTTAGGCGAGACACCGCGCACACGGGCTCTTCACTTGCGAGCAATTGATTAAGTTTGGTTGGGGTGACAATGGTAAAGTCAAAGTAATCTCGGCCAAACTGGTTTAACAGCAAGTTGTTGGTATCTGACTCTAAACTATGGGCTTTTTTGGTAAAAAGTCTTTGCTCATCGGCTGGTTCATTCGAGATCAGCAATATTTTTGCGTTGCAGCACGCACCAAACAACAGCAGCATTAGCAGTAAATATTTCATTATCGCTCCAATCCAGCAAAGCAAACACCAGTTTACTATAGAACATTGTGCTTAATTAGCATTTAAAACTCGGTGCCAAATCAAGATAAGCGGTTATTTAACCTTAACTCTTTGTGCTGAGTTTTATAACCTGTCATCATTGCAATGATTTTTACCTATGGGGCAAATAAACGATGACCAAAGTGTGGGATGGATTTATCCGCGGGTTTCACTGGCTGCTCGTAGCAGGACTAGTAACCTTATATATTACCGGTGAAGAAGGCATGATGGATCTTCACTTTGTTACTGGCTATTTATTGTTGGCACTGATGGCTGCGCGATTAATTTGGGGTGTCATTGGTAGCCAAACCGCTAAATTAAGTGCGTTATTTCATTCACCTAAAGCGATTTTATCGGCCATTAAATCAAAACAAAGCCATGTAGGACATAATCCTGCGGGAAGTTTGATGGTACTGCTGTTTTTTGTGCTGATCCTTATTCAGCTCGTTTCTGGCTTGATGACAACCGATGATATTTTGGTGGAAGGGCCGCTTGCACAATATGTATCTTACGACTTAGTTGAATTAGCTGGCGATATACATCACACCAATATTGAGCTGTTAATTGCGGCCATTGCACTACATATATTTGCGATTGTGGTGTATCGCTTAAAAGGTCAAAACCTAGTAAAGACGTTAGTAACTGGTAAGCAAGAAAATGCTGTGAGCACGCCTGTCATGAAATCGGGGGTTGTTGCATACCTTATCTTTATTGCGCTTTCTGCTTTGTTACTCTTTACTTGGGGCGCTGAGCCATTACAAGGGTTAATGTAACTCAACTCTGAACAGAATTTAGCGAGGCTATTGTTTTCAATAACCTCGCTAACCATTAGCATCAAATCCGGCCAATGTAATATTTGTTAACAGATTATCGTAACAGATATGACCTCTATTTCAGAAATTTCTGGTAACATGGCGCAGTTTTATCTTAGAGGTTAGAGAAAAGTAGCGATGTTAGAGCCGTATTATCAACAACAAGCAAATGAGATCACCATTACCAGAGAACAGGGGAGTTTATTTGCAAAAGGAGTCGCGGACGACTACAACCCATTGCACGACATCGATGCAAAGAAGTTTTGTGTACCGGGTGATCTACTTTTCTCCTTAGTGTTAAAGCACTATGGCTTAAGCGAGAATATGGAGTTTAGCTTTGTGGGCATGGTTGATGAAACAACAACGCTCACGTTGCCTGAAGGTGCAGCACAATTTGATATTACCGCAAATGATAAAGTGATGTTGTCTGTATCGCGCACTGGCGAAACCAGCACTTGCCCAACGCTCATCAATAGTTTGACGAGAAATTACGTTGAATTTTCAGGCACCACCTTTCCTCATGTGA
The DNA here is from genome assembly GCF_024124685.1 of Pseudoalteromonas sp. OANN1. Taxonomy (NCBI): domain Bacteria; kingdom Pseudomonadati; phylum Pseudomonadota; class Gammaproteobacteria; order Alteromonadales; family Pseudoalteromonadaceae; genus Pseudoalteromonas; species Pseudoalteromonas sp. OANN1. Next base: position 303,410 of record NZ_JAMXSE010000003.1, read on the forward strand.
TCATCCCATTGATGGGTGAGCAAGAGGTAATGATAAACCCAGCAAGGCCAATGGTGATATACGAATCTATGTCTATTCATATGGATGATATCTCGGTAACGGAAGTAACATTGGAAGCGGCTAAACCTGAGTTTAGCTATGAAGGCAAACGTGGCAAAATCAACCTGCGTTTTAACTTGCTGTCGAACGGCACTAAAGTCGGTTATGGTGAAAAGCACATGTTAGTTTCTGGGATCCGCGAGTATTGTCAGCAAACCGTTGATGATTTGATTGCCTATTACAACGATAGAAAAGTAGCATTAAAGCCGTAACCTCCCAATACACGCTGACGCACCAGTCAGCGTGTTGCCCACACCGTTTTCCTTTTAAACAATAATTCATCCACTCTTCAGCTGTCCGCTATACTGTTTAGATAAATGTAATTGAATTAAATGGTATTACCGTGCCGTACGCAGACTTGCTTAAACCAGAAGCCTCACAACAAACGTTATTAAAGTGGCAAAAAACAGTCGATTTGATGGCGAAGATTTTTTCGGCGCCTGCTGCGTTTGTGGTGCAAAAAAAAGAAGACGGTTTTGCAGTGATGATTGCAAGTGACCAAGAAGAAAATCCGTATCCTGCTGGTGGTTTTATACCGCAAGAAACCAATATCTTTTGTAAGCATGTTGTCGCTAATAACCGTAACCTATATGAGCAGCACGCCAGTGTAAATTATCAATGGGACGATAACCCTGAGGTTGCCAATGATGGCTTTGAGTCTTATTTGGGTGTACCTATCCATTGGCCCAATGGAAAGTCGTTTGGCACTTTGTGTGTGATGGACTTTAAACCCACGAATTACGGCGCTCCGTTGGTTGAATTTATAGAGCATTTGCGCGATATGCTAGAAGACGATTTGGTGATGATTGAGCGCTATAGCAAAATCAAAGCGATAGCGATGCAAGACCCGTTAACTGAAGTATTAAATCGTCGTGCGACTGAAATACTCGGTGAACATAAGCGTGATATTGCCTTAAAACTGGGTGGTGCGCTTTACTGTGTCTTTCTTGATTTAGATGGTTTTAAACCAATAAATGACAGCTATGGTCATGAAGTTGGTGATCAGGTGTTACAAAGTTTGGCCGAAGCGTTGAAGGCCGCAAGCAGCGAAGATGATATTATCGGGCGCTATGGTGGTGATGAGTTTCTGGCTATTGTGCAGCGAGATAATGAAAAAGCCGTCAACGACTTTATTTTTCAAAGCGAGGCTAATTTCTATCAAGCGTTAAAAGAGAAAAAGCTCCCCAAGTGTGGATTTTCAGCGGGATTTGCCAAGTGTGAAAATAAGTTTGAAAGCATGGCTAGTTTATTTTCTCGGGCAGATAAACACATGTATCAGCAAAAACTGAGCTGAATGCTTAATATGAGCTAAAGCATATAGGCGACATAGTTGCAGACAAGGCATGCCTTTTGTGAACAATGGCGATTTTATGTAAAAAGCTGGACTAATAAACTAGCCATCACAGACCACCTTTTATCAACTACCGCAATGGCTAAATAACATCTGCTATTTAGCTGCGAAAATTACCGTCATCAAGTTGTTAAAATGGCCAAGATCGGAGAGAATATAGCAATCTTTGTTCGAATTTAGCGTGGCCGAGTTTTGGTTCGGTTGCCAATGCCATAAGTAGAATTTCAATGTCAAATATGAGTATTCCGCAGGAAGTGTCGCGCAGACGTACTTTCGCGATCATTTCACACCCGGATGCGGGTAAAACCACCATCACCGAAAAAGTACTTTTATTCGGAAAGGCGTTACAAAAAGCCGGTACGGTTAAAGGCCGTGGCTCGAACCAACACGCCAAATCTGACTGGATGGAAATGGAAAAAGAACGTGGTATCTCGGTAACCACTTCTGTGATGCAGTTTCCATACAATGATGCCTTGGTTAACTTACTAGATACTCCGGGACACGAAGACTTCTCTGAAGATACTTATCGTACGCTCACCGCTGTTGACTCGTGCTTGATGGTAATCGATGCGGCAAAAGGTGTAGAAGACCGTACCCGCAAACTGATGGAAGTAACGCGTTTACGTGACACGCCAATCGTTACCTTTATGAACAAATTGGACCGTGATATTCGTGACCCAATGGAGTTACTTGATGAAGTAGAAACCGAACTGAACATCATGTGTGCGCCGGTTACTTGGCCAATTGGCTGTGGTAAAGAATTTAAAGGTGTTTATCACATTCATCGTGATGAAACGATTTTGTACCAAACAGGTCAAGGCCATACGATCCAAGACAAACGCGTGATCAAAGGGCTAGATAACAGCGAGCTTGACGCCGCTGTGGGCGAAAGTCTTGCGGAACAACTTCGTGAAGAGCTTGAGTTAGTAATGGGTGCCTCGCACGAGTTTGACCGTGAATTATTTCTAACTGGCGAATTAACCCCTGTATTCTTTGGTACGGCACTTGGTAACTTCGGTGTTGACCACATGCTTGACGGGTTAACTGAGTGGGCACCAACGCCACTGCCGCGTCAAACTGATGAGCGTGAAGTAAAAGCCGACGAAGAAAAGTTCTCTGGTTTCGTGTTTAAAATTCAAGCAAACATGGATCCAAAACACCGCGACCGTATCGCCTTTATGCGTATTGTATCTGGTAAATATAGCCAAGGCATGAAGATGAACCACGTGCGTCTTGGTAAACAAGTCAGCATTGCGGATGCGGTAACCTTTATGGCGGGTGACCGTGAGCGTGCTCAAGAAGCGTTCGCGGGTGATATTATCGGTCTACATAACCACGGTACGATTCAAATAGGTGATACCTTCACACAAGGTGAAACGCTTAAATTTAGTGGTATTCCTAACTTTGCGCCTGAGCTATTCCGTCGCATTCGTCTAAGAGATCCACTTAAGCAAAAGCAGCTACTTAAAGGGTTGGTACAGCTTTCTGAAGAAGGTGCGGTACAGGTATTTAGACCACTTATCAATAACGACCTGATTGTAGGTGCGGTTGGGGTGCTGCAGTTTGATGTGGTTGTGGCACGTTTAAAGTCTGAATACAACGTAGATGCGATTTACGAGAGCGTAACGGTTCAAACTGCGCGCTGGGTAAGCTGTGATGACGAGAAGAAAATGGCTGAGTTCCGCCGCAAGTGTGAGCAAAACTTGGCGTTGGATGGTGGTGATAACCTAACTTACATCGCACCAAGCCGCGTAAACCTGAATCTATCTATGGAGCGTTACCCTGACGTGAAGTTCCATGAAACTCGTGAACACTAATCGCTGCGCATTAAAGGAAAACAGATGAACATCAAAAGTATTTTAATTGAAAAAGCCAATGCAGCGATGCAAGCGGCTGGTATCCCTGAAGGTACAAACCCAGCGGTAACACAAAGCACGCGTCCTCAGTTTGGTGATTACCAAATTAACGGTGCGATGGGGGCTGCTAAAGCACTAAAAACTAACCCAAGAGAGCTGGCGCAGAAGATCATCGACAACCTAGACGTTGCTGATCTTGCAGAAAAAACAGAAATCGCAGGCCCAGGTTTTATTAATATTCACCTCAAGCCTGAGTTTTTAGCCACAAGCCTAGAGGCGGCAAATACTGATGCCAAGCTAGGTGTTGCTGAACATGCTACGCCTCACAAAGTTGTGGTCGATTTTTCTTCGCCAAACCTTGCTAAAGAGATGCACGTAGGTCACCTGCGCTCAACTATTATTGGTGATGCCGTTGTGCGTGCCCTTGAGTTCCGTGGTGACACTGTTATTCGCCAAAACCACATGGGCGACTGGGGTACCCAGTTTGGTATGTTGATAGCACACCTTGAAGATTTGCTAAACCAAGGTGTTGACCTTGAAAATGTCGCACTTGCGGATCTTGAAAGCTTTTATCGTGATGCGAAAAAGCGCTTTGATGACGAAGCCGGTTTTGCCGATAAAGCCCGTGATTACGTAGTCAAACTTCAAAGCGGTGATGCGCATTGTAAGAAGCTATGGCAAATGTTTATCGACACCTCAGTTAAACATTCTGAAGAAGTATACGGCAAGCTAAACGTGACGCTTACGCGTGATAATATCATGGCAGAAAGTGCCTACAACGACCGTCTTGCCGGTGTAATTGAGCTATTAAAAGAGAAAGGCATTGCGGTTGAAGATCAGGGCGCTCAAGTCGTATTCCTTGACGAATTGGCAAATAAAGACGGTGAACCTTCCGTATTTATCGTGCAAAAATCAGGTGGTGGTTTCTTATATTCAACGACGGATTTAGCCGCCTGTGATTACCGCTCAAATGAGCTAGATGTTGACCGTATTCTAATTTTTGTTGATGCGCGTCAGGGCTTACACTTCAACCAAGTTGAGATCACAGCACGTAAAGCGGGTCTTTTAAAAGACAAAACCAGCTACGAGCCGAGCCTGTTCGGTACAATGATGGGTAACGACGGCAAACCGTTTAAAACTCGAACTGGCGGCACGGTGAAGCTATCAGACTTACTTGACGAAGCAGTGAGCCGTGCGACAGAAAAACTTGCTGACAGAGCTTCTGACCTATCTGATGAAGCTCGCCAAGAAATCGCGCGTAAAGTGGGTATTGGTGCAGTGAAGTACGCCGATCTGTCAAAGCACAGAACCAGCGATTATATCTTTAACTGGGATACGATGCTGAGCTTTGAAGGGGCGACAGCGCCATATTTGCAGTACGCCTATACCCGTGTTCGTAGTATTTTCCGCAAGGCAAACATGGATAGCGCTAGCCTAACTGGTCGTATTCAAATTCAAGCACCACAGGAAAAGGCACTTGCGCTTAAACTGCTGCAACTGGAAGAAGTGCTTGATCTGATGATCAGCGAAGCAACGCCACACGTATTATGTAGTTATTTATATGAGCTCGCGAGCTTGTATATGACATTCTATGAAGCGTGCCCAATTTTGAAAGATGATGTAGCTGCAGACGTCCGTGAAAGTCGTCTAGTGCTATGTAATCTGGTTGCTAACTCACTGAAAACCGGCCTAGATTTGCTTGGTATCGAAGTGATGGAGCAAATGTAAGTTAGTTTTAACTTGCATTAAGGTATACTAGAAGCCGCTTTATAGCGGCTTTTTTTGTTAAGGATATTGTGATGAAACTTGAAGACATTCGCAGAGAATATACCAAAGACGGTTTACGTCGTGAAATGCTAAAAGACACACCCGTTGAGCAGTTTGAAACCTGGCTACAGCAGGCGATTGATGCCAAGTTTACCGACCCAACAGCGATGGTCGTCGCTACGGTTGATGAGCACGGTCAGCCGTCTCAACGCATTGTTTTACTCAAGCATGTAGACGAGCACGGGTTTGTCTTCTTTACCAATACCGGTTCACGCAAAGCGCAAGAATTAAAGCAAAACAACAAGATATGCTTACACTTCCCGTGGCATGAAATTGAGCGTCAGGTTATCGTGTACGGTGAAGCTGTTCCATTACCAACTAGTCGCGTTGCCAAGTACTTCTTATCAAGACCAAAAGAAAGTCAGCTTGCAGCGTGGGCATCTCAGCAATCGCGCCCAGTGTCATCTCGTCAAGCGTTGATGCAAACCTTTAGTAGCATGAAAGACAAGTTCGCTAAAGGCGAAATCCCACTACCTGATTTTTGGGGTGGTTATTGTGTTGAGCCCACTAAAGTTGAGTTTTGGCAAGGTGGAGAGCACCGCCTTCATGATCGCTTTATGTATGTGAAGCAAGCCGATGGCAGTTGGGAAATTGAGCGGCTCAACCCATAAATTCGCCTTTATAGATAGTCACTGTCATCTCGATTTTGACGAGTTGGCAGATGACTTAGCTATGCATATCAAAACTGCCCACGGCGCTGGTGTTGAGCGCTTTGTGGTGCCTGGCGTTACCCTTAAGCAGTCTCTTGAGCTTGTTGAGTTTCAAGCACATCATCCAGAATGTGAAATCGCCGCGGGGTTACACCCTTATTTTATTGGCGAACATTGCGACGACGATATGGCTGCGTTGGTCGAGCATGTAATGCACAATCGTACCCAACTGTGTGCGATAGGAGAGTGTGGCATCGATACAACCTGCGATGCGCTTGAGCGGCAAATTGCACTGTTTGAAGCGCATATCGCACTGAGTAATCAGGTAAAGCTTCCGCTAATCGTCCATCACCGTAAAAGCCATCACCTAATTGCCGCCGCGTTTAAACGTGTTAAACCAGAGTATGGCGGGGTGATCCATGCTTTTTCAGGTTCAAAACAGCAGGCTGAATATTATATTGCTCAGGGTTTTAAACTCGGAGTAGGTGGCACAATCACCTATCCAAGAGGCGAAAAAACAGCGCAGGCAATATCACAGCTGCCGCTTGAAAGCCTAGTGTTGGAAACTGATGCGCCGTCGATGCCGTTACATGGTTATCAGGGGAAGCCGAATTCCCCTAAGCGAGTCGTCCAAGTATTTGACAGACTTTGTGAATATCGAAGCGAAACACCGAGCGAGCTTGCCGCAGCGCTTTATCGAAATACCACGCAGTTGTTTGGCTTAGGTTAAATTGATGATGTCGAGATAAATCTCGACCTACGCGTCAATATTACAAATGGGATATAAAACTATACTTACCAGAAATAAATAACCCATGTAGGAGCCGGTTCACCCAGCGATCTTGATGCTTTTACCGCGATATAAAACCATACCTACCAGCAATAGAAAAGTAGGTGTAGGAGCCAGTTCACCCGGCGATCTTGATGCTTTTACCGCGATATAAAACCATACCTATCAGCAATAGATAACCCGTGTAGGAGCCGGTTCACCCGGCGATCTTTACGCTTTTACCACGATATAAAACCATACCTATCAGCAATAGATAACCCGTGTAGGAGCCGGTTCACCCGGCGATCTTGATGCTTTTACTACGATATAAAACCATACCTACCAGCAATAGAAAAACAAGTGTAGGAGTCGGTTCACCCGGCGATCTTTACGCAGTTACCGCGATATAAAACCATACTTACCAGCAATAGAAAAACAGGTGTAGGAGCCGGTTCACCCTGCGATCTTTACGCAGTTACCGCGATATAAAATCATACTTACCAACAATAGAAAAGCAGGTGTAGGAGCCGGTTCACCCGGCGATCTTTATGCTTTTCCGGCATAATACCAACACTACTTAAGCCAATTGTTGATTAATAATGGAGATCATCTCATCAGCGTATTGGTGAATAAAAAAGTGCCCACCGGCAAATTCGGTAATCTGGTATGGCTGTGTCGTTAGCTCTTGCCACGCAATAACATGTTCATTCAAGATCTCATCATCAACGCCATGGAAAACATGGATGGGGATGGGTAATGCACACTGTTCTGCTACATAGGTATCTGCTATTTTAAAGTCAGCTCGGAGCAACGGGAGTAATAGCTCCATAAGCTCTTTATTTTCAAGAACTTCTTTTGGCGTACCATTTAAGTCACGAAGCTCAGCAATAAATTCATCGTGTGGTAAGCCATGTAAATGAGACTTAGTTGAGGTGCAATGTGGTGCACGACTCGCAGAAGCAAATATTTTACGTGGAGTAGGCAAGCCTGCGTCTAACAATTGAAAAGCAAGCTCATATGAAATGCGACTACCAAGACTATGTCCAAAAAACGCGAAAGGCTTACTGGTCATATAGTCTTTGTGTACCATGAGTTCAGAGATAATATCCGGCATGTTGTCTATTGCTGGCTCTACCAGTCGAGCCCCTCTCCCTGGAAGCTGCACAAAAACGAGCTCAACAAATTCACTTGTTTTATCGATCCAAGGCGTAAATATAGCTGGTGAACCGCCAGCATAAGGAAAGCAAAATAACCGCAACTCAGCGTTTGGATTGGGTTTTGGGGTAATAAAAAGTTTACTATTCATATCCTTTGTTGTTCGATTTTATTTTAGGTTAACTATTATGTTATCAACTTTATTACAGTGCTAACAGCTTTACCCCTGCTCTAATTCTTCTGCCTGTTTTTCAGGCGCTGGTAGCATTTTTACTTTCTTGCGAATTTTGCGTTTTACTTCCCAGCGTTTTAATGCTCGACCTATTTGCCATGTGAATACCATTGTAATCACCAGCATCAGTAAAACGACTCGTCCAAGTTCGTGGAAATGAGAGTGGCTTTGTGACATAGCAGCTTCCGTCAGATAGACCATATTGACGAACCCAAGAGGCTGTCCCATCGGCGTATATACTGGTTCAGAAATAATGCTTTTGGTTTTACTGAGCCCAGGTAAGGTTTGAGGTAGCTGCTGATAATCCATGGGTGAGGAATTACCGTCGTTACCAACAACAAAGCGTCCTTGATAATCATAAATTGCGACTTGAAGCACAAAGTCATCGCTAGCGAGGTGATTTGCCAGTGCGCTGAGCCTTGGCGTATCACTGCGAGAGAGGGGCAATGCCACATTTTTTGCGAGCTGCTTGGTGAGACTTCTTGCGGTAAGGTCTGCGCCATTATGGAGCAAACGATGAGATTCAAAACTGGTATTAAACGCAAGCCAAGTCACCATAATTAAACACGTCGCGGCGATGCACAGGCGAAATAATCTACGCCCTCTGGTCGAGTTTAACACTTCTAATACATGTAAATTTTTCATATTTATCGCATATTGCCCGCTTTTGCTAAGGTCCAGTGCTGACAGCTTAGCGCAATCATGTTAAAAATCGGCTTAACGCTATCAAGGAGCAACTTATGTCGTCAATCATTCAATTCGCTAATCGTGAACTAAACACACCAATTCAGGAACATATGGCGCTGGATCATTGGTATAGTTGCCAAAGTAACACAAGCCTCACACAAGTAAATCAATTACCTGAGCTGACGACCCAATCAATATGCTTTTTTGGCCCAAATATACAATTGCAACACCTTCTGGAAGTCGCGAAATTTCTTCGAACATTTGCTATCGAGCAAACTTATTTTACGGCATATCAACCTCATGAACAGCTCCCAGTTGCATTGGGTATGCGTTTTAACGCATCGCAACTGCCGAGCAAGGCTGAAGTAAGAGATTTTGCAAAAAGCATTAATGCGCAGGGTGCGATTATAACGCAAGCACCTACTTTAGAAGAACCGGGGCTACTTGTGATGGATATGGACTCCACCGCAATTCAAATTGAATGTATTGACGAAATTGCTCGATTGGCCGATCGATATGAAGAAGTGGCTTCTGTCACCGCACAGGCAATGGCCGGGGCACTCTCTTTTTCTGAAAGTCTACACCGCCGCGTTGCGTCACTCTCTGGCGTACCGTTATCACAAATTCAATCATTAAAAGAAAACTTACCGCTAATGCCCGGTATAGAGCTGTTGTGTCAGGCGCTCAAGCAGCATCACTGGCACCTTGCCATCGCCTCGGGTGGCTTTACATGGTTTGCAGAATCATTGATAGAGCCACTCCAGCTAGACGCTGTATTTGCCAATACCCTAGAGGTGGAAAACGCGCACCTCACCGGCAAAGTGCTAGGAGATATCGTAGATGCCGACAAAAAGGCGGAAGTGCTAGGTCAACTTGCAACCCAGTATGCGATCCCAATGACTCAAACCGTTGCCATTGGTGATGGCGCAAATGACTTAGTGATGATGGCAAACGCCCAGCTAGGTGTGGCAATCCATGGTAAGCCAAAAGTGGTAGAAAGTGCCGACGCGGCTATTTGTGAAGGATCTTTGTTACAACTGTTATATTTGCTAGGTGTGCCGAAATAATATACGCTTTGTTACTTAACGAAAAACATAGCTCAAAAATGTTGCGCTTTTGTTTCTTTTTGTTACTATTTCCCGTTAATGGGTTCGGAGTTGGCGGAGAAGCAAAGCGTGTAAAGTAAGACTCGTTTACTGCTTCTTTAACATTCGTATAGTAACGATATTATGTTAAGGATATAACTGCGTTGTTTTTCTTTAAAAATAGCATTTCAGGGGATGACCTTCGCGCACTTAGAAAACGAAAGGGAGTCACCATGCAACAAATGGCAGATAAAATTGGTGTGTCTCTCAGGACGATAGAAAATTGGGAAACCGGTGTCGGACAACCAAGGATCAATCAGTTTTTAGAGATATGTATTTATTGTTCGGTTGATATCAAAGGGCTTATCACTCAAATTAAACAGAGTGAGAAAGAGCAAGAAGATATAAAAAATAGAGATTAATGATGAAGAATTTGATGTCGGAATTTATCGCTCGTTTTTTAAGTATTGATTCAAAAAAAGATAATAAGGCCCTCCAAGGTTTGCTGCTTAATATGGACGCAAAACAAGTTTCTGGAGGAAGCGGCTCTGAAAACGGCGAGCGCCCTAGAAAAGAAGTTATAGTCATTAACCAGCTGATAGAACAGCAAGACGCAGATAGACTAGATGATGCACTAGTTAATCTCGTTAGAGGAGGGAGTGGCACTTATAATGGTGATGAGCCTAGAGGGGCTAATACTGACTCTAGCGTTAAGCCACAAACAGAAGTTGTTTTGACTAATCTTCAAGCCAAGATTGTTAATGGAGGTGGTAGTGGTACGGAAAATGGTGACAAGCCTAGGGAAGCCAATAACGATTCAGGTAACGGTTAGGTAAAATTAGGTTAAGGTATGAAATATTTATTAGCGCTGCTTTTTATTCCATTTAGCATATTTTATTTTAACTCTGGTTTAGATCAAGTTGTAATGCTTGCTGCGATTGCAGTTATAGGTGCCGTTTACTATTCAGATGTTAATATTCGCCATATATGCTTTGTGTTGTTTTTTACACGTATTGTTGGTTTTTCAATATTATATTTTAACCTTTTTGCTCTGGGCGATGACTCTCTACAACTCTGGAAAAATAACCGTATATACATGATACACCTTTTTATTGATGTAACTTCATTTCTACTAATAGCTTTCCGCCCAATGCTCTCTCGAAACTGGTTAGCTAACAGAGGCAAAGAAACAAAAGAGGTCTTAATGACTAACGCTGATATGGCATTAATGACAGTATTTTTATTATTTATTGGTGTTGACTTTTTAGCATTCGCAGAAAACTTGATTCGAAACCTAGACTATTTAGGAGTTAATCAAGAGTTTGCCAAGCAGTTTTGGGGTTGGGATTGGGTGTTTTATAATTACTCTTCAATGAAGAGTATTTTGTTAGGTCTTGAGTTAGCGGCTGTCTTATCAATTACAACTAAAGTGGCGAGACAAAACTTTTCTAGAAAAAAAGCTGCTGCTTAGTGGCGTATGCTTAAAATAGTCAGGCTTTAAAACTTCAAATTGAAGCCTGACTTATTTCTTTTTACTACTAGTTCTAGTCGTTATCTACGCGACAATTCTTAAGTCGATACGAGCCAAGGAGGGATGCTTGATATGTCCTCCTGACGGATTTCGACGTCCATCCATAGACTACGACGACCTTTTCTTTTGCCCAAAGAATCGTTGCGCAAAAGAAAAGGCACTTCTTCTTCACCTGAAAAGCATACTTCTCGGCGGGTGAACCGCCTCCCACAAAACTATTTGTACTGTGGACTAGGAGGCTACGCTGATAAGCTTTTGCAATGCTTTAAAGCAGCTTAATCGCTAAAATCGTAGACGATCTCACAAGCAACGTATTCCCCCTCCATCACACCCGAAAAGCATCAGTCGATATGCAATGTGCCGACAGGATGTCGGCCAAGTCTTGTCTGGCACAGGGACGTGCCTTACAAGACGGTTGCACTATATCGGCTTAGGGTTTGAGGATTGAGTGTGATGCTGGGGCGACGTTTTCTTGGTTCGTTCTTTTTCGTCGTTTAAAAAGAATGAACGAGAAGCGCATGGATGCGCTTTGATACGAGCCATGGAGGGTGAGGTTAATATGTCCTCCTGACGGGTTTCGACGCCCATCCATGGGCTACGACTATCTTTTCTTTGCTTGCCCAAAGAGAAGGTAGCAAAAGAAAAGGCACTCCCAACATCACACTGACTCCTCAAGTAAATTACCAATATGAACGTCACCGCGGTGTAAGGGCCATCCTTGGCCCTGTCACCGCTTTTCACGCATCCATGCGTTGAAATGACTCATTGGCAATTTACTTTCGGGTGTGATGAGGGAGACACAAGGCGCTGATAAATTATTGTGGTGCTTGCAAGCAACTATGTTTCTGATAGCTTTGTGGACAGCTAACAGACAACTTATTCCCCCTCCATCACACCCGAAAAGCATAAGTCGATATGCAATGTGCCGACAGGATGTCGGCCAAGTCTTGTCAGGCACAGGGACGTGCCTTACAAGACTATCGGCTTAGGGTTTGAGGATTGAGTGTGATGCTGGGGCGACGTTTTCTTGGTTCGTTCTTTTTCGTCGTTTAAAAAGAATGAACGAGAAGCGCATGGATGCGCTTTGATACGAGCCATGGAGGGTAAGGCTAATATGTCCTCCTGACAGGTTTCGACGTCCATCCATGGGCTACGACTACCTTTTCTTTGATGCCCAAAGAATCGTTGCGCAAAAGAAAGGGCACTCCCTCATCACCCGAAAAACATAACAGCTCGGCGGGTAACCGCGTCCTACAACACTATTTGAACTGTGAATTAGGAAGCATTCTGCGATGATAGTTTTTGCAATGCTTTAAAGCAGCTTAATCGCTAAAATCGTAGACGATCTCACAAGCAACGTATTCCCCCTCCATCACACCCGAAAAGCATAAGCTGATATGCAATGTGCCGACAGGATGTCGGCCAAGTCTTGTCTGGTACAGGGACGTGCCTTACAAGACGGTTGCGATACCAATTGTATTAGGTAAATGAGCAATTTGAAGCGGAGAAATAGCTTTAGTAGCTAGGCAAAAATTTTGCTCTTTAGTTGTTCTAAATGAGAAATTTTTAACGACGCTAATATGGTATTTCACCCTTCAAATTGATTGGAGACTTAGTGCAATTGGTATTATATATCGGCTTAGGATTTGAGGATTAAGTGTGATGCTGGGGCGACGTTTTCTTGGTTCGTTCTTTTTCGTCGTTTAAAAAGAATGAACGAGAAGCGCATGGATGCGCTTTGATACGAGCCATGGAGGGTGAGGTTAATATGTCCTCCTGACGGATTTCGACGCCCATCCATGGACTACGACTTACTTTTCTTTGATGCCCAAAGAATCGTTGCGCAAAAGAAAGGGCACTCCCAACATCACACTGACTCCTCAAGTAAATTACCAATATGAACGTCACCGCGGTGTAAGGGCCATCCTTGGCCCTGTCACCGCTTTTCACGCATCCATGCGTTGAAATGACTCATTGGCAATTTACTTTCGGGTGTGATGAGGGAGACACAATGCGCTGATAAGTTCTTTTGGTGCTTGTAAGCGACTTAGCTGCTTCAGGAGATAAAATCAGAATTAACAATCAGCGCTACTTTCCCCCCTCCATCACACCCGATAAGCATTCGAATGCTGAATAAAAAAATGAGTTAAAAATGCTTGCCTTTTATGTAACAATAGCGCGCAAATAAAAACCAATCGCAGCACACTAGGAAGTAGTACCGCGTATTGGTGGAACAGCTTTAACCAACAACAGTGGACATAAAAAATGCAAACAAGGATTGTGGTGTATGGTACTAACCATCCTGTACATGTCGTCGATTTTGAACTCACGACCTGTATCAATAGCGGCTTTTTACTCAAAGCGAACCTAGAATCCCAATTTGACCTGGCTGATGAATTACTCGTCGGCAATATGCTCACGTTTGAAATTGAGTCACCAGATGCAATATCAACGTATTTCACTGGGACTTTATTTGATATCCAATCTGGTTTTGTGTCTGAGCACACCTGTGGTGCAGAGGTGATTTTAAAGCCTCGCCTTGAGTTACTTAAGCAAACAGAAAAAAGCCAAATCTTTGTACAAGCCAATGTTCAGTCTGTCCTCAATAAGCTGATACAAAAAGCCGGCTATTCACAAGACCGGATAAAATGGCGAGTCACTAAAGATTTACCCACGCTACCGCAGTGCGTACAAGCGCTAGAAAACGACTACACCTTTTTCACCCGACTCTTAGCAAAGTACGGCTTAATTTATTGGTTTGAATGCCATGATTTTATTGAGTCGATAGTGATTGCCGAGGGGAATCTTGCAAGCCCCTATATTGAGCGAGGCTTGCTGTCGGTAACGGATAAAGATGGTCTGGTTCACGAACATGAAACCGGCTTTGTTGGGTTTACGCAGTGCCAAAGCCGCCATCGTTTTAAAATGGGTGGCTCACAAGTGCACATGAATGCCCATCCGCCAACCTCGGTCAGCTCGGCGCAGCGCAGCTATTTTGAGCCTGCTGCACAAAATCCCGCTGAGCAATTTGAGCGTACCGGCAATCTCGAGCTTGCCTATCAACAAGGTAAAAATGAAGTCACGCTGGTAGGAAACGTAGCCGAAGCCAATGCCGGTTATTCGTTTTCGTTAAATGGTAAATTGGGCACAGCGAAAGGTGGCGATTATACCTGTATTCGCAGTAAACAGGTGTATAAGCAAGGCAGTGCCAATGACCCTAAGCAAGTTGCGTATCATAGCGAGTCGGTTTGTGTACCACGGGGTGAGCCAATACGTATCGCGCTCCCAGAGCATAGCCCAAAACCGATGGTGTTTACCGCTACAGTGCGCTCGCTGTCAGGGTCAAAGGCCAACCCTCATCTAGATACCCAAGGGCAATATGCCACGCAAGTACATTTTGATAGTCAGGTGACCGAGTCGGTAAAGCGCCTCACACAATATGCCTGTCGCGGTCAAAAGCAACCGACAGGGTTACACTTTCCACTGCTGCCAGACAGTAATGTGCTCATCGGTTGTATGAACAACGACCCAGACCAAAGTTACTTGTTAGGGTTTGCCCTTAACGACACCCAACCATCCGTTGTTACTAGCGCCAATAACACCCAAAACGTATTGTGCTCTCGCGGCCAAAACCTATTGATGTTTGATGACACCCCAAATACCCCGCATATTGTGTTGCAAACCCTAGCAGGCAACCAGTACTTGGTGTTACATGGGGATAAAAAGCAGCCTTATATCCACTGGCTTGCGCAACTTGGTGCGATGAATATTTTTGCAGCCAAAGACATCCAACTTGGCAGTGTTAAAAGCGCAATTCGACTACTCACCAATAAAACCTTTATTGCCAGCGCCAAACAACAACTGGCACTGGAGAGTAAAAAGTCGGTGATTATTGATGCAGCAACCAACCTAGACG